>CALKDI010000024.1 GCA_938084065.1 uncultured Alphaproteobacteria bacterium
TTGGATGAGCGCGATCGAGAACGGGCATACCACACGACCCAACGCGCGTTGGAGGATGGGCCGACAGGTGAGCCTACGTCTTGGCGCAACCCCGATACCGGCAACTCCGGCAGCACCACGCCGACGCGAACCTATACTGATAATCAGGGCCAACCCTGCCGAGAATATCAAACGACAGTTACCGTGGCAGGCGAACGGCAACAGGCTTATGGTACAGCTTGCCGTGATGCCGCCGGAAACTGGCGGATTGTATCCTAACGCGCCGGAAGGTCGGCCCGCACTATGCAAGATCCATATGGGGTTCTAGCGGTTTCGCGAACCGCGACCGCCGACGAGATCAAACGCGCCTATCGCCAATTGGCGAAAAAGTATCATCCGGATTTGAATCCGGATGACCCGGCTATTGCGCGCCGTTTTCAGGATATCAGCGCCGCCTACGAGCTTTTGAGCGATGCCAACCGCCGCGCCGCCTATGACCGCGGCGAGCGGGAAGACATCCCAGGCGGGTTCCGCCGTGGCGCGGGTGATGATGCCGGATTCCATTTTCGGCGCGGTGCGCAACCGCCGGATGGCGACGATGTCTTCGAGCAAATTTTCGGCATGTTCGGCCAGCGCGCCCGGCGCACTGCCGGCGGCCCAGGCGGTCGCCCTGGCGGAGGCAGCGCAGCGGGCGGTGAAGCCCCTCGGCCAGAGCCATTGCAATTGCAGATGGAGGTGCCGTTTCTCGTCGCCCTTAAAGGCGGAACGCAGCGACTGCACCTGCCCTCTGGCCGGGACATCGACATGCGCATCCCGGTTGGAACGGAGAACGGCGCGCAACTGCGCCTGCCGAATCAAGGCCGCGTCGGCAGTGATGGCCGGGTTGGAGACGTCATTGTAACCGTCGGCGTTGAAAGCCATCCGGTGTTTCGCCGGGACGGGAACAACATCCTGACAGAACTGCCAATCGACCTGGACCAGGCCGTACTCGGTGATCGGGTGACTGTGCCAACCATCGATGGCCCCGTCACGATGCGCGTGCCAGCGGGCTCTAACACGGGTACAAAATTGCGCTTGCGCGGCAAGGGCGTGCCTGCGCGGCGGTCTATCGAGGCCGGCGATCAGTTTGTGTCGCTGCGCATTGTTCTGGCCAACCCCAAAGACCCGTCATTGACCGAGTTTCTGCGTGCCCGGAATGAGCAAAAGGCCAAAGATCAAAAGGCGGACGCGGACTAATAGCAACGGCAGCGGTTCCTGCTCTCCAACCACTGTCTTCACGCTGAGGTGGCGCCGCAGGCTGAAGGAAACTTGACGACAGGTCGATAATTCCCGCCGTTGGTATAAGACATTGGGTTAGGCCGCTTTCATTCGCACCATCTCATCCAGGATCTCACTTACCGGTTTTTGCAAGGCCGCAACTTCATGGGTACGCAGTGCGGACAGAGTGTTGCTGTCCGGGTCGATCTGCGGCGTACCCAAATCAAGGGCCTGCCACAGCGTTAGCATCGGCGTGCGCGCATAGTCACGGCCGGCCACCAGTTGCTCATCGGCAGTGACAGCAACGAAGCCGCTAGCGATCAGCGCCGTAAGGCCGTCGTCCGACCACCCAGCCTCCACCGCGGCCCGGGAATCCGGCGACACGCTCTCGCCCCGTCCAGCGGCTTGCCAAAGCGCCGCCAACAGGCCCAAAGCCGTTTGCAGACGCCCCGCAGCGCTATACTCCTCGATCTTGTCCCGGGCCAAAGACTCGCGCCACTCTGGGACCGACGCCGTCACCTCGGCGCCAATCAGGATCACGGTCCAGGATGAATACAGCCACAGCAGAAAAATTGGGATCGCTGCCAACGCGCCATAGATCACGCGGAAATTGTCGGCGTTGTCGATATAGACCGCAAACCCCAGCTTCAGGCTTTCAAACAAAGCCGCCGCGACGAAACCACCAACCACCGCATGGTGCAGCCGCACAAGCGCATTCGGGATCACCAGATACAGCAGGGTGAAGGCCACCCATTGCAGAATCATCGGTACAAAATGGCTGACATGCCGCACAGCGCTGCGCATGATATCGTCGTCTGCGGCAGCAAAGAAATAACTGGTCAGGGATAGGCTCGCGCCCAACAACACTGGCCCAAGCGTCAACGCCGACCAGTACCGCAAGATTCGGATTGTCAGCGAGCGGGGACTTTTCACCCGCCAGATTCGGTTGAACGTGCCCTCTATGGTCGAAAGCAGCATCAGCGCGGTCACGGCGATACCGGCCAGGCCAGGCCCGGTCAGCGACTGCGCATTGCCCAGGAATTGATCAATATGATCGCCAGCCTGAGAGCCGGCATTGGGCAGCACTGCGTCGAGCACAGCCGTTTTCACAACCTCCTTCATGTCCGCAAACGCGCCGAATCCGGACAGAATTGCCAGCGATACGACCAGCAGCGGCACAATGCTGAGCAATGAGGTATAGGTCAGAGATGATGCGATCTGTAGGCCGCGGTCGGCTGTAAACCGGCGCACAACCATGAGGCCAAACTTGGCCAGGTCACGCCAGTTCGCCCGATCGGCGCCCCAGGCTAACACGCGGGATGATACCGCCATTGCGTCTATCTCTCTGCTGCCGCATAAACACTCGAGAAACGCCGGGTCTCTGACCAGACGGTCTCGCCTTTGTCGAACCCTATGTGTATGGGGATTGGGCTCGAAGGCCAACCCTGCTCAATGTGTTGTTAAGCGCTCACCTATTGGCGCAAGTCGTAGGAGTTAAAATGGAATTGCAGTCAAATCTCATGGCCGGCAAGCGCGGGCTGATCATGGGGGTCGCGAATGACCGGTCGCTCGCATGGGGTATTGCGAAGACTCTTGCCTCGCACGGCGCCACCATGGCCTTCACCTATCAGGGTGATGCGCTGGAAAAACGTGTGCGCCCGTTGGCCGAGTCATTGGGCAGCCCTTTGTTGCTGCCAGCAGACGTAACCGATGATGCCAGCCTTGATCGCCTGTTTGAGGCGCTGCAGGAGACCTGGGGCAGCCTGGATTTCGTCGTCCACGCTATTGCGTTCTCCGACAAGGACCAACTCAAAGGCCGGTATGCGGATACGACGCGCGAGAATTTCCTGCAAACCATGGATATCTCCTGCTTCTCCTTCACCGATATCGCTAAGCGTGCCAGCACGATGATGGGCGAAGGCGGATCTTTAGTTACGCTGACTTATTATGGCGCCGAACGGGTGATGCCGCACTACAACGTCATGGGCGTTGCTAAGGCCGCGCTAGAAGCCAGCGTGCGCTATCTAGCCACCGATTTGGGCGGGGACGGCATTCGTGTCAACGCCATCTCTGCTGGCCCGGCCCGTACCTTGGCAGCCTCCGGCATCGGTGATTTCCGCTATATTCTGAAATGGAACGAGTACAACTCGCCCTTGCAGCGCAACGTCACGCTGGAGCAGGTCGGTGGCAGTGCCCTCTATCTGTTGAGTGAGCTTGGCGGCGGCGTCACTGGCGAGACCCATCACGTCGATTGCGGCTACCACACCGTCGGCATGATGAACCCGCATCGGGCGCAGGATACGTCCGAATTGCTGAGCACGTTTAAAGAGAAATAGTACCGCAAAGGGAAATAAGTCCGGCACATGAGCTTTAACAGCTTTGGTCACAGCTTTCGCTTCACCACGTGGGGCGAAAGCCACGGTCCGGCTATCGGCGTTGTCGTCGATGGCGTGCCGCCACGTATTCCGCTGGATGAGGCGCAGGTGCAGGCCCGGCTCGACCGTCGTCGGCCCGGCCAGAGCCGCTTCACCACGCAACGGCAGGAGCCGGATCAGATCAAGATCCTCTCCGGTGTGTTCGAGGGCCAAACCACCGGCACCTCCATCGGCATGGTGATCGAGAACACTGACCAGCGCAGCCGCGACTATGGCGAAATCCTGGACCGCTACCGGCCCGGTCATGCCGATTACACCTATCAAGCCAAATACGGCACGCGGGACTATCGCGGCGGTGGCCGTTCGTCGGCGCGAGAGACCGCAATGCGGGTTGCAGCCGGGGCCGTGGCCGAAGCCGTGCTCAGGAGCGTGCTGGGCGATGGCTGCCAGATCCGAGGAGCCCTCGTCGCTATGGGCGGTGATACGGTCGACCGCGACGTGTGGGACTGGATTCAGGTAGATCAGAACCCATTCTTCTGTCCCGATGCCAACGCTGCCAACCGTTGGGCTGAGACCCTGGACGCCGCTCGCAAGGACGGCTCATCACTGGGTGCGGTCATCGAAGTGGCCGCCGATGGCATCCCCGCCGGCCTGGGCGAACCAATTTATGGTAAGCTGGATAGTGATCTGGCGGCAGCCCTGATGAGCATCAACGCCGTCAAGGGTGTTGAGATCGGCGATGGCTTCGCCGCCGCCGCCATGCGTGGCGAGGACGCCCATGATCGCATGTACCCCGGCAACGGCCCGACGCCGCGGTTTGAGACCAACCATGCAGGCGGTGTGCTGGGCGGTATTTCCAGCGGCCAGCCTGTGGTCGCACGTTTTGCGGTTAAGCCGACCAGCTCTCTGCTGATCTCCCAACCCAGTGTCACCATTGACGGCGCGCCGGTCGAGGTGCGTACCAAGGGTCGGCACGACCCCTGCGTCGGCATCCGTGCCGTGCCGGTGGGCGAGGCGATGATGGCCATTGTCCTGGCCGACCATTTGCTGCGCCATCGCGGGCAAGTGGGCGAGACTTCGCGCTGAGGCATTGCAGGCGACTGCGTTTTCGCAACTCTGTGGGTAATACCCATAAAAGGAGCGACTCGCCATGCCCTCTCGTCCGCCAGGTCTAGAATATCACACCTTCACCGCCATCGCCCGTTGCCCGGAGACTGGCAAGTTGGGCATAGCAACAGCAACGCGCTCGCTGGCGGTTGGTTCCCGCGTGCCGCACGTCCGCTCGCGCCTGGGCGCTGTCGCCATCATGGCCATCGCCGACCCGCGATTGGGTGAGACGGCGCTGAAATTCCTGGAGATGGGCTATAAGGCGCCCGGCGTCATCCAGGAGTTGGTAGAAGCCGACCCCCAGCACGAGTATCGCCAATTGGGCGTGATCGACGCTGATGGCTTTGCCGCCGCGCGCACGGGAAAGCACAATCGCGACTGGGCGGGGCATCATGTGCGCGACAACTTTATCGCCCTCGGCAATGTGTTGGTGGGGGAACACGTGCTGGATGCAATTGAGGCCGGCTATAACGCCCAGCCATCTCTACCGTTTGAAGAACGCCTGATGCTGGCCCTGGAGGCCGGGCGCGATGCTGGCGGCCAGCATGGTGGCCAGAACTCATAGGCCTTGCTGGTCTATGACGATAAGCCTTTCGCCCGCGTTGACCTGCGCGTCGATCATCACGAAGAGCCAGTGACCGAACTGCGGCGGGTATGGGAGGCCTTCAAACCAGCGATGGAATATTATGCCCTGCGTCAGGTCAAAGCGGATATCGCGCCATTGCACGAGGCTGTGCCCGACGATCGTTATTAGAGCAATTATACCAACGGCGGGAATTATCGACCTGTCGTCAAGTTTCCTTCAGCCTGAGGTGGCGCCGTAGGCGCCCTCGAAGGCCGCCGGCGCTTCGAGGCTCACTACGTTCGCACCTCAGCGTGAAGACATTGGTTGGAGAGTCAGGAACCACTGTCGTTGGTATTAACGCCTAATCCGCGCTTGAAACAGCCGGTCATAGGCGTCCAGCATGGTCTCAATGCTGTAATTGGCCTGGACGTGGTGCCGATTGGCATCCCCAATTTGAGCGCAGACGTCCGGGTCGGCAGCCAGCCATTCTAGCTTGGCCGTCAGACCTGCCTCATCCTCTTTCGCGACTGTGCACGCCTCGGCGACGCTCTGAGCCAACATCATACCGACGTCGCCAACGTCAGTCGCTACCACTGGCAGGCCGGCAGCCATGGCCTCGATTACGCTGTAGGGCATTTGCTCAGTGTCGGAGGATAGCGCGAAGATATCGAAACACGCCTGGGCTCGGTCCGGCGCATCTGTATGACCCAAAAACGCCACCCGATCACCCAATCCCAGACGCCCTGCCTCGGCTTCCAACTCCGCCCGAGCCGGCCCATCACCAACGATCAGCAAACGCGCGGCAGGGTCCTGTACGGCTGCAAACGCCCGCAGCAGGCGCGAGATGTTCTTCTCGGCCCGCAACATGCCTATCGTGCCGATGACCGTGTGCCCGTCGCCAAAGGGCATGGGCAACGGCTCTGCGTGGGCGAATTTCTCCAGCTCAATGCCATTTGGCACCAAATGACGGCGGCTTTCCGGGATGCCCCAAATATCGCGGGCAATGGTCTCCAGCGTGCGCGAGGGCACCAGCAATTCGCACCGACCGGCCAACGCCAGACGCCGGGTCCAGACGCGGCGGGAGATTTGCTGACCGTTTGCCTCCTCCGGGCCAAAGCCGTCTTCGCTATGGACTTGCGGAGCCAGCCGGAACAGGCGGTTGGTCAGCGCCCACTCAATGGCGCCCCAATTGTAGGACAGCAGCAGGTCAGGCTTAAGACGGCGAACAACACCAGCGATCCGCCACAAATTCCCAGGTGAAAGACCGCCAGACTTCTGGGTCGGCGCCGGCACCACTTGGAAATCTACGTCAGCATTCAGCCCGGCTGCGGCCTCCGTATTGCCGTCCATCGCCACCAAAGCATGCCGGTAGCGCGGGCCGAAAGCATTGGCGATCTGCAGGAACCGCCGCTGCGGGCCACCCATCGCGAAGGTCGAAAAGGCGTGTAGCAGCAGCGGGGCGTCTTTAGTCCGCATGGCCAGCGAATGCCTGACGTAGGAACCGGTCGCGGTCAGTCTCTGGCTGCCATTGCAGCAGAGCCTTTTCCGCGGAACAATCGAATTGCGAGACCAACCCGCGTGACTTCAGGTCGTTGTAGGGTGGCAATGGCAGCTTACGGCCAGAGGCGCGTTTGATGCACCATTTCAGCAACTCTTCGGCCTGCAAAAGCCAGGGTGGCTGCGGGTGATAGACCAAGGGGCGCTTTGTGGCGTAACCCAGCTCTCGTGTGTATTCCCGCGCGGTCAGGCGGACATCCCCCACCAAATTCAGCGTCTTGCCGATGGCCTCTGGCGTGGCAATGGTGGCGACAATGGCACTGGCCACGTCCTCTCCCAAAATCAACGGCAGCGGGTTTTGGCCGTCATTCCAGCCAATGCAATGGGTCTGGCGATTGTAGAGACCAATGCCCGAATGGAACGGTGACGTCCCCTTACCGATCACAACACCAGGCCGCAGGATCGTGACCGGCAGGCCGCGCTGGCGGTGCATGTCGAGCATCGCTAGATCAGCCAATGCTTTGGCGCGAGAATAGTCTGCGCGGCGCTCATAATTCGGGTCGGGCGGCGCATCTTGTGTGATTTTGGCATCACGCACACCCAGGTTGAGCGCGGCGATGGAGGACACAAACACCAGATGCTCGCATCCAGCCTCCAACGCTGCCTCGGCCACCAGCCTGGCACCACCGACCATAGCTGCCTCAATAGCAGCCGCGTCTGCGCCGCCGCCGCCGTGGGCCAAGTTCACCACAACAGGCGCACGACGAACGACATCAGCCACCGCTTGGCTGTCGCCGATCGAGCCGCGGAACACGCCCACGTCTGGGTCAGAATAGGCAGCCGGCAGGTTCTCGACGCTGCGGGCAAAAACGGCCACCCGCTTGCCCGCGGCCCGCAAAGCCGCCAGCGTGTGTCGGCCAATGAAGCCTGTGCCGCCCAGCAGCACCACATCGAACATGGCGTCATCCGCAGGTGTTTCTGGCCGAGGCCGCGCCTTCGGGCCATCCACAAGCGCTGCAATATCACAGCAAACCTGCACCAGACGTCCGCCCATCTCGCCCCGCGGCAGAGCGGTCTGGCCAAGCTGGCGATAAAAAGCTGAAAGCGAACCGTGCATGCATTTGTAGAACGCATCACCACGCGGCGCGAGACCACTCATGCCGGCCAAATAACCGATTGCGCCACCAACACTGCCGCCGATCAGGCCGCCAGCACGCTCGAAACCGCTTTGCAGCGTGTCGCCAAACTCCAGCCATCGGCTGGGCGTGGAGGATGATAGGCGGCAGTTGATAACGTCGGCTTCTAATGCGCCATCATCGCCGATTGCCGTGACGGTCCAAACCGGGTGGCTCTGACCCAGCGCAAATTGCATCTGCGCCGTGCCGCGTTCACAGCGTAGCGAGACCAACCAGCCAGTGATCAACTCAATCCCGTCACCATAGGATTTCGGTGGTTGAGGTTGGGCGCTTATGGCCTCGATGGGCCCCAGCAAATCCTCAATCTGAGAGAGCGGATGCACCGCCTGCTCCAGCAACAGATTACGCGGCTCGGCAAACATCCAATGGCCCAACTGCCCGGCATCGAGCTGGCGCAGCGGCATGTTGTAGACGACAGAGACATGGCGCACCGGGCCGATGCGGTTGGCGCGGATCGCGGCTTGCAGTTTGGTCTGTGCTGGGTGGAATACGAAATTTTGGTTCACGCCCAGGGCAACGCCTGCACTAGCAGCAGCAGCTTGAAGCGCAGCACAATCCTCCGGCGTTTCCGCCATCGGTTTCTCCAGCAACACGCTGAGTCCACCCGCTAGCAAGGGCTCGGCAACGCGGCGGTGCAGGTTCGGCGGCACCAACACGTGGGCGACATCGACCTTGCTGATCAAATTTTCAGCGGAGGTATAGCAACTGGACACGCCCCATTTGTCCGCCAGCCCTTGGGCGCGCGCGGCAACGGGGTCGGCAATGGCGGTCACGCTAACACCGGGAATGCGCTTCAACGCCTCGGCATGAATGTCGGCAATGAAACCAGCCCCGACGAGGCCAACGCGGATCAGCGACATGTGTGGTTATCCCGTTCGGTCACGCAGCCATCGGCTACGGGTGGTCAGGGGGTATCCTGCAACCACCGTTGGCACCATCCTGCAGATTGTCGCCCGGAGTTACCTCACTTCACTTCGCGAGGCGCCGAGGCTTTAGCTGCGGGCAGGGCCGTTGAACTCGCTTCTTTGATTGAGACCCCGAACAATGGGTAAATCGCGTCCCGGCCCCAGTTTTGAAGCTGCCGCTCAAAAATTGTGACGCCAATAATGATAATCGCAACCACAAGGCCGGTGAGCGCAACCCGGATCAAATCTCGCCCCAGGCCGTTGTCCGACTGAACCGCTGCCAACTGCGTTTCCAGCGCTGCAATGCGCTGCATCACATGCTGGTTTTGCGCATGCAGCTCCTGCCGCATCTGCCCTGGCAGAATATTGCGCAGGTGTAGCATCACATCGCTGTCGTCCTGGGGCAATTGCTCAGCCGCTGCCTCCAGGCGCGCCACCAATTGCGGGTCGATCGGTGGCGCAGTGTGTTCGGCCATTTCTCGTCGCACGGCCTCACCAACTGCGGCCCCCATGCGAGCCTCGACCGCAGCAGCAACCGCGTCGACATCCACAGTTGCCGCCGGCGCATTTGCACTCGCGGTCAGGCTCCCGCGTTCCGCGGCCAGCCGTACTGCTGCACGAAATTCTTCCGCGGTTCGCCCTAGTGTGTTGTCAGACATGCGATCCTCGATCTATTGGGACGATTGTTCAGGGCCGTTCTCTCCAGCCAGCACGCCACCGGCGCAGAGCATCTTCTAACGTTAAATGCCATCGTGGCGCAAATGCGACCAGCGATTCCATCGGAATTGAACTGTTGGCCAAACTGGTTTTGTATCGCGCGGGTCCCGCTAGAAAGTCATAGCGGCGGTCACCTCGGGCTAGACAATAGGCGATAGCCGAACAATGGCTTACCAACCCTGGTTTCCAGCGATTATCTGGGGCTGGCGTCAGGCCGCTTTGGTAGGCCACGACCCAACCATCCCCCACGAAATTGTACAGGTACCCAACCTCACGATCCCCGGCGCGAATGCGCAACATATCGACGCGGCCGGCATCGAAGCTGCCACGGATCAGCGCGTGATGGAATGGTTCGAAGTGCGAGTTTGAGAACGCATGCATAGCAGCCCGACCTTGCCACGACGAGATATGCAACGCCTTCATCCGGTCAAACCACGCAAAAGCCTCTTCTACTGATCCGGCCCGGTCAACGCGGATTGGTCCACTCTCCTCGTACAAGCGAATGGCCCTGCGGATCGCCGCACGGGTGTTCTTGCCCGTGGTTGCCAACAGGTCACCGCCCGCCAACCGCAGGGCGTCCAGGTCAACCGCCGCGGCTGGTGAGAGATTGGTTCGTCGAACGCGCCATTTGTTGGCTGCCGCCGCCTCTCTCAACGCTGCAGCAGTCGCGGCGGTCGCGTTCCGGACAATGATTTCGTCAGCGTGTGCATCTTGCTGCATCAACCAACCGAACGCTGCCCCGGCTAATGTGGGGTTAACGGTGTCCCCGTTGACGCCATTGTATTCCAGAGCGATGCGATCAAACATCGGATCACCGGTTTCGTTCAAAACCCATTGCCGTGCCCGCAGCAGCCCATGTCGACGCACCGTCCGCTCTGCCAGATAGGCCAGCGGCACCTCGCCATCCATCACGACCTGAACAGGACAGTGCCTGGGCAAAACCTCCGATAAAGCGGCCAACCAGTGCGCAGAGCGGAAAATCGTTTCGCCATCCGCCGCTGCTTCCCAAGCCGCAATAACAGCCGCGGGCGCAAATGATTCTAGCGGAAGGAGGGTAACTGCTCACCCCCCTCGTTGAACAGGGGTTTGCCGGAGGGCAATTGAGGTATTGACACCAGACCCGGCAGTTGATTCAAGCTGCGGATGATTTCGGAAACACTGGATTCGCTGAGCAACAAAGAGCTGATCGGTC
>CALKDI010000025.1 GCA_938084065.1 uncultured Alphaproteobacteria bacterium
CGGTAAGGTCGAAATTCAGCACGCTTCAAACTGTATCGCTGACACAGAACGTCCGTCTGTAGCGCTGCGGTCTGGCCGGAGCTCGTCTATGTGGCAGGCCATTCAGGCTGTCCATGATGGGCGGGCGCAGGCAGTGGTTTCTGGCGGTAATACCGGCGCGCTGATGGCGATTTCTAGGCATATTCTGCGCTGTCCACCAGGCATTGACCGGCCGGCTATTGTCTCATTCTTTCCCACCGCGCGCGGCGAGACCGCGATGTTGGATTTGGGTGCGAATATTGATTGCCAGGCTGATCATCTGGTGCAGTTCGCTGTGTTGGGAGCGGTGTTTGCCCGCAGCGTGCTGGGCTTGCCGAATCCGACCGTTGGCCTGTTGAATGTCGGCGTTGAAGACATGAAGGGTCGTGATGAGATCAGGGCGGCTGCGCAGCGACTGCGTGAAGGCAGCTTCCCCTTTGCATTCCATGGCTTTGTCGAGGGCACGGAAGTCACTGCCGGCGCCGTCGACGTTGTGGTCAGCGACGGGTTTAGTGGCAATATCGCGTTGAAAATGGCGGAAGGTACGGCGGTGCTGTACACGCACTTTCTGCGCGAGGCATTCAAGGCATCCTGGACGGCGCGCATTGGCTATCTGTTTGCGCGGCGCACCCTGGCGCAACTGCGCAACCGGGTTGACCCGAGGCGCTATAACGGCGCTGTGTTCGCGGGGCTGAACGGCGTTGTGGTCAAGAGCCATGGCAGTACGGATGCGTATGGCTTTGCCAATGCTATCGGCGTTGCAGCCGATATGGTGCAGCAAGGCTTCATGGACGAAATTCGCAAAGAGTGCGAGCGGCTCAATTGGAAATCTGACACTGCCCAACCGGCCGTGTCGGCGTAGGAATAGCAATGGCGTATCATTCAGTCATCATCGGTTGCGGCTCGTATCTGCCGGAGCGTGTGGTTGAAAACAAGGAATTGGCGGCGACAGTCGACACGTCCGACGAGTGGATTATCGAGCGCACCGGCATTCATCGTCGCCATATCGCAGCGGATGGTGAGACCACGTGCGATCTGGCCCATGCCGCTGGGTTAGCAGCCCTACAGAATGCCGGCGTTCGAGCGGAGGATCTGGACTTGATCGTGTTGGCGACGGCAACGCCAGACCACACATTCCCGGCGACGGCGACACAAGTTCAGGCTCGCCTGGGCATGATGAAAGGCGCGGCGTTTGATGTCCATGCCGTCTGCTCCGGCTTTATCTATGCGCTGGCAGTGGCGGATAACTTCCTGAAAGCTGGCCAGGCGAAGAACGCACTTGTCATCGGCGCGGAGACGTTCTCGCGCATTCTCGATTGGAAGGACCGGTCGACGTGCGTGCTGTTTGGTGATGGCGCGGGCGCCGTGTTGCTGCAGCGGCAGGACGGGGCAGCCGATGTTGGGTCGCCAGGCGTGATTTCCACGCATTTGCACTCGGACGGTCGTTACAAGGATCATCTGTATGTCGATGGTGGCCCGTCATCGACACAGAGCACTGGTTATCTGCGCATGGCTGGGCGCGAAGTGTTCAAACACGCCGTGACCAATCTGGCGAGCGTCGTGAACGAGGCGTTAGAGTCTAACAACGTTTCGGCAGATCAGATCGATTGGGTTGTTCCGCATCAGGCTAACCAGCGGATTTTGGACGCGACGGCGCGAAAGTTGAAGCTGGACCCGGCTCGGGTGATTAGCACGGTGGCCAATCATGCCAACACATCTGCGGCCTCTGTGCCTTTGGCATTGTCTACAGCGGTCGGCGATGGACGGATTAAGCGCGGACAGTTGCTGATTTTGGAAGCGATGGGTGGTGGATTTACCTGGGGCTCTAGCCTAGTGCGTTGGTGATGAGTTTGTTTTAAACTGTTCTCAGTGTAGGTGCGGTCAATTTTTATTTCTTGACCTTTAGTCAAAATTTTCAGTACGTTCGGGGGGGCTGAAATACGGTCGGGCGTTGAGAGGGACTATGACAGGTCGAACAATTACGCGAGCGGACTTGAGTGACGCGATTTGCCACGAAGTTGGCTTGTCTCGCGTAGACGCAGCTGAACTGGTTGAGTCGGTCCTAGATGAAGTTTCGGACGCGTTGACACGCGGGGAAACCGTGAAAATCTCCTCATTCGGTAGCTTCTCCATCCGTGAGAAGGCAGAACGATGGGGCAGAAACCCAAAAACTGGCGAGCCGGCGCGGATCGACCCTCGGAGCGTTTTGGTGTTTCGGGCGTCTCATATTCTGAAAGACCGGATGAACGGTATTAAAACCTCTGGTGATGACGACCTCGAATGACTGCGGGTGAAGGGCGACGCAAGGCGCCCGATGCATTCCGAACTATCGGGGAAGCCGCGGCAGAGCTGGGCGTAGCAACGCACGTGCTGCGGTTCTGGGAGGGTAAGTTTCCAGGCCTCAAGCCGATGAAGCGCGCCGGCAATCGCCGCTATTATCGGCCAGCCGACATGGCTGTGCTGGGGCAGATCAAGCGGCTGTTGCGCGACGAAGGCTATACGATCAAAGGTGCGCAGAAGGCGCTGCTGTCGCCCGGTGATATCGAAGTCTCCGAGGCCGAGCAGAGCACGCCGACATTGTTTGACTCTGTACCAGAGACGTTGGAAAATCCCACGTCAGAGACCGCTTCCCGACCGCTAGAAAGTCTGCGTACGGAGCAGTTGCGAGGTCTTGCGATGGAAGCCGAACGGCTTGCTGCGGAGTGCGCCATTGTGGCCGCCGGAAATCGGCCGCCAACCAGCATGGATTGATTGCCACCGACCGGTGACCCGTCTATGGTTCGGTCCTTCGTCGGAGCGTGGCGCAGCTTGGTAGCGCGCTTGTCTGGGGGACAAGAGGTCGTGGGTTCGAATCCCGCCGCTCCGACCACCCCATCCTTATTCATGATGCTCGCGAGATCGCTGCTGTTGCGCAAGGGTTGATGCCCTTGCGCGCAACGCTTTTGCTTGTTCAGACATTCAGCAGCTTCAGATCTTTCGCCCGATATATCCGCTCCCAATAGACATGTACCCAAAGAAAAAGGAGCCCCGATTGGTCGGAGCTCCTTCTAGATCGTGTCAACGATCGGTGGTCGTTAGTGCGCCAGCATAGCCAGCAGCAGCAGCGCCACGATGTTGGTGATCTTGATCATCGGGTTGACGGCTGGGCCGGCGGTGTCCTTGTAGGGATCGCCGACAGTGTCGCCGGTGACCGCGGCCTTGTGAGCCTCGGAGCCTTTGCCACCATGGTTGCCGTCTTCGATGTACTTCTTAGCGTTATCCCAAGCACCGCCACCAGCGGTCATCGAGAGCGCCAGGAACAGGCCAGTGACGATCACGCCCATCAGCAACGCGCCCAATGCGGAGAACGCCGCGGACTTGCCACCAATCGCCCAGACCGAGAAGAACACCACGATCGGTGCCAACACAGGCAGTAGCGAGGGGACGATCATCTCTTTGATCGCAGCCTTGGTCAGCATGTCCACGCAAGCGCCGTATTCTGGCTTTGCAGTGCCTTCCATGATGCCTGGGATCGCCTTGAACTGGCGACGGACCTCTTCCACAACACTGCCGGCCGCACGGCCGACCGCAGTCATGCTCATGGCGCCAAACAAGTAGGGAAGCAGACCGCCCAGGAACAAGCCAACGACGACGTACGGGTTGGCCAGGCTGAAGTCGAGGGTGACGCCTTCGAAGAACGGATACGTCTTGGTATCGCTCATGAAGTAGTCGAGATCGTAGTAGTAGGCGGCGAACAGGATCAGCGCACCCAAGCCAGCGGAACCAATGGCGTAGCCCTTGGTGACAGCTTTTGTGGTGTTGCCGACCGCGTCCAGCGCGTCCGTCGTGACACGCACGCTTTCTTCCATCTCCGCCATCTCTGCGATGCCACCGGCGTTATCCGTCACCGGGCCGTATGCGTCGAGAGCGACAACCATGCCGGCTAGCGCCAGCATAGCGGTGGTGGCGATGGCGATGCCGAACAGGCCAGCCAAACCATAGGAGATGATGATCGCGGCACAGATGATCAGAGCCGGACCAGCGGTCGCTTCCATGGAGATCGCGAGACCCTGGATCACGTTGGTGCCGTGACCGGTGGTCGACGATTGCGCCACGCTGCGCACCGGGCGGTACTGCGTGCCAGTATAGTATTCAGTCACCCAGATGATCAGACCGGTCACCGCCACGCCAACGAGCGCGCAGAGGAACAGGCTGAAGCCGGAGAACTCACCGTCCTTGGCCACATACGTCTCGCCAAAGCCCATCAGGAACCAGGTGACGAAGAAGATGCCGATCAGGGAGAACACCGCACTGGCGATGAAGCCCTTGTAGAGCGCGCCCATAATATTCTGGGATGCGCCAAGCTTCACGAAGTAGGTGCCAGC
>CALKDI010000026.1 GCA_938084065.1 uncultured Alphaproteobacteria bacterium
CGGTTTCGCTGGCGGCAAAAATGGCGCAATCAATGCCCATTCCTGATCCAGCATGTCGCTTGGATAACGGCCTGTCTTGCGGCTATGCTCAACGCGAGCGGTATCTGTCCAGGGCATCTGAGCCTCCATCTCTTCACAAAGACGGTGAATCACAATCCACTGATATCCTTCAACTACTTTTCGGGCAGGCTCTAAGTCAGCGGATGCAGAGCGCTCGGGCAAGAAGAGCACCCCTCCCCGCTTGGCAGCCGGCCCTCGCCTGCGCTATCACCTTGGCCAACGCATTCCATCCTATCCGTGAGGAACCCGCCCCATGCCTGCTAACGCCACGACCGGCTTGCCACTCTCGCGCTTTAAAGTGCTCGACCTGACCCGCGTTCGCGCGGGCCCGACCTGTGTGCGGCAGCTGGCCGATTGGGGCGCGGACGTGATCAAGGTGGAGAGCCCGCCGGATGGTAAGGAAGGCCTCGGTGGTGCGCGGCACGGCTTCGACTTTCAGAATCTTCACCGCAACAAGCGCTCTCTGACGCTGAACCTGAAAGACCCGGACGCGCTAGAGGTCTTCATGAAGTTGGTGGCTGATGCCGACGTGGTGGTTGAGAACTACCGTGCCGACGTGAAATACCGGTTGGGCATCGACTATGACAGCCTGGCCAAGGTGAACCCCGGCATCATCCTGGGCTCGATCTCGGGCTTCGGTGAGGACGGGCCGTATCGTGACCGGCCGGGCTTTGACCAGATCGCCCAGGGCATGGGCGGCATCATGTCGATCACCGGCGAGGTCGGCGGCGGACCGATGCGCGCCGGCATTCCGATTGCCGACCTCTGCGCCGGCATGTTCTGCGCCCAGGGCATTCTGCTGGCGCTGCTGGAGCGGGAGACCTCCGGCAAGGGCCAGTGGGTGACCACGTCGCTGCTGCAGGCGCAGATCCAGATGCTGGACTTCCAGGCAGCGCGGTATCTGAAAGACGGCGAGGTGCCGGTCACCGCTGGCAACGACCATCCAACAGGCATTCCAACCGGCGTCTTCCCGACCAGCGACGGTCATATCAACATCGCGGTTGCAGGTGCTGAGATGTACGAGCGCTTCTGCAAAGCGGTGGATCACGAAGAATGGATCACGGATGAGCGCTTTGACACCGCCGCCAAACGCTCGAAAAATCGCAAGGACATGAACGCGGTCATCGGCGAGGTGACCAAGACCAACACAGGTGCGCATTGGATCGCGATGTTCGAAGAGAAAGGCATCCCCTGCGGCCCAATCTACAACATGGCGGAAATGTTCGCCGATCCGCAGGTTAAGCACCTGAAGATGGCCACGCCTATCCAGCATCCGACCATTGGTGAATTCGAGATCGTCAATCAGGCTATCGGCCTCTCGCGCACGCCGCATCAGATCCGCACCGCGACACCTGAGCAGGGCGAGCATACGGACGAGATTCTCGCCGAGCTCGGCTATGACACAGCCACGATCAAAGCCATGCACGACAAAGGCGCGGTGTGATCCTCCGTTCGTCTGCCTGGTTAAGCTGACCGGTGCTGGGCAACGAAGTCCAGCACCAATCGGTTGACGGCGGCGGGCTCCAGACACACCCAGTAGTGCAAGCCGCCTTCGATGGATTGCATCGCTGCATTGGGCAACAGCCTGGCAGCGGCGCGCGCGACGATCTTGTAGGATTCGACGGTGTCGCCACCGACCACAAGCTTGACGGGAATGTTCAGGCTTCGCAGGTCGTCAGCGGTAACAGTTGGCATGGTGGCTGCGCCGATCAATGGGATTGTTCGGGCGTTCTCCAAAATCATCTGTTGGGCCCACTCAGGCAGATTGCCGAAGGGAAATTGCTGGTTGTTGAGGCCGGCCACAGCGGCGCGCGCCGCCGCGTCCAGGTCTCCTTCCTTGGCGGGTGCAACCATGCCGCTAAGCGCTGCCGCCCGTATCTCGGTCGCCTGGCGCAATTCCTCCGGATCGGTGAGGTAGGTCGCCAGGCTTTGCTCATAAAGCACCAGCCCTTTGACCAGGTCCGGGTTCTGAACAGCCAAGGTTAGGGCTACCGCACCGCCATGTGACCACCCGACAAGTGTGACCGGCTCATCCGAGAGTTCGCGGATCAGCGCTGCAATGTCATCGGCATGGGTCTGGATGCTGTAGTGCTCTCCAGCATCGGCCCAAGCGCCAGTGCCGCAATAGCGCAGGTCCGGCATGATCGCCCGCACATGTCGGCCCAGCTCTTCGCGATGCGGCTGCCAGGTGCGGTGATCGGAGATCGCGCCATGGATCAGCACAACCGGTTCACCTGCGCCGACTTCAACATACCGGATATCTGCGCCGTTTAGAGTGATGCTTCGCAAATTCATGCTGTCAGTCATGACGGACCTTCTTCTGCAAGCGGTGGCGAGGATCATAGCCTGGACTGAAACTCAGTTCGCGTCCTATAAGGTCGCCACCATCACCCTGAAATCCCCCAGGTGACAGGGTTCCGGCAAAAGCCGGGACCACGATCCTAAACTCCGCCGAATGAACTGACGAGAGCCATGACCACAAAAGAATACGCCGACGGCAAGATGATCGCACAGAAGGCGGACGGTATCGGCTGGATGATTTTCAATCAGCCGGAAAAGCGCAACGCCATGACCTACACCATGTGGGAGGCGATCCCGCCGATTATGGAGCGCTTTCAAAACGACCCAGACGTCCGCGTCGTTGTTATGAAGGGCGCCGGTGACAAGGCGTTTGTCTCTGGCGCCGATATCTCCGAGTTCGAGCACATGCGCTCCTCTCCCGAACAAACGCGCGAGTACGACCTGTCCGGTGACCGGGCGCACGATGCGATGGGCGCGTTGGAAAAACCGTTCATCGCGCAAATCCGCGGCTGGTGCATGGGCGGCGGTGCCGCGATCTCGCTGGATGCTGACATCCGCATCTGCTCGGACGACAGCAATTTCGGCGTGCCTGCCGCCAAGCTGGGCGTCGGTTATGGCTATGATGGCATCCGCCAGTTGGTGGACCTTGTCGGCCCGACCTTCGCCAAGGAAATCTTCTTTCTGGGCAAGCCGTTCACAGCGGAGGACGCGCGCATCATGGGCCTGGTTAACCGCGTGGTGCCGGTGGAGAAGCTGGAAGAGACCGTTCTCGAATACTGCGAGATCATCAAGAACAACGCGCCGATGACGATCCGTGCCGCCAAGGCCGCTATCAACGCCTCTGTGCAGGATGAGAGCGCTCGCAAACTGGAGGCCGTCGCCGAAATGGTCGAGGCCTGCTTTGCCAGCCACGATTATACTGAGGGCTATACCGCGTTTATGGAAAAGCGTAAGGCACAGTTCCTGGGGCGCTAGGTTTTGGTAGACCGCCAGCAACTAGAAAGCCGGGTGCGCATCGACCTGACCGCCGTTGTGGTCGCGGTCGATGCGGGCCAGCCCTATGTGCTCACGGTTGATACAGACGACGCCCCCGGTATTGCCCTGCCGTCCGGCCCGCTCGTGCCCGGTCATCGCACCTTGCAAGCCGGCTTGCGCGCTTGGGTGGAAGCGCAGACCAAGTGCCGGCTGGAATATATCGAACAACTCTACACGTTCGGCGACCGCACCTCGTCTCCCATGGAGGCAGGGGAGGAAATCGACCACCGTGCTGTCTCCATCGCCTATCTGGCCCTGGTCTCCATGCCGACCGACCAGTTGGAAATGCAGGCGCATTGGCTATCCTGGTATGCCCTATTCCCGTGGGAAGACCGCCGCGAGGGGCCTTCGCCCCTGATCAACGACCTGCACGATCGGCTTTTGGCACCCGCGAGCCAGACCGTCACGCGCAACAAACGTGTCTGGCGGCAACGTGTCGATCATATCTTTGGCACCGGACTGCTGCCCTGGGACGAGGAACGGGCGCTAGAGCGCTACGAGATGCTCTATGCGGCAGGCTTAGTCGAGGAAACGCATCGCGACCACGACCAGCCGCCGCCATCGGCTTCTGCCGCTGCGGCAGGCGTATCGCTGGCCGCCGACCACCGCCGCATCCTGGCGACCGGCATCAGCCGCTTGCGTGCCAAGATCAAGTACCGGCCCGTGCTGTTTGAGCTGATGCCGCCGGAATTCACCCTCTCACAGTTGCAAAAGACAGCCGAGGCCCTATCCGGCATACCCTTGCACAAACAGAATTTCCGCCGCCTCGTTGAACAGCAGAATTTGGTCGAAGAAACCGGGGGTGTTGCCACCGACACCGGCGGGCGTCCGGCCAAGCTCATGCGGTTCCGCGAAGATGTGCAACTGGAGCGCCCCTCGCCCGGCCTACGCGTTAGCGCCAACCGCCGCGCCCGCGCCCGCGCCAGCTGACAGGTCCTCGCCAACTCTCGTCACGCCCGCAGCAGCTCTTTTTCTCAAATCGAGCAAATCTTTCTTGACTCTTTTATGTCACGTCTTATTCTCAGGTTGAGTATATGCTCAGAGCGAGCACAAGTTCGGTTTGAGCCGTTTTTTTTAGTCAATAAATGCTCTTACTGAGCAAAAGGATCGCCCATGCAAACCCAAACTCAGCCAGCGACTGCAAAGCGCCTGCCCTTCACGCCAGAGATAGAAGCGCGCACCGCACCTATCTACGAAAAACTCAATGCCCAGATCCCCCTTGTCGAGTGGCATCTCTTCGCCCCGGAAATCGACGCCATCAACCGCCTGAAGCGCGAGCGCAACGCCATCGTACTGGCGCATAATTACCAGACGCCGGAGATCTACCACGGCGTGGCTGATATCGTCGGTGACAGTCTGGCCCTGGCAAGGGAGGCAGCGGATTCTGACGCAGAT
The DNA here is from genome assembly GCA_938084065.1 of uncultured Alphaproteobacteria bacterium. Classification (GTDB taxonomy): domain Bacteria; phylum Pseudomonadota; class Alphaproteobacteria; order Bin95; family Bin95; genus JACKII01. The sequence goes on from CALKDI010000026.1 coordinate 4,792, forward strand.
GTCATCGTGCTCGCCGGTGTGCATTTCATGGCCGAAACCGCCAAGCTGGTGAATCCGAACAAGATCGTGCTGATGCCCGATATGGAGGCCGGCTGCTCGCTCGCATCCTCCATCACCGCCCAGGACGTACGCGACCTGAAAGCCAAGTATCCAGGCGTGCCAGTCGTCACCTACGTCAACACGTCCGCAGATGTGAAAGCCGAGTCAGACATTTGCTGCACCTCCGGTAACGTGTTGAAGGTGATTGAGTCACTGGGCGTGCCGCGCGTCCTGTGCATCCCGGATGAATACCTCGCCCACTACGTCGCGACCCAGACCAAGGTTGAAATCCTGTCGTGGAAAGGCAAGTGCGAAGTACACGAGCTGTTCACGGGCGAGGACATTCAGACCTTCCGCGACTCTATGGATGACGTGGTTGTTGTTGCGCACCCTGAATGCCCTCCAGACGTTATCCGCGCCGCGGATTTCACCGGCTCCACCGCCGAGATGACGGCTTATGTCCGTCAGCACAGACCGTCCAACGTCCTGTTGCTGACCGAATGCTCTATGAGCAGCAACATCGCCGCGGAACTGCCAGACGTGAAATTCGTACCCTCCTGCGGGCTGTGTCCGCATATGAAGCGCATCACCCTGCCCAAAATCCGCCGCGCATTGGAGACCATGTCCCCGGTAGTGACCGTAGACCCCGCCATCGCCGCCCGTGCTCGTGCTGCGGTCGAGCGCATGCTGGCCGTAGTTTAAGGAGTCGAGTCTATGTCTAGCCTTACCTCTTCGCTGCCTGATCTGATGATTGAGCCAGTCGTTCGGGCTGCCCTGTTGGAAGATCTGGGCCGCGCTGGCGACATCACAACGGATGCGCTGGTGCCCGACGGCCAGATAGCGGAGGCGGTGATCGCCTCGCGCAAACCCGGAGTTGTCTCAGGCGTGACCGTCGCGGCGATGGCCTTTCGCCTGCTGGCACCAGAGATGTCCTGCGAAATCATGCGCCCGGATGGCAGTCGCGTCGCACCGGGTGATGTGGTCATGCGCATTGCCGGCCCCGGCCGTGCCATGTTGTCAGCCGAGCGCACGGCGCTAAACTTCCTCTGCCGCCTCTCTGGGATTGCCACCGCGACGGCAGAGCTGGTGGAGGCCGCCAGGGGCACCAAGGCCCGCATCACCTGCACCCGCAAGACCACGCCCGGTCTGCGCTTTCTGGAGAAAGCGGCGGTGCGCGCCGGCGGCGGCGCCAATCATCGCTTCGGCCTGGATGACGCCGTGCTGATTAAGGACAACCACGTGGCCCTGGCCGGCGGCGTGGTGGTGGCAGTCCAGAAAGCCCGCGCCGCGGTCGGCCATCTCGTCAAGATCGAGATTGAGGTGGATACGCTCGACCAGTTGCGCGAGGTCATGGCCGCAGCTCCAGACGCCATCTTGCTGGATAACATGCCACCAGATGTACTGCGTGAGGCGGTCGGCATCGTTGCCGGACGCGCGATAACGGAGGCCTCCGGCGGCATCACGCTTGAGAGCGTTCCAGCCATTGCGGCGGCGGGTGTCGACCTGATCTCCGCCGGCTGGCTGACCCACTCGGCCAAGAGCCTGGACCTGGGGTTGGATATCGAGATGCGGTAGGGTCAAAGGCCGTCGGCACTGCCCACCGCCCTGGATCAAGTCCAGGACGATGATGCCCCTACATTTCCGCCAATTTTGCTAACAGTCGCGCGTTGGCGCGCAGGCCGCGCTGGAAGCAAATTTGCTCGAATTTTTCGTTCGGGCTGTGGATTTGATCGTCGTTCAGGCCGAAGCCCATCAACACGGAGTCCAGGCCCAGGATGCGCTTCATCTTCTCCACCACGGGGATGGAGCCTCCGGAGCCTACCGTCACCGCCGGTCGGCCAAACTCATCTGCCAAGGCGGCGCGAGCGGCCTGGAGTTGCGGCAGGTCAAGTGGCACTTCCATGGCGGGAGCGCTGTGCAGGTCGCTAACCTCAACCCGGGCCCCTGCCGGCGCGCGCTCGTCGCAGAATTGCTGAAAGGCTTGCACGATGGTCTCCGGGTCCTGGCCGGTGACGAGGCGGAAAGAGACTTTGGCGTAGGCTTCCGACGCGATCACGGTCTTCGAGCCCGGTCCCTGATAGCCGCCCCAGATGCCGTTGATGTCTGCTGTTGGCCTCGCCCAGAGCCGCTCTAGCGCCGTCCTTTGCGCCTCTCCACCTGGGCTAGAGAGGCCGATATCGGCGAGGAACGCGGCCTCATCAAAATTCAGCGCGGCCCATTCGGCCTTCTGCTCCATGGAGCGTTCGGGAATGCCATCATAGAAGCCGGGCAACTGAATGCGGCCCTCAGCATCAGTCAGGTCGCCCAGAATGCGCGAGAGCGCGTTGATCGGGTTGAGCGCGCTGCCGCCATAGAGGCCGGAGTGCAAGTCACGGCTTGGGCCGACCAGTTTCACCTCGGTATAGGCCATGCCGCGCAGCATGGTTGTGACTGCCGGCGTATCCACATCCCACATGCCGGTGTCGCAAACGACGGCAACGTCCGGCTGGGAGAGCTCGTCCTTGTTCGCCTCCAGGAAAGGCGGCAGCGAGGGCGAACCGCACTCCTCCTCGCCCTCCAGGAAGACGGTGACGCGGCAGGGTAGGTTGCCGTGCACCTCATGCCAGGCGCGGAACGCCTCCAGGAACATCATCACCTGGCCTTTGTCATCCACAGCCCCCCGCGCGACGATGCGAGGCCCGTGCGGACCATCGACCAGCACCGGCTCAAACGGCCCGGTGTTCCAGAGCTCCAGCGGGTCGGGCGGCTGCACGTCGTAATGGCCGTAGTAAAGCACGTGCGGTGCGGCGGGCCCGGCGCCGTCATGGTGAGCGACAACCATGGGATGACCCGTGGTTGGGCGGACTTCTGCAGAGAAACCGCATTCGGTGAGGCGATCCGCAGACCAATGTGCCGCGCGCAGGCACTCGTCCTGATAGGCCGGGTCAGTGCTGATCGAGGGAATGCGCAGGAAGTCAAACAGCCGGTCGAGCGAGCTTTGCAGGTTCGCGTTGGCATGCGCGAGGACGGCTTCGGTGGGGAGGGTCATGGAGGGCTCCAGATCTTCGGAATTCGGCGTCAATGTAGCGGTTGGCGGGCGAAGGCGCTACCGCCTCACATCCTTACCCCAGGCCGCAGCCGCGTAAACTCCAGCGCCTTTAGGTCCATCACCATAGGCCCCGGCGCGGCACACAAGATCGTCTCCGCCGCGATGGGATCGAAGGCGCCTCGGAAATGTACGGAGGACTTTAGCGCCAGAATACGCGCCTCTGTCGGCTCGATGCCCAAGTGGCGGAAGAAGGCGAGGTCCGCAGCTTGGACCTTCTTGGAACACACCACGATTTGCACGTTACCGAGGCGCAACAAGGCCATCGGTGCCAGCTCCATATGCGCGCCTTTGTACAGAGGCCCGTCGCAGTCGACCAACCCGTCGCCGACTTTCTCCACCTGGAATGTGGCGGTCAGGGGGGAGTCATCCTCCACCCCATGCTTGCCGCCCAGTGCGGCGGT
>CALKDI010000027.1 GCA_938084065.1 uncultured Alphaproteobacteria bacterium
AAACCTGACGATTGTGCGCAAGCTCGCCCTCAATATGCTGCAGAAAGCCCGCCCCGGCCTATCCATCCGACGCAAACGCAAACGATCAGGCTGGTCCAATGAATTCGCCAGAACCATCATCGGCCAAATGCGATAGCCCTGACAAACGCCCGGCGTCGGATAGCTTCCGCGCCGGGTTTTTGCTATACAGGCATCATCTAACGCCAACTCCTATCCGAGAGCCTTGCCCATGACCACCAAACGCCCGAAAAAGGTTCTGTTGATTGGCTGGGATGCCGCCGACTGGAAAGTCGCAGCACCGATGATGGATGCGGGCGAGATGCCTAACCTGACCAAGTTGGTCTCCGGCGGAGTCATGGGCAATCTCTCGACCCTGTTCCCAGTGCTCTCGCCAATGCTGTGTACCTCGATCGCCACCGGCAAACGGGCGCACAAGCACGGCATTCATGGTTTTTCCGAGCCCGACCCCGGCTCTGGCGGCGTGCGACCGATCACCAACCTCAGCCGCTAGGTTAAGGCGGTCTGGAATATCCTGAACCAGAACGGCAAGAAGTCGAACGTTGTCGGTTGGTGGCCGTCAAACCCGGCGGAGCCGATCAACGGCGTCATGGTCTCCAACTTCTATCAGGCAGCGAATATCCGTAAAGATGGCGTCTGGCCAATGCGACCGGGCACGATCCACCCGGAACGCCTGATAGAGCCGCTATCTGAATTCCGTATTCGCCCGCAGGAGTTGGAGGGCGAGCAGCTTCTGCCCTTTATTCCAAAGGCCGCGGAAATCGACCAGGAGAAAGACAAACGCCTGTCCTCGGTCGCCAAGGTGCTGGCCGAAACCGCTTCAATCCATGCGGCGGCCACGGCCACGATGCAGCTGGAGCCGTGGGATTTCATGGCCGTCTATTTCGACGGTATCGACCATTTCTGCCACGGCTTCATGCGCTATCACCCGCCGCGCCAGGAATGGATCGATGAGAAAGATTTCGAGCTCTATTCCGGCGTGATCAAGGCCGCCTACCAGTTCCATGACCTGATGTTGGGCGTTTATATGGAATTGGTGGACGACGACACGGCCATCATGCTGATCTCCGACCACGGCTTTCACCCGGATCATCTGCGCCCCAAAGAATTGCCGAATGAGCCCGCCGGCCCCGCAGACGAGCACCGGCAGTTCAGCGTGTTCGTCCTCAACGGCCCAGGCATCAAGCAGGACGAGATGGTGTTCGGCGCAAGTCTGGTGGACATCACTCCCACCATTCTCAGCCTGTTCGGCTTGCCTGTTGGCCGCGACATGGATGGCCGGCCACTGGTCGGCGCCTGGGAGGAAGATCCCGGCATTGAGTATGTCGACTCCTGGGAGGATATCCCCGGCGAAGATGGCCGCCACCCAGCCGACGCCCAGGTCAACATCGACCCGGCGGACCAGGAGGAGGCCATCGCCCAACTGGTCGAGCTTGGCTATATTGATCGCCCGGACGAAGACCGCGGCAAGGCTGTCGCCAACACCGTGCGCGAGTTGCGGCACAATCTGGCGCGCGATTATATCGGCTGCCGCATGTTATCCCCAGGCCATCGAGATCTTCGAGGATCTCTGGGCGAAATTCCCGGATGAGAGCCGGTTCGGTGTGAAGCTGGTCGAATGCTACATCGCGCTGGGTCAGGCCGACAAAGCGCGGGATACCCTCGACCGCGTGCGTGTTGAAAAACAACGCTATGCCGCCGAAGCCCGCGAAAAGCTCAAGGGGCTGCGCGAGGCAGACGAGAAGGAAGAGCGCAAGCCGGAGGACATGAAGGAAGGCGACCGCCGCGAGCGCCGCCAATTGGCCATGCGCGCCGGCGTTAACCCGCACGCTTTTGCTTATCTGGAAGGCCGCGTCGCGACCGCTGAGGGCGACCACGAAACCGCGCTGGCCGCCTATGAGCGTGCGGCGGAGGTACAGTTGACCAACCGCCCCAGTCTGTTCCAGGCGCAAGGCGACTCGCTGCTGACCATGCGCCGTTGGGCCCAGGCAGAAGCGCGCTTTAACGCTATTCTTGAAATCGACCCGATCAATGCCAGCGCCCAAATGGGCCTGGCCCGTTGCCATGTGGGCCGCGGTCGCTATGGAGAAGCGCGCAAGGCCGTGCTCGCCTCCATCGGTCTGATCTACCAAAACCCGCAGGCGCATCTGCTGCTGGCCAAGATCGCCGTGCGCATGGGCAATAAGGACGAGGCGCATGCGGCCCTCGACCGGGCCGTCAGTCAGAACCCGGTGTTCCCAGAAGCCCACCTAATGCGCGCGCGCCTGCACCGTCAGACCGGCGATTTGGAGCAGGCCAAAGATGCACGACGTCTGGCGCGGGCTAGCCGCAAGCGCATCCGCGATGCCCGTGCCGGTTTGGAACGCCCCGGCGACCGGGATGTCGAGCTTGACGTACTCCTGCAAAAGGCTGCGACCGTCGGCAATCTGGGCAAGGTGCTGGGCCAGCCGCCGCTAACCAGCGATGAGGTGGTGATTGTTTCCGGCCTGCCGCGCTCCGGCACATCGATGATGATGCAGCTGCTAGAGGCTGGCGGGTTGCCCGCGCTGACCGATGGCGAACGCGCTGCCGACAGCGACAATCCCAAAGGCTATTATGAGTTTGAGAAGGCCAAATCCCGCGGCGATCATCGCGAATGGCTGGCCGATGCTGGCGGACATGTGGTAAAGATGGTGGCGCAATTGCTGCCAAACCTGCCGCCCGACCGCAAATACCGCATGATCTTTATGGAACGGCCCTTAGGCGAAGTCATCGACAGCCAGGACGCGATGCTTGAGCGGCTGGATCGCCAGCGCGGCGGTCGGCGCTCCAGTCTGGCTCGCACCTATGTGGCACAGATTGAGCAGGTCAAGCGGGTGCTCGCCGGCCATGACGAACGGCTGGCCGTGCTCTCCATCAACTACCACCGTGCACTGGCCAATCCCAAAAGCGTGGCGGCGGAGGTGAGTGCATTCCTAGGCGGCAAGCTGGATGTGGAGGCCGCGGCTCAGGCCATCGATCCTAGCTTGCGCCGTCAAGGCGCGCGCGGCGCGAACACAGGTGCGAACGCGGCTTAGGCTGGGAGGATTTCTGCAATGACCCCACTGGATACCACCACGACAGGTTTGTCGGTCACGCCGCTTGGCTATGCGTTGGGCGCGGAGGTTAACGGTGTTGACATCAACCAACCGCCAACGCCGGCGCTTGTTGCTGCCATCCGTTCGGTCTGGCATCAGCATCACGTCATCGTCTTCCGCGGCCAGCGCTTCGAGGCCGGTGGCATGCTGCGCTTTGCCCAAGCCTTCGGCGCGCTAGACGACCATGCGGCCACGCCATTCTATCGGCTAGATGAGCATCCAGAGCTGTTGCAGGTCACCAACCGCCAAATCGGCGGCAAGCCGTCGGAAACACGCAACACAGGCCGCAACTGGCACTCCGACTACTCATACACGGACCACCCGGCGGCGGCATCCATGCTGTTCTGTGTAGAGCGACCACCAGTCGGCGGTGACACGATGTTCGCGAACATGGTCAACGCGTACGAGACCCTATCGGCGCCACTGCGGACCTTCCTCGACGGGTTGGATGTGGTCTACGACGTGGGCCTGACCGCGGGCATCAACGAACGTGACCCTGCCAAGACGGCGGAGGTGCGCCGCCTGAATCCGCCAATCGCCCACCCGGCAGTGCGGGTGCATCCGGATAGCGGCAGACGGGCACTCTATGTCAGTGAGCGCAGCTCGCACTTCCACGGTATGACCGCTGCGGAAAGCCGGCCCCTGATTGACTTCCTCTGCCAGCACGCGACCCAGCCCGAGAACGTTTATCGCCATGTGTGGCAGCCCGGCGACCTGGTCTGCTGGGACAATCGCACCAGCATGCACGTTGCTCTAGCCGATTTCGATCAGACCCAACCCCGGCACATGCTGCGAGCGACATTGCTGGGCGCGCAATCTGGCTTTGTGGTTGGATAGGCTGGCCAACCGGCATCGCCTGAACCGACCCGCTGCCGCGAATCCAAGCTGCTGATTCAACCAGATCAAATGCCAATGTCGATAAGGGCTCGACCCCTCGGCGCAAAACCGCCATTTTGTCAGAACTGCCGGGTCGCTCATTCGTGTTTCGACCCCGGCACCATAAAATCCATTCCCTTGCGAAACGCAGTAAAGGTGTGACCATGCGAGCGAACAAAATCAAACAGATGTGGCGTGACGGCAAAGCCTCAACGCTGGGCTGGCTCTCGATCTCTCACGGCTTCACGGCAGAGATGATGGCGCGTCAGGGCTTTGATGCCCTTTGCGTCGACCTCCAGCACGGCACCAACGAGATGAGCGATGTCGGCCCGATGCTCCAGGCGATCTCGCAGACGGATACAGTGCCGTTCGTGCGCGTTGCATGGAACGACCCAGCCCCGATCATGCGGGCACTGGACCTGGGCGCTTACGGCATCATCGTGCCGCTGGTCAACAATGCCGAGGAAGCCGCTAAAGCCGTCGCAGCCTGCCGCTATCCGCCAGTTGGCATGCGTTCGTCCGGCCCGATCCGCGCTGCGCATTATGGTGGTGCTGGCTATCAGGAAGCTGCCAACGATGAAATCATCGTCATGGTGATGATCGAGACGAAAGAGGGCATCGAAAACCTCGAAGCCATCTGTGCCACGCCGGGTGTTGATGCCGTCTATATCGGCCCTGCTGACCTTTCCTATGCTCTGGGCCTTGCGCCGCGCGGTGACAATCCCGACCCGCTGCACCTGAAAACCTGCAACACGATCCTGGCAACTGCGCACAAGCACGGCATCAAAGCTGTGATGCATTGCGCAACCGGCGCATTCGCTGCCGATGCCCTGAACCGCGGTTTTGACATGGTGATGGTAACATCCGACCTGTCTTGCATGATCGCCGGCGTTAAGGCGCAACTGGACGATCTGAAAGCCAACACGAAATAGGCAGAGTGCCTTCAAGCACTTTGCCCTGAGTAACTATCGCCAATCCGTAGTGTCACCGCGTCCGGTGGAGACACTACGGATTTTTTGTGCCGTCATCTCAGCCTGCGCCAAAACCACATCCAATTGACAGTGCCGCGACGTGCGAGCAACCTGATTGCATCGCAATCTGACCGTTTGTCCACTGGAGCCCGCCTATGTCGCCAGCACCGGATTTGCCGCCACAACAGCCGCGGCCTGCGGGGGCTGCGACCGCTCTTGAAGGCATCCGGGTTGTCGACTTCACCCATTTCATCGCTGGCCCGTTGGCCACCATGTTTCTGGGGGATATGGGCGCCGACATCATCAAGATCGAGAAGACCGGCCGTGGCGATGATTTCCGTGGGTTTGGCCCGCAAAACCAGGGGATGGGGCCGCCGTTCGTCTGGTGCAATCGCAACAAGAAAAGCGTCGCCCTCGACCTGACAAAACCCGAAGGCCAGAAAATCGCCCGTGAGCTGGTGGCCACTGCCGATGTGGTGGTCGAGAATTTCTCCGCCGGCGTGATGGATCGTTTTGGTTTGGGCTACGAAACCCTGTCGGCGGATAATCCACGTCTGGTTTACTGCGCCGTATCTGCCTATGGCCGCTCTGGCCCCTATGCCGGGCGGCTGGGATTCGACCCCATTGCCCAGGCGGAGAGCGGCTTCATGAGCCTGACCGGCTTTGCCGACCGCGATCCGGTGCGCGCTGGCCCGTCGATCATGGATAACAGTACGGCGATGATGGCCTGCAACACCGTCCTGGGTGCATTGATGGCGCGGGAGCGGCTGGGCAAGGGGCAATATTGCGAAGTTGCGCTGTTCGACACCGCCGTGCAAATGACCGGCTTTCACGCCATGCACTATCTGATGACCGGCAGCATACCGGAGCGGTTCGGCAATTCCAGCAAGGACAGCGCGCCGACGGACGTGTTCCAGGCCGCTGATGGGGCGTTCTACATGGCTTGTGCGAATGACCGCTCGTTCCAGCGGTTGGCAATTGACGTGCTGGACCGGCCTGATCTGGCCGCGCATCCCGACTTCGCCGAAATCCGAACGCGCGCTGCGAACAAGGATAAGCTGGCGGATATCCTCCGCCCGCTATTCGCCGTCATACCGCGTACGGATTTGCTGGCAAAGATGACAGCAGCAGGCGTGCCGGCAGGTGAAGTCCGCTCCTTGGATGAGGTCTACGCGTCTGGCGAAATCCTCGATCGGAACCGCGCCACAGCCATTCCAGCCTCTGGCGGCGGTACGGTCCCGAATATCGCGCCGCCGTTCCAGTTCGCAGATACACCCGTCGCCGACCCTGTTGCAGCACCACTATTGGGCCACCATACGGTGGAGGTGCTGTCCGGCCTCGGTTATGACAACGAGCGCATCGCGGCACTTGCGGCGGCCGGCATCGTCCAGAAAGCGGATTAACCACCATGCTCAGCCAGACTGACAACGAAACCCTGACCCGTGTCAGCTCCGGCACGCCCATGGGCGATTGGATGCGCCTGTACTGGCTGCCGTTCTACCCCTCGGATAGCCTTGAGGCCGACGGCCAGCCCAAGCGGATCAAATTGCTGGGCGAGGACCTGGTGGCCTTCCGAGACACCGACGGCAAGCCCGGCCTGGTCGCCAACGCCTGCCCGCACCGCGGCGCGCCGATGATGTTTGGCCGCAACGAGGAATGCGGTTTGCGCTGCGTCTATCATGGCTGGAAATTCGATGTCTCCGGCAAGGTCATGGACATGCCGGCGGTGGACGACGACAGCCTGATGTACAAAAGTGTCCGCCTGAAATCCTACCCCTGTCGCGAGCGCAATGGCGTGGTCTGGGCCTATATGGGCGACGCTGCCGAACCGCCGCCACTGCCAGAGATCGAGTTCAATCTGGTGCCGTCCGAGAACGTCTTTGTCTCGTTCCGGGTGCAGGAATGCAACTGGCTGCAAGCCCTGGAGGGCGAGATCGACTCAGCCCACGCGCCGATTTTGCACGGGCGGATTGATGGCAAGGGCAGCATCAACAACTGGATTGCAGCGCAGGACTTACAGCCAAAGTTCGACTGCAAGCGCCGCGATTTTGGCGTCAGCATAGCGTCAAGCCGGGTCGTTGATGAGAATACGAGCTATTGGCGCGTTAACCAGTTTATCGCGCCGTTCTGGACGTTGGTGCCGCCACAGGCGAAATTCCCCGAACTCTCAGGCCACGCCTGGGTGCCAATCGACGACGAGAACACACTCTGCCTGATGTTCTCCTACACGCCAGTGGGACCGCTCTATCCAAAAACGCGGGAGGTTCTGGCCAATGGCCATCGCGGTCGCGAGACCGGCCACGCCAGTGGCGGTGTCTACGAACCGCAAAATCCGACCACGCCCTACAGCGATTTTCGCACCAAGTTTCGGCCCGACAACGGCTTTGGCTTTGACTATGAGAGCCAACAGACCAGTTGGTTTTCCGGCCTGCCAGGGCTTTGGGTACAGGACGCGGCCTGCCAATCAGGCGTTATGCCGATCTATGACCGCACCCAGGAAAACCTCTGCGCCACCGACGCTGGTATTATCCTGACGCGGCGGATGTTGCTGGACAGTGTCACAGCTTTCCGTGATGAGGGCACCCGCCCAATAGGTGCCGACGAGCCGGAGACCTTCATGGTTCGCGCGGTCTCCATGCACATGCCGGTCGAAGCCAACTGGGAGCAGGCGGCAGCCGAGCCGATGACGGCGCGACTGGGTGCGGACTTTGGCTACGACCTCTGAGGGCGGGTCACCTTAAAGCCAGAGCTTGGTGCTTGTGCCGCGCAGGTCCATCTCAAAATCGAGGCCGATGATCGGCGGGCGCGAAAGGTGCCAATGGACGCCGTGGACAGCGTCCGCGCCCATCTGCGCCAGCAATTGCGGCGCCAGCCAATCCGCGTTCGTTGATGCGGTGTAGACGTTCACCGTCGTCACATCCGACCAGGCCATGCCGAGGCCGAACAGGCGCTCCTGCATAATAGCCATGACGCGGGCAGCCTTCTCCGCCATGCCTGCCGGCGAGGTGTCGCCCTCCCGCACGATCCCGTCTTTTGTCGTCTCGCCACCGCCGGCGCCACAGAAGGTGCGTGGCGCGTCCAGGTTTTCGACCGTATAGCTGAACCCGTACATCAGTGTTTCTGCCGGCGGATCGACCACAGGGCAAACATTGGTTCGCCCGATCGGATTCACATCACCGACGATGATATCCCAGTCCTGCAGAATAGCACGGTAGCCCATGTTGAACTCATGGAAGCCATCTGGCGTCATCGGTGCCGGGCAGCGCAGTTCCACACTGCAGAGCGCCTGCTTTGGTCGGTTAGCGGCGGCCAATTGCTTTGCAATAGCATCGAAGCCAGCGCGCCAAGGCACAGGCCGGCGGAACACCGCATTGACCACTTCATAGCCAGGCATTGCCGCCGTACCGGACGAGAACGGGAAACCCGCCGGAAGGTAGATATAGCCGCCACGGGCATTCTCAACCGCACTCATCGCACTCTCCTCATGTTTCTTCGACTCAAGCCGCGCGGCGGGCCAATTCCTGCTCTACCGACAAGATCGGGTCGCCATCAATCGGCGTCGAGGGTTTGCCATCGACACCGACTGGCACCTCGCCCACCAGGGTGATGCGGTAGAGTTGGCGGTCGTAATCCGACTCGAAGATATCGGTTGGTGCCAGGTGCGAGGTGGAACGGTTATCCCAGAATGCGATATCACCGGCATTCCATTTGAACCGCACCGTGTATTCTGTGCGAACCACATGCTCCCACAGCAATTGCAGCAATTGCTCACTTTCGCGGGGCGTCAGACCAACGATAGATTTCAGGAAGGACGGGCTCACATACAGCACCTTGTCGCCACTTTCTGGATGCACAGTCACCAGCGGATGCTCGCTCACCAGAACACGGCGTTTGACGCTGCCGTCATATTCAGCCTTGCCGGAAGTCGCCTCAAACTTGTGCACGCCTCGCAGAGTTTCTAGGAACCCGCGCATAGGCTCAGACAGGCCAGCATACGCAGCTGCAAGATTGGTCCAGAGCGTATCACCGCCATAGGGCGGGATCGTCACGCCGCGCAGAATAGACGCCATCGGCGGGTTGATTGCCGCGGTGATGTCCGTATGCCAACCGGTCCACGGCGTCTTCTTCTTCAACTCGCGGTTGGCGTTGGCGGTCCGCATCTTGGCGACTGAGTAAACTTCCGGATACTCGTCCACATGGCCAAAAACGGCGTGGCCGATGGTGCATTCGCCGAACTGGCGGGCCATCTCCACATGCTGAGCATGGTCGAGATTTTGGTCGCGGAAGAATATCACCTTCCAGTCCACCAGAGCCTGTCGAATTTCCTGCAGCGTCCCTGCTGTGACGGGCTGCTTAAAATCAACACCCTCAATCTCTGCGCCGATGTGCAAGGTCTGTGGATTGACACGGATGTGTTGGTAGGTCGTGGGATCTGTAGCGGCACGCATGGTGGTGTTCACGGGCGGGCTCCTTAACATCTGGCCGGACCGTATAGCGGCACGGTCTTAACTGGGTTTCTCGGTGAACTTCAGACTGCCAACATCATGAGCAGCCTATAGCCAATGGCAAGCCGCTTTTCGCACTTGCCGAATATTAGAGGGAATTGTTCCCCCGCTAACCAGCGGGTTGTTTAACGCGTTTATCGCTTGTGCCGGCACCGCCATCGACCACTTCTAAGGGTGCGTTTAGCGTGCTTCCAGGGCAATGAATGCCCGCAGGCCGCCCCGCCGCATTCAGCCCCTGTTGATGTACGTGCATGGCCGGAACCTCCGGTCCGTCGGGACATCCCAACCACAGGCGCAACAGGTGCCGACGCTTTTCAGCTTCCGGCCAATCCTCATATTTTGTGCGGCTGTGCAGCACCCAATGATTGCAGAGGAACTGCATGTCCCCTGGACGAAACTCCATCTCCAGCCGAAATTCTTCGCTGTTGGCCAGCCCATCCAGATAATCGAAGGCCTCTTCCTGTGCCGCCGTTATGCGCGGCACCTCATCAAACCGTTGCGCCTTGCGAATAGCGCTACGCACATAGTGGCCGAACAAGCGGCCCTCGTGTGGATTGAACACTGGCATCTGGTACCAGGGGTCGCGCCCTTCCGGAATTTCATCCCGCCGGTCGCGCCAGGTTGGCTGCATCAGAACTGCCGCCAGATCAGGCCGACGGTCGAGCATGGCGTGATACAGTGCTGTGGACGAAACACAGCTGGATAAACCGCCAGACTTGGAGGTGCGGATCGACAACAGGCCGACCACGTCGCCAGCGTCGCAGTGATACGGCAACCGTTCCGAGGTCTGATAGCCTCTGGAGCTAGGCTGGGAATAATCGAAGCCCAAATCCTGCACATGTCCCAGCACATGCCCTTTGGCATTCTGTGACACGGCATCTCCCAGATGCAGACCTACAGCCCAAAATGCGGTCGCTGCCTGCCGCAGGCTGTACCGGTCAACCGGAAACCCGCGCATCAAAGCAACCCCATGACCATCCAGCAGATCATGCTTCACCCGTTCCAGGCGGGTTACCATCGCCGGCAACGCCAGATCTTTGAGGGTGACGTTGGTGAGATCGTCCTGCCGGTCACCATGCAACCGGGCGACGCGGTCCAGATCTGCGAGCTCCGTCTCGGTCAGATCATGAACCCAAAGTTCGGGTTGGCGCTCCAGCATTGGTCCTTTCCAATTTGCCGGGCTGGTATCGAACCGCGGAGCTGTGATGGCGCCATCCATTCGGCATGTCCTTTGAGTTTCGCTGTCAGAAGCCGCGCTTCACCAGAAAACGGCTGTGATTGTCAAGCATCCCACCTTTCACCGCCTCAGCACAACCACATCTGCAAAGCGACGAAGGCGCGTGCGCGAATCCGCTTGGATAGCCAGCTGTTCTTGATCTAGGGTTTTACTATGCCAATCGGCGCAGGCTCGAACGATAGAGCTTCGACGCGCCACACCATTGGAGGAAACCATGACGACAGCGCAAGAAAGCATAGAGTTAACCCGTGTCGGCGCCGGCACGGTCATGGGCAATTTCATGCGGCAGTACTGGATCCCCGCCGCGATGAGTTCGGAGCTTCAGTCGGGCCAACCGCCTGTGCGCCTGATGTTGCTAGGCGAGAAGTTGATAGGCTTCCGCGACAAGGCCGGCAAGGTCGGGATCATGGATCACCGCTCCCCACATCGCTGTGCCTCACTATTCTTTGGACGTACCGAGGATGATGGCATCCGCTGCGTCTATCATGGCTGGAAATTCGGCGCAGACGGCCAATGCCTGGAGCAGCCAAACCTCACCGAAGAGCAAAACTTCGCCGACAAGGTGCGGGCCAAGGCCTATCCGGTGCAAGAGCGCAACGGCGTTGTCTGGATCTATATGGGCGAGGCTGAACAAGTGCCCGAACTCCCCTCGTTCGAAGCCAACCTGATGCCAGAGGGCGAAACGGTTGTCCGAATGGTCCAGCGGGAGTGCAACTGGCTGCAGGCGCTGGAGGGCGATATCGATACCTCGCACTTCGGCTTTCTGCATGTGGGCAGCGTCAAACCGGACAATGTGCCGGACGGCCATCCGATCCATGGCACTGTCTCCGACCGCGCGCCGCAATACCTGGTGCGCGAGCGCGAGTACGGCACGCAGTACGCCGCCTACCGTCCGCACGAGGATGGGCGCCGGACCTACTGGCGTTTCAACAATTTCATGTTTCCATTCTGGACGCAGACACCGCAGGCCAAGTTCGAGACCTATATCGTGGCGCGGGGCTGGGTGCCGATGGATGATACCCACACCATGTTTATCTCAATCCAGTGGATGGGCGGGGAGGTAGCCAAGCAAAGGACCAATGTCGTGCCGCTGAAGGACGGCGGCACCATCCCCGGCTCGTCACCGGACAAACTGTTGCCCAATACGGCCGGCTGGTATGGCCGTTGGCGGATGGAGGCGAACGCCGACAACGACTACCTGATCGACCGCGATGCGCAGATGCGGGACGAGATCTTCACCGGCATCGATGGCATTCATTTGCAGGATCAAGCCATCACCGAGAGTATGGGCGGCATTATCGATCACACGCATGAGCGCTTGGCGCCCAGTGACCAGATGATCACCCGCTCCCGCCGGGCGATGCTGCGCGCCGCCCGCGCCTTCCGCGATACCGGCGCGCCATCGCCGGGCGTGGAGAACCCCGACCTCTTCCGCACCGCCCGCGCCGGCTTCTTCGTTGAGGAGCCGGACGTCGATTGGGAAGAGGCTTATGAGAAACAGGTCGAAGCGGCGGTCCGCGCTGCGGACTATGTCAAACACGCAGCGGAGTAGAAGTTATGTCCTTCGATCCCAGTTCGATCACCACCCGCGAGCGCCCGCACGGCATGCCCTTCCGTATCGGCAAAATCGGCCATGTGGTGCTGCAGGTGGCAGACCTCGCCCGCTCCGTCGACTTCTACGTCAATGTGCTGGGGATGGAGGTCTCTGACGTCTATGGCGAGGAGATGATGGCCGGCGGCATGGTGTTCCTGCGCTTCAGCCCCGATCACCATGGCCTGGCGCTGGTCGGCGGGCTGGATGGGCCGGCGGGTAATATCGAGCTGAACCATGTGGCCTTTGAGGTCGGCAATTTGGACGAAGTGTTCCGGGCGCGGGAGCACCTGAAAGCCGCCGGCGCCCAAATTGACTTCGATGGTCGCCGCCGCGCCGGCTGCCAGTTCGCCGTAGAGTTCCGCGACCCGGACAACCACCGCCTGGAGATCTATTTCGGCATTGACCAGGTCGGCTCCCCCGGCGCATCCCGCCCACGCGGCGAGTGGAAAGGCGCGCCCTCGCTGGAGGCAGCTGTCGCCGACCCAGTGGCAGGCCAGGACGCAACTGTGTTCGACAAAAGCCTGTTGGGCCAAAACTGATGGCCAACGCGCCTGCCGCTACGACCCTCGAAGACTTGCTCGCCTTAGAGGCCATCCGCCAACTGAAAGCCGCCTATTGCCGCCTCGTCGATACCAAACAATGGGGCCGGCTGGAGGCGCTGTTCACTGCGGATGCCAAGGTGGAGGGGTTCGGCTCGGTGCCCGATGGTTCCAACCCGGGGACGTTCGTGGCTGGCGTCGCAGAGCGCATTGGCGCTTCCGTCTCCATCCACCACGTGCATGCGCCAGAGATCATCCTCATCAGCGCGGATACTGCCCGCGGGTCCTGGCCAATGATGGACTACGTGGAATTCCCTTCAAGCACAGACCCAGCAGCGGCGCGCGGCTGGATCGGCTGGGGCAGCTATGAGGAGGAATACCGCCGCGTCAACGGCCAATGGCGCATCACCTTCATGCGCCTAACCCGCCAACGCATGGATGAGCTCACCGCCGACCACCCCGCCCTAAAGCCCGGCCGCATAGCGCCCAACCCAGGCTGGCTCTAAGACATTACTAGTCAGAGCGCCCGTCAAAATACCGGTCCAGGAAGGCGATTTGATCTGCCCGCCAGCCTTCGTCAGTAACGATCTCATCGCCCAGTACCCGGTAGGGGCTGGATGTTGTCGTCACCTCTGCCCAGTCTGCCCCGCCGGGCGCTTCGCCATAGGCGAAACGGACCCAGCTTCGCATGATTGAGTCAGAGACCGCATGGTCCAACGGTCCAATTTCGCCTTCCTGCGCATCGGTGTGCTGCAGATTGCCGAAGGTGTAGGTGACGTCTTCGCCATGCTTTGGCGGCCAGGCGCGGCCACCTGGATGGCGGTTCAGCAGGTAGCGCCAGACCGGCTGCCCAGCTGCAGCCGTGCACTGGCCGATCCCCCAGGTGCCAAACGTGAACTGCGTGTCGCCGAACAGAAAGGCCAGGCTCTCCGCGACCTCCGCCTCGTTTGCGCCGGGGTAGAGTGTCGCCGCTTCCGCCGCCATGTCGCCGAAGCTGGTGGCCAGCAGTGCCTGGAATTCTGCCGGTGTCTTGACTGGCCAGGTGCCCGTAAACAGAGAGCCTTCTTCTGCATTGCTGCCAACGATAGTCGGCATTGCCTCAAACGCGCCGCGCTTGAAGCTGTCGCGGTCATCCTCAATCACCGACCAGCCGTCGTTGATTGGCCGCAGCGTGCGCGGGCCGGTCATGGCGCGGACGGCGGGGTTGATTGAACCGGTTTTGGCAAAAAGGTCCGCCGCTGACATATTGCGCAACGTGCGCAGATCCGCAGAAAGACCTGCGCCCGCCGCCTCCGCCTCATCCAATGGGGTTAAAGGCCGCCAGACGCCCGGACTTTGCAGGATGGTACGCTGGAACAGGCCCTGCACCAGCGGAGAGGTCAATAACAGGCCGATGGAGGCAGAGCCCGCCGACACGCCAAACGCTGTGACCCGGCCCGGATCGCCACCGAACGCGCCGATATTGTCCCGCACCCACTCCAGCGCGGCGACGATGTCCATCAGGCCATAGTTGCCGGACGCGCCATTGTCCGACTCTTCCGTCAGGCCCGGGTGTGCCAGATAACCGAACATACCGACGCGGTACGTCATCGTGACCACCACAACTCCCATCCCGGCATATTTGGCACTGTCCGCCCGTCGGTCCGAGCCAGAGCCGCCGACAAAGCCGCCGCCTGGCACCCAGAACAACACGGGCAAGGGCTCGCGGCTGCGTTCCGCCGGGGTCCAGATGTTGAGATAGAGGCAATCCTCCGACCGCCCCGAGCCGCGCAGCCGCGGCAGGTCTGCCTGCATGCAGTCATCGCGAAAACCAGAGGCATCGAGCGTACCTGACCACGGTGCCGCTGGCTGCGGCATTCGCCAACGCAGCGGCCCGACCGGCGGGGCGGCATACGGGATGCCTTTGAAGGAGACGGCATCGCCCTCCCGCACGCCGGCAACACGGCCAAGCGGGGTCTCGATGGTGACGGATGCTGTGTTGGTATCGGTCATGCCGCGGCTTTCTCATAATTCATGCTTGAAGGCGCCGTTACCGCGTCGCTTGACGTGGGCGGGCAACCCTTCGCACTATCTTGCCCTGAAAGAACATCAGGAAGGAAGCGGTCCCATGGCAAAAATCGTCTTTGGCTTCGGCACATCACACACGCCTATGCTGAATGCCACGCCGGAGGACTGGCTGCGGAACTTCAGCGAGCTGGACCAGAAGCGCGGCCACCGGGACAAAGATGGGAACAAGGCCAGCTATACTGACCTGCTGGCCAAAGCCGACCCTCGCGCCGCAACAGTGCTGAACGGGGCCGCTGTTGCTGAACGCCATGCCCGCGCTCAGGCCGGATTGCAACGCCTGCGCGATGATCTAGCGGCGGCACGGCTCGATGCGCTCATCGTGATCGGCGACGACCAGAACGAGATGTTTGGCACCGAAAACCTGCCGGCCATCCTGATCTATCGTGGCGAGACCATCCCCAACACGCCCCGCCATTTGGGTGGACCGCCACGGCCTGCGTGGAACCAGAAAGCCACGGCGGCCTTCTACAATGACCCAGCCCGGGATTATCCGGTGGATGCGGCGCTGGCAGACCACCTGATCGGCGCTCTAAGCCAGGCGGATTTCGATATCTCCACCGCCGACCGAACTGTTGGCGAGGGCGAGGGCCACGCGGTCGCTTTCCTCCACAATCAGTTGATGGGAGTGGAGCCCGTGCCGGTGGTGCCGGTGTTCCTCAACACGTATTACCCGCCGAATCAACCAACGCCTCGCCGCTGTTATGCGCTCGGCCAGGCGATCCGGCAGGCGGTTGAGAGCATGCTGGGCAATGCGCGCGTCGGCATTGCGGCGTCAGGAGGGCTCAGCCACTTCACCGTCGATGAGGAATTGGATCGGTCGGTGCTGGCTGCTTTGGCCGCAAAAGACGCCTCCACCCTTCATAACCTGCCCCTGAACAAGCTGGAGGCTGGCAGCTCCGAAATTCGCAACTGGATTTGCATTGGCGGAGCCTTGGAGGGACTGGGCCTACAATGGCACGACTACATCCCTGGCTACCGCTCGCCGGCAGGCACTGGCACGGGCATAGCGTTTGCGGCTTGGAGCTAAGCCAACGCCGGCAAGCCCAATACCTCCCGCAAAGTCGGCCCTTCATACTCGGTCCGGAACAGACCGCGAGCCTGTAACTCTGGCACGACCAGGGAGCAGAAATCGTCCAGCGTGTTCGGCATGACGGCGGGAAGCAGATTAAAGCCGTCGGCGGCGCCGTTGCGGAACCAGTGTTCCATATGGTCGGCGACATCCTGGACGTTGCCGATGATCATGCAATGATTGCGCGCCGCCTTGGCCTGCACCGCCACCTGGCCCAGCGTGTAGTTGTTCTCGCGGCCGATTCGCACGAACGTGCCAGGCCCGCTCTTACGCAGGTCGTTGCCTTCCAACGGCGGCATCGGGGCATCTGGGTCGTAGCCGGAGAGATCCACGCCACCCAACAACCGACCTAGCCCCTCGACCGCGTCCCGCACGTCGACCATCTCGTGCAGCGCGTCGAACTTGGCCCGCGCCTCCTCTCGCGTCTTGCCAATGAACAGCGAGAGGCCCGGCATCACCTTAATGCTATCAGGCGAGCGCCCACGTTGGCGCGCAGCCTCCTTAACCTGGCTATAAAATCCCCGCGCGCCCTCAAAGTCCGCCTGAGCAGTGAAGATGACATCGGCGATGCGAGAGCCCATTTCCACCGTCGCATCCGAGCCGCCCGCCTGAATCACAATCGGCCGCCCCTGTGGCGAGCGCGAGACGTTCAGCGGCCCCTTGACCTGAAAATGCTTGCCGCGATGATTAAGCGTGTGAACCTTCGACGGGTCAAAAAACTGCCCCGATTTCTTGTCATACAACAGCGCGTCGGCGTCAAAGCTGTTCCAGAGCCCCATGACCACATCGGCAAACTCATTGGCGCGCTCGTACCGCATCTCGTGCGGTTCGTGCCGGTCGCGGCTGAAATTCTGCGCCTCCTCCAACTGGCCGCCGGTGACGCAATTCCAGCCCGCCCGCCCGCCGCTGATATGATCCAGCGAGCCAAACATGCGGGCGATGTTGTAGGGCTCCCAATAGCTGGTGGCAGCGGTCGCAGCCAGGCCGATATTCTTGGTGTGGCTGGCCAGCGCTGATAACAGAGTCATTGGCTCCAGCCGGTCCACTTTCGAGCTGTTGGTGATGGCCTCCAACTCGCTCCCACCAACAATCGCGATTTGGTCAGCGACAAACAGCATGTCGAGCTTACCGGCCTCGGCCATGTGCGCGAATTCGACCCAGCGCTGAAAATTCGAACCGCCATCCACCACCGCATCCGGATGGCGCCAGCCCAAATGATGGTAATTGCCGTCGGCGGTCAGGAACACCGCCAGGTTCATGTGTTTGCTGGGTGAAGTGTCGGTGGTCATTTTGCTAAATGCTCAATTCGGACGTGGACGGGGAAACGTTACGAAGGAAACCACCTGTTTCCAAGGCCCTTGTCGCCCGGCGGAGGCACCGTCTAGCATAGCCCAACCAAGCCTCACCCCTGGAGCAGTCCACCATGCAATTCGGCATAAGCTGTGGCTATATCAACGATATCGGCTTCGTTACCCATGCGGAAAAGCTAGGCTATGACTTTGCCTGGTTCCCGGATTCGCCGCTGATGCGCTCCAACATATGGGCGATGATGGCAGTAGCGGCGCAGCAAACGCAACGTATCCGCCTTGGCACCGGCTTGGCGATCCCTGGCCTGCGGCTTGCACCCGTCGCCGCCGGCGGTATCGCGACGATCAACAAGTTGGCGCCGGGCCGCGTGTTTTTCGGCACTGGCACCGGCAACACCGCCATGCGTACCCTCGGCCAGCGCCCAGCCAAGATCGCTGAATACCGCGAATATATTCGCGTTATCAAAGCGTTGCTGGCAGGCGAGGAGACGGAATACAGCTTGAATGGCGAGAGCCACGCCGTTCAATTCCAGAACACTCACCTGGATTATATCGACCTGGAGCACCCCATCCCGATGATGGTCGGCGGCTTTGGCCCTCGCGCGCAGGGGCTGGCAGGTGAGTTGGGCGACGGCGTCATCACTGGGATTCCCCGTGGCGGCGCGATTTCCAGCGTTCTTGCTAACGTGAAGCGCGGCGCAGATGCTGTCGGGCGCAGCCTCGACGGTGGTTTTCGTGTGTATGCCCTCGCCAATTTGCTCATGCTGGAAAAGGGCGAGACACTGGCCTCCGAACGCGTGGTTGCCGAATGCGGCCCGGCGATCATGGCGAATGTGCACTACCTGGTTGATTTCATCCGCGAAACCGGTCGTGAGCCGCCGGATTATGTGTTGCCGATCTGGGAGGAGTACATGGCCTTTCATATGTCCCGCGACGAGGCCACAAGGCACATGGCGCTGCACCAGAGCCATTACAGCTACCTGGACCCGGATGAAGCCCGCTTCATCACGCCAGAAATCATCCGCAATTTCTGCATCGCCGGCCATCCGGAGGAGATCGTCGTTCGGCTTCGCGATCTGGAGCAACAAGGCCTGGACGGCATTGTCTTTAGCCTGCCAACCGATCTAGCCTTTCGCCGCACGGAAGATTTTGCCCGCCAGGTTATCGCTAAGATGTGAGGAACCTCCATCCCTACACTTCACCCTGAGCCTGTCGAAGGGTCCTCTCATCATGGCGTTCAGACCCTTCGACAGGCTCAGGGTGAAGGCGTGATGACACATTCACCGTCAATTTAAAGAGTCCAATCAATGGCAAAAGTCAAAATCGGCGATGCGCCCAGGCGGGCTGAGGATGCAAGGTTCATCACTGGCTCCGGCTGTTATGTGGATGACATCCAGCCGGAAAACCTGGCTCACGCCGTCGTGTTGCGCTCACCACACGCGCATGCGGACATTCGCGCCATCGACACCAGCGATGCGGCTACCTCGCCCGGCGTTATCGCAGTTCTAACAGGCCAAGACCTGGCCGCCGCCGGTATTGGCGAGTTGCTGCCGAACGAGCGGGCCAACATCTATTCTGGTGAGCCATTCCGCTATCCCACCCAATACCCTCTGGCCAAGGACCGGGTGCGGTATGTCGGCGATCCGGTCGCCTTGGTCATTGCTGAAAGCCAGGCGCAGGCGATGGATGCTGCCGAGCGCATCGTGGTTGACTACGCCACCCTACCAGCCACCACAACTATCGCTGAGGCGATTGAAACCGACGACACAGGCAACATTTGCCTGGAATGGGCTGTCGGCGACGCGGACAGGACCGATGCAGCTTTCGCAGCAGCAACCCACGTCACCAAACTAAACCTCCACAACCACCGCATCTCCACCAATTCCATGGAGCCGCGGGGCGCCATCGGAGCATTTGACCCAGAGACCGACCGTTATACACTGCACGTATCCTCGCAAAGCCTGCACGCCACTCGCGACCGCGTGGCGGAAACGCTGGGTGTGGAGGCAGCCAACGTCCGCTTCGTTGCCCCGGATGTGGGCGGTGGCTTTGGTGTCAAAAACTTTGCCTACCCGGAGATGGTGCTGCTCTGCTGGGCTGGGCGCGTCGCCGGACGGCCTGTCAAATGGATCAACGGCCGCAGTGAGGGCTTCGTCTCCGATCATCAGGCGCGAGACAACGACTCCCGCGCCGAGCTAGCACTTGACGCAAAAGGCAACTTCACCGCGCTCCGGGTCTGGAGCAGAGGCAATCTAGGGGCCTACCTCACCGGCAGCATGGCCCGTATCTATACGGAGCAATTCGTCAAACTGCCCGGCGGCCCCTATATCATCCCGACACTGCATGTAGACGTCGGCGCGGTCTACACCAATACCGTGCCGACCGGCGTCACCAGGGGCCCCGGATTTGGCGAGTTCGCCGACATCATAGAGCGGTTGGTGGATCGCGCCGCCGCCGAAACCGGGCGCGAGCCGGCGGCTTTGCGGCAACAGAACATGATGCCAGAGGCAGCCATGCCCTTCACCAATGCGGTTGGTGCGGTCGTCGACAGTGGCCATTTCGCACGCAACGTCGAGAATGCCATGGCCCGTGCGTCGGATGGCTTTGCCACCCGCAAAGTCGCGTCGGAGGCCAATGGCCGGCACCGAGGCCTGGGCATCGGCTATCACATGAAAGCCACCTTTGGCGCGCCGGAGGAGAATGTCGAACTGCGCTTCGACGACGACGACAAAATCACCTTTACGACAGGAACCCAGGCTATTGGCCAGGGCCACGAGACCAGCTTTCCGCAGATCATCTCCGACCTGCTGGGCTTGCCGTCAGAGGATGTTCGCTATCAGGCCGGCGACACCGATCTGATCGCCAAGGGTGGCGGCCATGGTTCTTCCCGCGCCACGTTTATGGCCGGCACGGCGATCTTTATGGCCGTCGAGAAGATCAAGGAGAAGGGCAAACGGATCGCCGCCCAAATGCTGGAAGCCGCGGAGGCGGATATCACCTATGACGACGGCGCCTTCCACATTGCCGGCACCGACCGCAGCGTCGGCCTGATGCAAGTGGCAGCCAAAGCTCGCGAGCAGGCTGAGCCATTGGACACGTATCAGGATTTCACCCGCACCCACCACACCTTTCCGAATGGCTGCCACGTGGCAGAGGTCGAAGTCGATCCGGATACCGGTGTCGTCACGCTCGCCGGCTATACCGCGGTGGACGACTACGGCACCGTCATCAACCCGATGCTGGCGGCAGGTCAGGTGCACGGCGCCATCGCTCAGGGCGTCGGGCAGGCGCTGATGGAGCATGTGGTGTTTGACAAAGATGACGGACAATTGCTGTCCGGCTCCTTCATGGATTACTGCCTGCCGCGGGCCGACGACCTGCCCAGTTTTGACGTAACATTCGACGGTACGCCTTGCACCACCAATCCGCTGGGTGTGAAGGGCGCGGGCGAAGCCGGCGCTATCGCTGGCTTCCCCGCCGTCGCCAATGCCTTGCTGGACGCGCTGCGCCCTTACGGTATCGATTCAATCGAAGGGCCGGCTACACCGGAGCGGGTGTGGCGGCTGATCCAGGCGCACAAATCGCCTGGGTAACCAACCGTCAGTCGGTCTATTCTGCTGCGATATCGGAGCGCTTTGCCCCCTGGTAGACGAACTCCGACCCATTAAGGTCAATGGCTGGGAATTCGTCCTTTTCACGCCAATAGTCCTGGGTGTGTTGCCAGTCGCGCTTGGTGCCGCGACGAGGCAGCAACGGGACGGCGCGTTCAAGGTAATGCGGGTTGAAGTCTTCTTCGTCCATCCAATCGAGGATTTCCATCCCCTGATCCTCCGGGCGAAGCGCTACTTCGATGCTCTTGGCACCCATCGCTTTCATATGGTTGAGCGTGCGGCAAACGAATGCCGCCACCAACTCGCTACGCAACGTCCAACTGGCGCGGAAATAGCCGAACACCCAGGCCAGGTTTGGCACGCCGGTGAACATGGTGCCGCGATAGGTGACGGTGTTGTGCCAGTCCAGCGCCTTGCCATCAATGCTGAAGGCAATATCGCCCATGATGTTCATGTTGAAGCCGGTTGAGGCGACGACCAGATCAGCTTCCAGAACTTCGCCGGACTTTAACAGGATGCCATTCTCGACAAACCGGTCGATTTCATCGGTGACGACGGAAGCATGACCAGCGGCTATGCCCTTGAACAGGTCAGCATCCGGCACGAAGGCGATGCGCTGGCGCCAGGGGCGATAGCTGGGCGTGAAATGCTTTTCAACATCGTAATCCGGCCCCAGCAACTCCTGAATATTGCCCAACAACAGCTTCTTCACCGCATCCGGTTTTTTGATGCACATCTCGGTAAAAGCCGCTTGCTCATACATAATTTTGCGGCGGGTCACTTCGTGAACGATTTCCTCGTCCATTTGCAGAGTGCGCAATTCCTCCGCAATCTCAATCGCGTTCCGGCCGGTGCGGAAATAGGTGGGCGAGCGTTGCAGCATGGTCACATGCTTCGCCACGCCAGCCATGGCGGGAACAATGGTCGCCGCACTGGCGCCAGAGCCGATGACCACGACATTCTTGCCGGCGTATTCGGTATCGTCCGTCCACTCCTCCGAGTGCACCAGCTGGCCCTTAAAGTCCGCAACGCCATCCCACTCCGGCATATAGCCCTGGTTGTGCCGGTAATAGCCCTGGCACATGTAGAGGAAGTTGCAGGTGAACTGCCGGCTTTCGTCCGTCTCCAGGTTTTTCGCCGTCACGGTCCAGAGCGCATCGGCGGATGACCAAGAGGCATCCGTGATCTTGTGACGGTAGTGGATGTGCGGGCCGATGTCGTTCTCTTTGATGACATCGCCCATGTAGTTCAGGATTTCCTCGGCCGTCGCAATCGGCGGGCCGACCCAGGGCTTGAAGCTGTAGCCGAAGGTATGCAGGTCGCTGTCAGAGCGGATGCCGGGATAGCGGTGGGTCCACCAGGTGCCGCCATAGCTCTTCTCCGCCTCCAGGATGACATAGCTGGTGCCGGGGTTGTGCTGGTTAAGGTAGTAGGCGGCGCCAACGCCGGAAATGCCTGCGCCGACGATGAGGACGTCGAAATGTTCGGCCATGCGTGGTCTCCTTCGGTCACAGAAATCGCCAGATCGGCGACTGTTAAACGAAAGTATCACACTCCCGTGAACCACCCACCATGCGCCATACCGTACCCACCCCTGCGAAGCGGTGTCGCGGAATGAAAAACGCCCCGGACGCAATGTCCGGGGCGCATAAAGCGGGAGCCGAGGCCCTGGTGCTTCTAGGCGCGGCGGCGGGCGGCAGCGGCGAGGCCGACGGCGCCGACGGCCAGCAGGCCGAGCGTTGCCGGCTCTGGCGTTTCCATTTCCGTCGTTACATGCACGGCAAAAGCATCGGCAATGCCGGTATTGATATCCCAGTCGCTGCTGTCCGGCGCGGTGGAATAAAGGAATGCACGGGTCGGGTCACCTACGGACGCGAGGCGCGAATTTTCCCACGTGCAAGGATAACTGGCGGCTCTGTCAAGCACCGCCATATGCCCGAAATCGCTTGGGCAGCCACCATACGAGCGGTTGGCGAACCAATGCCGGTTGATGCCGGAATCGCCTGCGATGGAGAAGACGTTGAAGCCACCACCGCCAAGATTGGTCCAACTCGACGATATTACGTTACCGGGCGCGAAGAAGTTGCTCTTGCTGGTGCCGGGTGAGAACAATGCGAATGCGACCTCTGACCCTTCAAAGTAATAGGACACGCGCACCGATAAGACATCGCCCCGGTTCGTATCGACGAAGCTGTTCTTGTAATCGATACCGTTGTTGGTCAGAGCGGTCGAGCCAGCCGCGCCTTCGTTATGGCCGCCGGCATTAATCCAGTCTTGCCATACGTCAATATAGCCATCGACCGAGGCTGCGTCGGGCGCCAGGTCGCTGACCTTCATCGCCAGAATTGTGCCAGCATTGGCAGCAGCGCTCAAACACATCGCCGAAGCAAAGGCTACCGCGCCGGCAATCAATCTTACGCGCTTTACATTCCTCCTTACCAAGACAAATAGGTATACACTTACAACACAATTTTGACCCTTTTTAAACCCGCCTATGCCTCAAAATCTAATCTTTGGCCGTCAGGCTTGCTGTTGACGCCAGGGTCCATCCGGTAGGCGGAACAAAGTTTGCTGGGTTGGATGCACGCCCTTTCGATACAGTGATATTGGGCTAGAATGTTGGCTATCCCGCAGATTGCGCCGGCGTCGGCGCACGCAGCAGCAAGGAATTGCCCCATGTCATTCTATGAAAACGGCGACGTTCGCATCCACTACGAAGACACTGGCTCCGGCTTTCCGTTGCTGGTAACGCCGGGCGGCGGGCTCAACTCCAACATGGGCAATTGGCAGCGGGCGGTGTTCAATGCGCCGGAACTGCTCAAGTCGGACTTCCGCTGCATCACCATGGACCAACGCAACGCCATCGGTGGCGAGAGCACCGGGCCGGTGCCGGTGGATGATCCCTGGAACGGTTTTGCCGACGACCATTTGGGCCTGATGGATCATCTGGGGATCAAAGAGTTTGCCTTGATGGGCTACTGCATCGGCGGCTGCTTCGCCGGCAAGCTGATCGAGCGGGCGCCGGAGCGGGTCAAGGCTGCCGTTTTCGTCCAAAGCGTCGGTCACCGGCCTGAGGACCCGGACGTCATGTATCGCCATAGCAGCAATGGCTGGGCGGCGGGCTTTATGCCGGATCATCCGGAGGTGGACCAGGCGACAATCGACCAGTACCTACACAATCTCTACCGCGTGAACCCGGACTTTCTCTACAGCGTCAGCCGCGATGTGATCGCCAATTGCGTCACGCCGATCCTGGTGCTGCCAGATGACATCGACTCCCACCCGCTGCAGACCTCCATTGACGTCGCCTCGCTGGCGCCAAATGCGGAGATCACGGTGTTTCCATGGAAGGAGCCACCAGAGCTGAAGGCGCGCACGGTCGAGCGGGTACGGCGGTTCCTGAAGACGTACACTGCCTAAGGTAAGGTCACCCGATGCCAGATCCGCTGGTGTCGGCACCGGCGATCTGGCACCGGCGATCTGACACCGGCGATCTGGACGACGAATAGGTTCAGGCGGGCGGGTTTGCCCGTGCGACCAGCCTATTCGCTTGCGCCCGGATGGCATGCCACTAACGTGGGTCGCGTGACTCTTTTCCCTGACGACGACCACAATCGGAATTCCATGCCGAGCCCAGCATCCAGCAACATCGTGCTTCGCCGCAACGCCGTGCTCATCGCGTCGCTAGCGTTCATGGTGATCGGCACCGGCAGCATTTATTTTCTGGTGGTCGCCCTCAAGCTGATCACGGCGGAATTTGATTGGCCGCGGGTGGTGCCGTCTGCCGCCTATGCCCTGCAATACTTTGGCGGCGGCGTTGGCGGCATCTTCATGGGCTATTGCCTGGATCGCTTTGGCATGGGCATTCCAGCGGCCCTAGGCGCGGTGATGATCGGCCTGGGCGCGATGCTCACCAGCTATGTCACCAGCCCGTGGGAGCTTTACCTGATCTATGGCGTAATGCTGGGTTTTTTAGGCCGGGCCGCGCTGTTCTCACCACTGACCGCCAACATCACCCGCTGGTTTGAGCACAACAAGAGCATGGCGGTTGGCATTGTCGGCTCCGGCCAGGCGCTGTCTGGCGCTGTCTGGCCAACGGTGTTTCAGTATCTGTTCGAGACCATCGGTTGGCGCGAGACCGCTGCCTGGTATGGCGTTTTCGTGCTGGCGACCATGCTGCCAATGGTGCTGATCCTGCGCATGCGCCCACCCGGGGCGGAGGCCGAAGCCGCCCCGATTGCCAACGCCAAACCGCGCCGCGATGGCCCGCGCTCGCTGGCGGGAATGACGCCGCGACGGATGCAATTGACGTTGTCCATCGCGTCTATCGGCTGTTGTGTGGCCATGTCATTGCCGCTTGCCCATATCGTCTCCCACGTCAGCGATATTGGATTTGAGCCTGCCCGGGGTGCTGAGGTCTTGTCGGTCATGCTGACCTGCGCCGCGCTCAGCAGCTTTTTTGGCGTCGGCTATTTGGGCGGGCGCTTCGGTGGCCTGCGGGCGATTTTCGTGTTCTCGTCGGCTCAGGCTTTATTCCTAGCCTCCTTCGCCTTTGTCGAGAGCCTGCCGTCGGTATACATCGCGGCTGCCCTGTTCGGCATGGGCTATGGCGGCATCCTGCCCTGCTATCCGGTCATCGTCCGCGAGTATCTGCCAGCACCAGAGGTGGGCCGCCGCACTGGCGTTGTCATCCTGTTTGCCGGCACCGGCATGGCCTTAGGCTCCTGGCTCGGCGGCTATGTGTTCGACCACACTGGCTCCTATGACATGGCATTCTTGATCGGCGCGGCGTTCAACCTGGCCAATCTGGCAATCATCGGCAGCCTGATCTGGCAGACCAGAATACGCGCGCTCTCGCCCGGCTGACGAGGCAGCAGCTTTGGTTTAGGGGTTGGGCCAATCCGCTCGGCTTTTATCGTGCCACTCGAACGCTCGCCACTCTTTATCGGGCGCCGCCAGTACCTACATAAGCCAGTGGTGCAACAACTCTGCCAGTTGCTAGGCTAAAGCCGTTGTAGCCCGTTGGAAACGCTTCGTTCACCGGTACAGACAGAAGGACAAACCGATATGACCCAGTTCCGCCAGACCCGTCGCACCCTTCTGGTCAATAGCGCAGCCGCAGCCGGAATCGTGCTTGCATCCAGCGCATCCGGTCTGCTCGTGCCGGCGCAGGCGAAGGGACTGGCACCAACGCCAACGATGCGGGGCGGCGCCAATAACTACCGCGCCGGAGCACCTGTTGTGGAACGGATTGGCGGCGGTGGCTTTATGATGACTGGCACCGTTCGGCGAGCTGGCGACGGCGCACCCCTCGCAGGCATTCGGATTCAGATCTGGGCGCACACGACCGAAGGCTATGAGCGCGACGAGCGCAGCCATGGTGCGACCCTGACTGATGCAAACGGAGAGTTCCGTATGGATATGCCGCAAATCGTGCCGGCCTTCGGTCAGGCGCATGGGCATCTGGCCTATGATTCCGAGTATGACGAAAACGGGTTTGAAACCGTCTTTCTGCGCCCTATCATGGGCAGTTCCAGCGACACCAGCCTGCGCACGCATTTCGTGCTCAAGCCGGTCTGACTCTGACACGCTCCGCAATGGGATCGGCCCGCGCCATCCTGATCTGGGCAGCGCTTACCGCCGCGATTGCTATTCCCATCATCGCGGCGGCGATGAGCCCGCAGCTCGCCTGGCGAGACCCTGTCTATATAGCGGCAGGCTTTGCAGGCGTCGGCGGGATGGGATTGTTGTCGCTACAACTGCTACTGGCCGGCGGATATCTGCCAGGGCTGTTTGGGCGTCGCGGTCGGCGGTGGCACAAATGGATCGGTGCCGGATTGGTGGTGGCGGTGATCGTCCATGTCATCGGCCTATGGCTGACCAGCCCGCCCGATGTAATTGACGCGCTGCTGTTCCGCTCGCCAACGCCGTTTTCCGCCTGGGGCGTGGTTGCAATGTGGGCGGTATTCGTTGCCGCAGGAATTGCAGCACTGCGCAGACGGTTGCGCCTCAGGGCAAAGCTTTGGCGCTTGCTGCATACAAGCCTCGGCACAGTCATTGTGATTGGCAGCATCGTCCACGCAATGTTGATTGAAGGGACGATGGGGACGGCCTCCAAGGCGGTGCTCTGCGCGCTTGTCCTGGCAGCAGCGACGAAAGTAATCGTCGACCTCCGCGTTTGGACGCTTTTTTCCCGTGGCCGCGGGAAACCCTGACGGAAGCCCTCGCTTGGCCTCTAAGCCTCTGGATATGCGCCCAGCAACACTTTGCCCATATACTCCCGGGCATCGATGGGGGAGTACGGCTGCATGAACGGGCCGGCGCGCACATCGCGGTAGATGCGCGACAGCGGGTTGCTGGCGGCAAAGCCACCGCCGCCGAACAGGTCCATCGCCTGGCTAACGATCTCGATGGCGTTCTTGTTCACCACCCATTTGGCGGATTGATAGTCCTTCATCAACTCGTGGCCCTGTTCCCAGGTGGCGTCCGCACCACCGCGGCTCTCCTCCATGAAGGCGTCGAGCTGTTCGCCGAGGCGGGCCAGGATGCTTTGTGAGGTGGCCAACAGGATCTCCATCTCCGCCAGCGCGTGCAGAACACCAGATCGAGACGCAGCACCTTCCGCCTTGCGTTGGTGGTCCAGGGCATAGTCATAGGCCGCCTCCGCCAGGCCCAGGAACGCGCCGACCAGAGGCACGTTGGCCAGTGTACGGTTGACCAGAACCGGAATGCTCCACTGGCCCCAGGGGCCTATCCGGCGGAGTGCGTCGTGAGGCACCAGGCAATCGTTGAATGTGATCGACTGGCTGCCAGAGGCGCGCATGCCAAGGGCATCCCAGTTGTCATGCTGGTGCACGCCGGGCGTTGCCATCGGGAGCAGCACGTTGGTGATGTGGTCGCCGTCTGCGTCTCGCACACGCACATTGGTAGCGATGTGGGTGGCGAGCGGCGACATGGTCACGAAATGTTTGGTGCCGTTGATGCGCCAGCCATCTGGGTGAGCGAATGCCTCGCTAAGTGGATGTAGGTTGTCATTGCCGCGCTCCGTCGTGGTGGAGCAGATCAGCACCTCGCCGCGCGCGACTTTCTCCAGGAACCCCTTTGCGCGCTCATGTGGTGCGGAGCCGGGCGCGTTGGCGCGGTAGACCGCGGCCAAGCCACGGGTGGCCGACAGGTGCATGCTGATCGCGATGCCGGCAGAGCCATCGCCCTTGGCCAACGTCGCAATGATCAGGTTCCAGTCATGCATAGACCGCAGGCCGAGCCCGCCCAATTCCTCCGGGACGAACGCGGAGGCGACGCCGGACGTTTGCATGTCCCGATAGTTCTCGGGGCAAATGTGACTTGCCCGGTCAGCGGCATCGGCGCGCTCCCGGAAGGTCTCGATCAGGCCGGTAGCAAGTGCCACCGCC
>CALKDI010000028.1 GCA_938084065.1 uncultured Alphaproteobacteria bacterium
GGTAGGGCGAATGCCCGGGACGACCAGGTCAAAGTCCCGCCCCATCTCTTGCCGCAACATCGCCACCTCTGTCGGGGAGCAGACAACCCCGTGCGCGCCATTGGCCTCGGCCATGCGAGCGAGGCGCAGCACCTGCTCAGCCGCGGGGCCCTGTTGGCCGACTGCGGCGAGATCATTATCATCCAGGCTGGTCAATACAGTGACTGCGAGCAATCGCGTTGCCGGGCTGGCGGTTGCGACTGCTTCAGCTGCTGCTGCAACCATAGCGGGACCACCGCCTGCATGAACGTTGGTATAGCGCGGCTGCAGATGGCTCAACACCGCGCGCAGGCCGCCGGCAACTGTATTCGGAATGTCGTGGAGCTTCAGGTCTAGGAATAGCGGTGTATGTGCCGCAACTCGCTGCGCCCCAGATGTGCCAAGAGCGTAGAAAAATTCCAGGCCAACCTTCACGCCTGCCAGATGCGGAGCTACGGCCTTAGCCCAAGCCTCAGCCTTGGCCAGATCGGTGGTATCTAGGGCGACGAAGATTGGGGCTGTCACGGTGTTGCTCCGACGCTATAGGGCGCGGCCGGGCAGCAACGGTGGGTGATTGGTGTTGGCTGCACCAATGCGTCCGATGTTATCTCCAGCGGCTGCGCGAGCTTGGTCCGCTGCGTCCGCTGCCTTGCGCATGGCCGTGAGTTCTTCTTTTAAGCGGTCAACTTCGCCCCGTGATGCGTGCAACTCAGTTAGGTAAGACCGACCGAGGCGGCGGCCGTGGCCATCGCAGAACCACATAACGATTGCGCCGCAGAAGAAACCGATCAGGCCTGCCGCCAGCACCGCAAAAAACAATGGCACTTCGATTTGCTCCGGAATGCCCCAGATCGCCAGCGTAACAGGCTCTCGCGATTGAATCACGAACAGCAAAGCGAGAATGCCGGCGGCGAAGCCAAAAGCCCAGGCGAACAGGCGCGTGAGGAGGCGCATGATATTTGATCCTTGTTCCGAATATCGATCGAGCCGTGACGTCTAACCTAGGCAATTCGCGCGGCTGCGTGCACCTCAATATCGACGCAGTGATGCGCTTTATCCTGGCAAGCCCTGTGGATCGATGATCCGGGCTATTTGCCGTTCAAACGCTCGCGCAATTCCTTGCCGCATTTGAAAAATGGCATTTGCTTTGCATTGACTGTGACCGACTCACCTGTGCGTGGGTTGCGGCCAACACGGGCTTCGCGTTGCCGCGCCGAGAATGCGCCAAACCCTCGCAATTCGACGCGGTCGCCGGCTGTCAGGGCGTCGGTTATTTCGTCGAAAATGGTATTAACAATTCGCTCTACATCTCGAACATACAGATGCGGATTGCGATCTGCTAAGCGTTGAATTAGTTCTGATTTTGTCACAGCCGAGTTCCCTCTGACACACACGCGTTGTTTCACACCGCATACGGTGAACCTATAGCGCTTTGCCTCAGCCTCCCTACCGCCCTCAAGAATCGTCTGTTAGCGATGTCTGAGCTCAACTCACCTATTGTTCGCAGTTTTGTATACAACTGCATTATATCGTAGATTGCCAAACCGCCAGCGGGCCGTCAAGCATTGGTTGAGTGCCAAAAAAGCGTGTGCCACCAATGCGTTCGATCAAATCGCGGAACTGTATCGCTTCGTCTTTGCTTTTTGCATCGAAAACCCGTGTGCCTGCAGCGATTTCCGCGTGTTGCTCTAGCCAACCGGTTGCCTCGGTTTCTCCACCAAGTGCGTCAATTAGGCCAAGCGGCATCGCCTGCTTTCCGGTGAATACGCGGCCCGATGTAACGATGTCCAGAGCGGTTGCCGCGAGAGTACGGCGCTCCTTAACCCGTTCAACAAATTGGTCAAATAGGTCTTGGACAATGTCTTGCGCGGCGACTCGGCTGGCGGCGCTGGTATCTTCAAAAGGGGTTGGTGTGGCTTTGAGCGGGGCGCTGCGGATGGCTTCGTAGCCAACGCCAATATGGTCCATCAGGCCCTTGATATTCGGCATCTGCATGATGACGCCTATGGACCCGGTAATACTGCCCGCGCGGGCAAAGATCCGGTCTGTGGCGATGGCCGCCATGTATGCGCCTGAGGCGGCAACGCCATCGATGACAGCGACTGTCGGCTTGGCCTCAGCCAGTGTACGCAACGCGTTATAGAGCGCCTCGCTGCCGGCATAGGTGCCGCCTGGGCTATTCAACCGCAGGATCACGGCAACAACGTCTGAATTTTTTGAGAGTTTGTCGATCCGCGACAGCAGTTCCGAGTCGGTACCGATTACACCATCGATGCTGAGCCGGGCGATATGGGGACCAGTCGAGAAACCATCGCTAGGGCCGCCGTCGATGTAGCGAAGCGCCAGGACAGTGGCCAGCACTGTGAGTGCGACGAGAGCAAGGCTGCGCCAGACCCCGATTTGGCGTTTCAGCCAGCGGCGGTCCAGGTGTTTATCAGCTGCGCTGTGGTTCGTTGGATGTTCCATTGCCAGCTATGTTGCCCAACTAAAACGCAAGGCCGATAGGGCGGCTCCGGTGATCGGAACCGCCCTACCTGTTTGCTTACTCGCCGTCGTTATCCTGACGGTTGCGCAGGGCGGCGCCGAGGATGTCGCCCAGCGATGCACCGCTATCGGATGAACCGAACTGTGCCATCGCCTCTTTCTCTTCCTCGATCTCCAAAGCTTTGATCGAGAGTGAGATACGACGTGAGCCCTTGTCGACCTGAGTCACCTTAGCATCAACCTTCTCGCCGATAGCAAAGCGATCCGGGCGCTGCTCGCCACGCTCGCGCGCCAGGTCCGAGCGTCGGATGAAGCCGACCAGGTCGCCTTCGATCGCCAGTTCGACACCGCCGTCGTTCACCTGGGTGACCGTACCGGTGATGATTGAGCCGCGACGCAGGTTGTCGGCAGACTTCAGCGCAGAGGTGAACGGATCGTCGGTCAGCTGTTTGATGCCGAGCGAGATGCGCTCCTTGTCCTGATCGACGTCGAGGACTTTGACCTTGACCATATCGGCGCGCTCGAAACCAGCTGCCGCGTCCTCGCCAGACTTCTCCCAAGAGATGTCGGAGAGGTGGACCATGCCGTCGATATCGCCTGGCAATCCGACGAACAAACCAAATTCGGTGATGTTCTTGACTTCGCCTTCCAGCTCCGTCCCGATCGGGTTCATGCGGGCAAATGTGACCCACGGGTTCTCGATGGTCTGCTTGATGCCCAGCGAAATGCGACGCTTGACGGGATCGACGTCCAGGATGCGAACTTCGACTTCCTGAGACGTGGCAACGATCTTGCCCGGGTGGACGTTCTTTTTGGTCCAGGACATCTCGGAGACGTGCACCAGGCCTTCGACGCCCGGCTCCAACTCGACGAATGCGCCGTAGTCGGTGATGTTGGTGACGCGGCCCATGAACTGGGACAGTGCCGGGTATTTCGCCTCAATGCCGTCCCAAGGATCGGCCATCAACTGCTTCATGCCGAGGCTGATGCGCTGGGTTTCCGCGTTGAAACGAATGACCTGCACTTCGACAGCCTGACCGATGGTGAGGGCTTCGCTCGGATGGTTGATACGACGCCATGCGATGTCGGTGACGTGCAACAAGCCGTCCACACCGCCCAGATCGATGAACGCACCGTAATCGGTGATGTTCTTGACGACACCGTTGAGAACCTGGCCCTCTTTGAGGCTGGCTACCAACTCGTTGCGGGCCTCGGCACGTGTCTCTTCGAGAACTGCGCGGCGGGACACGACGATGTTGCCGCGATTGCGGTCCATCTTCAGGATCTGGAATGGCTGCGGCGTACCCATCAATGGGGTGATGTCGCGAACTGGCCGGATGTCGACTTGGCTGCCTGGCAGGAAGGCCACAGCGCCAGAGAGATCGACGGTAAAGCCACCTTTGACTCGGCCAAAGATAACGCCCTTGACCTTCTCGCTGTCGTTAAAAGCGCGTTCCAGGACCTGCCACGATTCTTCACGGCGAGCTTTATCACGGGAGAGCACAGCCTCACCGTTCTTGTCCTCAAGCCGTTCGACGTAAACGTCAACCGTATCACCAACGCGCAGCTCGGCATCTAAGCCTGGGCCGCCAAATTCTTTGAGTGGGACGCGGCCTTCGGACTTCAGTCCGACATCGATCAGGGCCATGTCATTGTCGATGGAAACAATTGTTCCCTTTACGACGGTGCCTTCAAAGCTGGCTTGCCCCTGAAGGCTTTCTTCCAAGAGCGCGGCGAAATCTTCGCCGGCGAATTCCATTTCCATTGAGTCGGACATTGACGGGTACTTAACTCCGAAAAATACTGGTTAGAGTGAGGCTAGCAACAGCCCCGCACAATTGCGATTCTGCTGAAAACCTATGGATGGGTTAGTCGTCTGAGTGGCGCTTGCGTAATCGTTCTACCAATTGAAGTGCAACAGCATAGACTGCCGCAGCGTCCATTTCGGTCGTATCGATTGCGATAGCATCATCAGCCGACCGCAGTGGCGCGGTTTCACGTTCACTGTCCCGGCGGTCTCTATCCTCAACGTCTTTGAGGATATCGCCGTATATACGCTTGTCGCCTGTTTGCTGCAACTCTTGGAATCGGCGGCCTGCCCGTGCCTCTGCACTGGCGGTAACGAACAGTTTCAAGTCAGCATCTGGACAGATGACTGTGCCGATATCGCGACCGTCCAAAATTGCGCCCGCAGCATCATTCGGCGGATGCGTAGCGAACTGGGTTTGAAACGCGAACAGGGCGGCCCTTACCCCTGGAATTGCTGCAGCTTTTGAGGCTGCTTGGCCGTTGTGCTCGCCGCGTAACGCATCGGGGTTTGCCAGATCGTTGGCAGTCAAAGTCTGTGCAATAGCAGTGGCCTCGGCGGGCTCTGGGTCTTGTATCCCGGCGGCTAAAAGTTTGGCACCAACAGCGCGATACAATAGGCCGGTGTCGAGATAGGCATAGCCCAGCGTTTGGGCCAGCCGCTTGGCCAGCGTGCCTTTGCCTGCACCCGCAGGTCCGTCAATAGCGATAATCACAGAGCAGCATCCCCATCGATACGGATGTCGGCACCCAGGTTGCGCATGAGTGGCACGAAATCGGGGAAGCTGGTGGCGATGGGGGCAGCATCATCCACCCGCACGCCGTCGCGAGCTGCCAGGCCCAGCAC
Source organism: uncultured Alphaproteobacteria bacterium (assembly GCA_938084065.1). Taxonomy (GTDB): domain Bacteria; phylum Pseudomonadota; class Alphaproteobacteria; order Bin95; family Bin95; genus JACKII01. The sequence continues at coordinate 5,156 of CALKDI010000028.1, forward strand.
GGCGAAGGCCATAGCGATGCGATGGTCCAGGTCGGTCTTGATGGCTTGGCCAGACCGGCCATTGCCTACGACATCTGCCCCGCCGTGTACGGTCATGCTGTCTGCATCGGCTTCAACCCGAACGCCGCATTGCGAAAGGCCATCGGTCATCGCCGCCAGCCGGTCGCTTTCCTTCACCCGCAACTCGCCTATTCCCGGCATGTGCGTACTGCCGTCGGCAATTGCGGCGATGGCGGCGAGCACTGGGTATTCGTCGATCATGCTTGGCGCGCGCTCTGCCGGAACGGTTACGCCTGTCAGGCGGCTGTAACGGACGCGGACATCACCAATAGGCTCACCATTCTCCTCCCGCCCGTTTTCGATGGTTAGGTCGGCACCCATCTCGCGCAAGGTCTCTAGTAAGCCGATGCGACCGGGGTTGAGGCAAATGTCAGACAATGTCACGTCCGACCCTGGCACTAGTAGCGCGGCTGCTATGGGGAAGGCGGCAGAAGATGGATCAGCGGGGACCAGCACATCAGCAGCGCGCAGCACTGCTTCGCCCTGCAACTCTACAACGCCAACACCATCTTCTTCGATGCGGACGACCTTTGCTCCGAAATGGCGCAGCATGCGTTCGGTGTGATCGCGGGTCGCCTCTGGCTCTGTCACACGAGTGGTGCCGGTAGCGTTCAGCCCGGCCAGCAGAATGGCAGATTTTACCTGGGCGGAGGCAACGGGCAGCCGGTAATCTATGGCGACAGCGGCCTTTGCACCAACCACCGCAAGCGGCAATCGCCCACCCTCTCGGGCAAAGAATTGGGCACCACATTGCGCGAGCGGCGTTGTGACACGGGCCATCGGTCGCCGGCGCAATGATCCGTCGCCAGTCAGAAACGCGGTTAGATTGTGGCTGGCGATCAGGCCCATCAACAGGCGGGCGCCTGTGCCGGCATTCCCCATGTCCAGCACGTCGCTGGGCTCTGCTAATCCACCGACGCCAACCCCGTTAACCAGCCAGGTGCCGTCAGCCTGCCGCTCCACCGATGCCCCCAAAGCCCGCATGGCTGCAGCTGTTGCCAGCACATCCTCGCCCTCCAACAGGCCGGAAATTCGCGTCTGGCCAATGGCAAGGCCGCCAAGCATCAGCGCACGATGCGATATCGATTTGTCACCGGGCACCCGAACACGCCCGCGCAATGGCGCAGCAGAGGGCGTGGCGAACAGCGGGTCGCTGAGGTGATGGCGGTCGTCGGACATTGGGCTCATTCATGGGATCTTGTCGGGGAAACGGTGATTAGTCTTTGACACTGTCTGCAGTTTCTGGCAATGGCGCTGCCCACCTTACGAGTTTTGATTAGGATGATCGCATGGACACAGTACGTGCAGAGCGCGGAACCAAGCGGACCTGCGTCGCTTGCGATGAGCGGTTCTACGATCTGAACCGCAATCCGATCACTTGCCCCGTCTGCGGCAACGTCCACGGGCCAGAGGCGTTTGTGAAACAGCGGGAATTGGTGGAGGCCGTGCCGCTCGCTCCAGCGGCGGCGGCGAAGGCCGACACGGATGATGACGACCTGGATCTGGATGAAGCCGGCCTCGGTGATGATAACTCATTGATCGACGATGGCGACGACCTGGACGACGATGATGACGATGATGGCCTCAGTGAGGTCATTGTAGATGTTGACGACGAAGACGAAGACGTCTAAACACCCGCTTCCGAACATGCCCAGCACCGCTTCGCTGGACAGAACAACCCAAGTTTCGGGGCCATAGCTCAGCTGGGAGAGCGCTTGAATGGCATTCAAGAGGTCGGCGGTTCGATCCCGCCTGGCTCCACCAAACAAAACAAACGGTTACCTGTTAAAAGCCCTCGCATTGTCGAGGGTTTTTTGTCGTGGGGTAACAATTGAGGTGACGCGCGAGGGCGCTTTATCTTAGCAGCAGATCACCGAGAAATTCTGCCCCTGGCCTGATCGCCGTTACCAGCAGTCGGTCTCTGGCCCGTGTGCTGGCAACGTAGAGAAGGTGGCGCTCGGTATTGTACACTTCCTCCAAGTCGGTTCGTCGATGATTGCCTCTGTCCGCTCCTGATCAGGTAGGACTTCATCGTCAAAAGCCATTACGACGACCGCCCGAAACTCCAAGCCTTTTGCTATACTCAGAGTCATTGAGAACCCAAATTTGATGGCTTGACGGGCGGGTTGGGAACGATTCAGCTATGTGCATGATTTACCACGGTTTTCTTCCCTCAGCAGAGCGTCTCGAACTTGAGGCTTGCGTGCGGCGTCAGCGCGAGGACCATAGTATCGCCCGTCGCGCCAATGCGATCCTTTTGCTCGACGATGGTAAGTCTTGCCAAGAGATTGCTAAGTTCTTGTATCTGGACGATGACACGATCCGCGGCTGTTACAAAGCCTATCGAGACGATGGTTGGGATGCCCTTGCGTTGAATGGCTGCAAGGGCGGCCATTCCAAGATGACGCACGCACAGGAGGCCGCTTTATGCGCTTGGCTGGAAGAGTGTTTCTGTCGTTCGACGGTCGAGATCCGGGCTCACATCTCGGCCGAATTTGAGCGGGAGTACTCCCATTCCGGCTGCATCAAGCTTCTGGCCAGACTGGGTTTCGCGTCCCGCAAGCCCAAGCCATTGCCGCGTGTTTCATCAGCCGGAAAGCAGAGAGATTTCATCGCTCTGCACGAAAAGCTGATGCGCGAGCTGCTTGCCGGTAAAGCCGTCTACTTCGCCGACGCAGTGCATCCAGAATACCAGTCGAAGCCTACATTTGGCTGGGTGAAAGCTGGATCAAATCCCGCGGTTCTCAGTACACCTGGGCGCGGTCGTGTGAACATTTATGGCGCCGTGAACCTCGAAACATTCGATACACTCTTTGTCGAACCAACGACAGTAGATGGGGGCAGAGCCGCGCAGCTGCTCGCCGAGATCGAGAAGCGCAACCCCGACAAACGCGTTATTCATGTGATTTGGGACAATGCCGCCTACCACAAAGGGTCGGATGTCAGGGCTTTTCTGGCAAGAACTAGCTGCCGTATCCACTTGATCCAGCTGCCGCCCTATTGCCCACATCTCAATCCGATTGAGCCACTTTGGGCCGTTTTGCACCAGCACGTCACCCACAATCGCTACTATCGAAGTCAAAAGCTGTTTGCCAAAGTTATCCTCGCTTTCATGCGGGAAACCATCCCTCGAGAATGGAAAAACTTCCGGGACACGGTGTCAGACAACTTTCGCGTCATAAAACATGAGAATTTTCGGGTTTTGGAGTGAGTGCGGTATAGTTGAATCGTGGACATGCTCTCCATTATCATCAAACCGATCAAATAACGGGATGAGAACATCGGTCAACTACGCAGCATTTTTCCATCTGACCGGGTTAACGTGGACGATGCTATCACCAACACTGACCATCACATCGCCGTCCTGAATATTAACCTGCAGCTTCATCGAGCGATTTGCCAGCTTGCTCAAATCATTGGTGGCATTCTCTGAAAAATTGACGACCTGAAGGTTGTCAAAGCGGGTGGTGCTGTTTTTGATGTTATCCCACCACATCTCGGCTGTTTCACCGCCGTAACAATAGATAACCACCTTGTTTGCTTTACCACAGGATTGCCGAACGATCTTGTCGCTAGGCAGGCCCAAGGCGACCCACACTTCAAGCTCGTTACTTGGGCTTTTTTGCCAAATGTCCGGCTCGTCATCGGTTGAAAGGCCCTTCGTCAATTCCAGCTGCTCATGTGCATTCAGCGCAAAAGCGAGAAGGCGCACCATCAACCGCTCATCCGTCTCCGAAGGATGTTTGGCGACCGTCAGTTTATGTGTCTCATAGTAGTGACGATCCATATCAGAAACGGAAAGTTCTACTTTATAGATGGTGGCATTTTTCGCCAGGGCTGTTCAACGCTCTCTACATGAAAGTATATAGGGCGAGATAATCGATACCGCCGAGGGCGTTTCGGTATCGGGTATCAGTCATGTTGGTGACCTTGTTGGCGCGCATGATG
>CALKDI010000029.1 GCA_938084065.1 uncultured Alphaproteobacteria bacterium
AGACCGATCAGCTCTTTGTTGCTCAGCGAATCCAGTGTTTCCGAAATCATCCGCAGCTTGAATCAACTGCCGGGTCTGGTGTCAATACCTCAATTGCCCTCCGGCAAACCCCTGTTCAACGAGGGGGGTGAGCAGTTACCCCTAAACCATGAAGACCGAGGTATGATGCAGAACGTTGAAGTCCAAATACCAAGTAGTCGGGGCGGAATCGTTAATCAGAACCACGGGGCGCACTGGTCTGTAGTAACTGACCTGGCTGAGACCAGTTCCGAGAAAGCGCTACCGCCTGTTGTGCGCGGGCGTTTTTTGCTGGGATGTGGGGAGGCTAGCTGTACTGCCGGCAGGTCTGATCGGAGATGACTGATCACGCGATTTCATCGTGAGGCCATTCCGGGGATGGGGCTGCACATCATCGGCAAGGTGCTGGGGCATTCGCAGCCGTAGACGATGCATTGCGATGCTCACCTCTAGCGTCTGACCCGGTGAAGGCCGCGGTGGTGGCTGCGAATATCGATGAAGCCATACTCAGGCGGGAAGGGGAGAGGCGCTGAGGTCGAGGCGTCGATCCATAAGCTTGGCCGGCCAGTGTTTCTAGCCGAATCGCAGATCAGCAGATCAGGCGGCTCGACGAACTCCTGCCTTGGCGTGAAGCTGCCTCAGCACCGCAACCGAACTGCCTATTTGACCGCCTGAGCAGCTTCGTTATGCTTTCCAACAATGATGGTTGCGTCGCTGTGAGATCACAATGTTGGCGAGTAATGCGGGGTTACGGTTTGACCTGGCCAGTGAGATTGGACGCGGGCTGGGATGGGCGTAATTATCAGCACGATTTTGACCCTCACAGGCCTAGGTCATTAGCCACCAAATAGAAGGACATCGTCGCCGGGTTTCCAGGCGGGATATTTGGTCATGACGGAGAGGAACAGGCTGCTATCCAGGCGCGCACTCAGCCAGGTTTGCAGTAGTGGATAGGGCGCTTCGTCGAACCAGGCTTTGACAACGAAGGCAAATTGCCTAATAAACGGAAACACGGCGATATCTGCGAAGGTGATACGGGGGCCGCACAGCCCCGCTCCGCAATTTGCCGCGAGTTTCTCTTCCAGTAGCGAAAGGAATTGCGCGCCTTCATCCCGATAGTCGCTTTGCGAGCGTTCCGGGTGGTGCACGTAGTATTTGTAGCGATCAAGCGCGCTCTTGAAGCTCCCATCCAACTGGCTGATGAGATCAGCTGACGCATCGGCCGTATCCAGCCAATTGTCGGGGTCATTGGCGCTCAGCGCCCAATGCATGACGTCGAGGCTTTCCTCCAGCACCGCGCCGTCTGGCAATTGCAGAACCGGCACCGTGCCCTTGGGCGACAGCTCCAGCATTGCCGCCGGCTTGTCCCGCAGCACGACCTCTCGCAGTTCGCAGGTCACGCCTGATTGCATGACGGCCATTCTAGCCCGCATGGCGTAGGGGCAGCGGCGGAAGGAATAGAGGATGGGGTAGGGGCGCATAATCTATCAATCGCCCCCGTCTTTGCAATTATCCCCGTCTTTGCGGGCCTTGGCCAGGTCCATCTGACGTTGACGTTCCTGCAGCCCGGCAAGTTTCGCGGCGCTGTGTGTCCCATGGCAATGGGGGCAGGACACGCCGCCTTGATAGTGCGGCGAGGCCCGATCCGCCTCCGACAAAGGCATGCGGCAGCCGTAGCATAGCGTGTGATCGCCGGGTGCCAGGTTTTCGTCCACCGCCACGCGGTCATCGAACACAAAGCATTCGCCGCGCCACAGGCTCTCATCCTTATCGACGGTCTCCAGGTATTTTAGGATCCCGCCATCCAGGTGATACACCTCCTCGAAGCCCTGTTTCATCAGGTAGTTGGTGGCTTTTTCGCAGCGAATGCCGCCGGTGCAGAACATTGCGATTTTGCGATGTTTCTTCGGGTCCAATTCCGTATCAACGAAGTTCGGGAACTCGCGGAAGGATGTTGTGTTCGGCGATATCGCGTTTTCAAACGTGCCGATGGCGCACTCAAAGGCGTTCCGCGTGTCGATCGTCAGCACGTCAGGATCTTGGATAAGGTCATTCCACCGTTTGGCGTCGACCCGTTCGCCACAGAGCGCGCCAGGGTCTGTATCCGGCACACCCATGGTGACGATCTCGCGCTTCAGGCGGACCTTCATGCGCCGGAAGGGCGCTGCCTCCGCATAGGATTCTTTGTGCCGCAAGGTTTCGAACCGGGGGTCTGCCTTGAGAAAAGCCAGCAAGGCATCTATTCCCGTGCGGGAGCCAGAAACGGTGCCATTCAGGCCTTCCCGCGCCAGCAGGATCGTGCCTTTGAGGCCGTTCGCCACGCAGACATCCAGCAGCGGCGGCTTCAGCGCCGCGAAGTCGTCCAGGTCGACGAAGTGATACATCGCGACCACGACAGCGGCGTTTTCAGGTTGGCGGCTCATGGTGCGGCGGCCTCTATTCAGGATAGTCCCGCGCGAATACCAGGCGGTGCGCCGCTGAGGCTGCGGGCTGGAACGCGTATCCACCTGCGGTGAAATCTTTCAGGTCGTCAACGGTTTCGGAACGATTTTCGACAACGAAGCGGGCCATCGCACCGCGGGCTTTCTTCGCATAGAAACTCACAACCTTTTCTACCCCGGCTTTGCGTTCAAGGAATACGGGCTCGACGATGGTCAGCTTTAGGGCTTTCTGGTCAACTGAGCCGAAATATTCCTGACTGGCGCAGTTGAGCAACAGATCCGTGCCCTCGGCCTCAGCGTCAGCATTCAGGGTTTTGGCGATTTTTTTGCCCCAGAATTCGTACAAATTCGCCCCGCGCCGGGTTTGCAGGCGGCTGCCCATTTCAAGCCGGTAGGGCTGAATGCGGTCCAACGGACGCAGCAGCCCATAAAGGCCAGACAGGATGCGCAGTCGCCGCTGGGCAAACGCCATATCGGCCGCATCCAGTGTCCCGGCTTCAAGGCCCTGATAGGTGTCGCCGTCAAAGGCAAGCGCCGCCGGTTTCACCAGGTCTTCAGATGGGTCAGCCGCGAACGCCTTTAACCGCTCCACATTCAGCTTCGCCAGCGGCTCGCTGATGCTCATGAGCTTTTGGAGGTCTGCCGCCGATAGTTTGCGCGCCGTTCTCGCCAAAGCCAGCGCGTCTTTCTGAAACGCCGGATCTGTCGCGTCAGACATATCAACCGGCGTTAAATCCAGGCGTTTGGCGGGGGATATTACTGTCAGCATGGATAGTCCCAGCGTCGCGTTCACATTTAGGGATATTATACCGCAACCACCGCTGCAAACCACTCTTGTCTGGCTTGGGCGTTAGTGTAGCCGACCAGGAATGAGATAGGGCATTAGTGAATAAGAAGGAGATGAGTTTGGACCCTGAACCGCCCGGGGTTTACCGGAGAGCATTTTGTTCAAAACTTAGGCTGCTTTTTCCAGGGCATTCAGGTTTTCGTAGAAGGCTTCCTCCGCTTCAGTTGGCGTGAGATATCCGATAGCACTGTGCACGCGTTTTGTGTTGTACCAATCGACCCATTTCAGCGTTTCCCATTCCAGTTGGCTGACGGATTTCCAGGGTCCGTGTAGCTTGGTGACCTCGGTCTTGAACAGGCCGATGATGCTCTCGGCCATGGCGTTATCGTAGGAGTCGCCGACAGTGCCGACCGATGGATCGATGCCAGCGTCAACCAAACGCTCTGTATAGCGAACGGACAGATACTGGGAGCCGCGGTCAGAATGATGGATCAGTCCGCCGCCTTTCTGTGGCCGTCGTTGGCAGACCGCCTGGTTCAACGCGTCCAGCACGAACGAGTTTGTCATGGACGTAGAGACCCGCCAACCGACGATCTTGCGGGCAAAGACGTCGGCAATGAAAGCGACACAAGCCATGCCTTGCCATGTCGATACATAGGTGAAATCGCTGATCTGTTGCCCGGCAGGCGAATGCTTATTCGCCGAGAGGATGGGCAAAATAGGCGCTTGCCTTCTTGAGTATCTCATTGGTTTGGCGCAGTTCTCGGTTCTCGCGCTCCAATTCCTTAATCCTGTTCCTCTCTTCACTACTCAGACGAGCGCGCGTGCCAGCGTCGCGCTCGTCACGTTGGCACCAGCCGCGAAGGCTGTCTGGCGAGCAACCTAGTTTCGACGAAATCGCCTTCTCATACCAACGGTCTCATTCGCTGACCCGTCGGGCCTTCGAGTACCTCCATTCGCGAAATACAGCCGCGAACTTCGCCTAACAAATGGATGTCGCTTTGGACAAAACGTTTCATCGCATGATCCTCCTCTGGAGGATCGTTTCAACCGCGTTATGCCCCAATCAGCGTAACTGCTCACCCCCCTGTCAAATCGTCTGCAGTATGGGTTTGCCTTTGAGGCAAGCGCGGATGGCTTCAAGGGCGTTTTGATCGTGAATGGCAGCGGTGGCCATCACCGAAAGGATGTCGGCATAGAGTCCGTCGC
>CALKDI010000030.1 GCA_938084065.1 uncultured Alphaproteobacteria bacterium
CCTCCGCCGCGCCGAGCTTGGCCACGGCCTTGGTATAGTCCGCCTGCACCAGCGGGTCCGTCGCCATACGCGGCCGGCCGCGCGGCACTTTCTGGGTCGCCAGAGCCCGGAACGCCTCCAGCATCGCCCGGGCAATTCCCGTCGCCACGCCGGCTACACCGACCGTGTACAAGCCCTGCTGCGGGATTGCGTACAGTGGCCCAGGCTCTCGCCGCAACTCAGGATATTCGCGGGTGGAGGTGAATTCCTCCGGCACGAACACATCCGTCACCGTATAAGACTCGCTGGCGGTGCCGCGCAGGCCCATCGGGTTCCAATTGTCCAACCGGTTCGCCTGCTCCGTCGGAAACAGCCAGGACATGATCTTCGGCGCCCCACGCTCGTTCAGCCGAACGGAGCCGTCCGCCTCCGTCACCGGCCCATGCGCGCCCATCCAGGTCGATTGCCGAGAGCCGCTAGCGAAATCCCACCGGCCATTGACGATATAACCACCGTCAACAGCCTTCGCGCCCTGGCCGTTAACGGCACCCCAGGCAATCAGCGCATGCGGATTATCGGCATAGATCCTCCGCGCACTCTCCAGCGGCAGCCACGCCATCAGCAGAGCTGCGCTGTTGGCAACGAACATGTTCCAGCCGACAGAGCCCTCATGGCTCGCCACCTCCTGCACCGCGCGGAAATAGGTGCAGGGGTCAAGCTGCTCTCCGCCACAAGATTTCGGCAGGAACAAACGCATCAGCTTAGCCGCGTGCAACTGCTCTAGCAGGTCTTGCGGCCAGCGCTGCGTCGCCTCGATCTCGTCGGAGGCAGCCTCCAACGCGGCCCCGAGAGCGCGGGCGCGAGCGACAGGGTCTAGCGAAGTCAGTTGATCCATAGTTTCAGCCTTTCAGCGCCAATTTGAGCACGTGACCCGAACCTTTTCCAGAGGCGATGAGCGGCTTTCTCAGAAAGATCCCGCAAATTTGCCTGCCCAATGCAGCATACCTGGCGTCTCGGACCGTATTGACAACTCACAGCATTGCCTGTGTGATCGTTCGCGAGTACGCAAAGGATGAATTGGATGGGACAGATGGAAAAGCCGACTAGAACGCACGTGTATCAAAACCACCACGTAGATAGCACCCGGTGGGATGCCATTACGCCACGGGCTGACGATATCGTTATCGCAACGCCTTCGAAAGCTGGGACCACCTGGACACAAACCATCGTCGGCTACCTACTATTTCCCGACGAACAATTCCCAGAGCCAATTCTCCAGATGTCACAATGGGTTGAACAAGCTCTCTCTCCAACTGACGCGATGGCTAAACGGGTTGAGGCTCAGACGCATCGCCGTTTCCTAAAATCTCATCTGGCACTGGACGGAATTCCCTATCGGGATGATACAAAGTACATCATCGTCTGCCGCGATGGCCGCGACATCTGTATGTCATTGTGGAACCATGTTGCAAATTACTCTGATATGTTTTTGGGACTTGTGAGAGATCGCGGTGATAAATTGGGCGCTCCGTACCCACCAGCGCCGGATGACATCAACGCGTTCTGGCGAAACTGGTGCACCAAAGGGTGGTTTGACTGGCAGAATGATGGTTGGCCGCATTGGTCTGAATTGCACTTAATTCAGTCTTGGTGGGAGTATCGCCATCTGCCAAACATTCATTTGGTGCATTATGCGAACATGCTTATGGATACGCCCGCTGCAATCCGGGAATTGGCAGAATATTTGGAAATTGCTGTCGACGACCAACGGGTTAGCGAGATAGCAAAAATAGTCTCTTTCGATAATATGAAAGCAAACAGTCAAAAATTTGCACCTGCCGAAGGCCGCGCCTGGAAAGGCGGCGGTAGTACATTTTTCCACAAAGGAACCAATGGACGCTGGCGCGAAGAAATTTCGCCCGAAAATCTAGCGCTCTACGATCAGGCAGCAGACCGGGTGCTGAGCCCGGATTGCCGGCATTGGATCGAAAATGGCGGTCCACTCCCCTGAGGAACCGCTGTCGTACAGCTTAACCCTCCGCTACCTCTTTAAAGCGGCGCAGGATTTCGATCTGCGCAGTGACGCTTTCATCCCGCCACATCGGATATAGCATGGCCATATCCGCGCCCATCCCGCGCCAGCCGTCAGCGGCGGCGGCCCAGGCCTGCGGATCATTTTCGGTGAAGCGCAGCCATGCTTCCATACCGACATCTTCGCGCTTGCGACCGAACTCTGCCAGATGGCCGTGGAACGTCTCCAGCGCTTTCTTGCCATCATCGTCCGGCGCCAGGATCGGCATCCAGCCATCACCCAGACGCGCCGCCCGCTTGATCACACCGGGGGCAGAGCCACCTAGCCAGATCGGGATCGGCCGTTGCGGCGGCTGCGGCACCACCGTCACCTCAAAATAATCGTGGAAGCGACCTTTGTAGGTCACCAGGTCCTCAGTCCACAGTTTGCGCAGCACCTCGATTTGCTCGCCCTGCTTAACACCGCGAGTCTTCCACTCGCAGCCCAGCGCCTCATACTCCACATGGTTCCAGCCGACGCCGATGCCCAGCCGCACCCTGCCCTCGCTGAGGATATCCACCTCCGCCGCCTGCTTGGCGACCACGCCGGTCTGGCGTTGCGGCAGGATCAAAACGCCGGAGGACAGCTTGATCCGCTTCGTGCACGCGGCCAGGAAGGCCATGGTCGTGAAGGTCTCATGGAATGGTGCGTGAGCGTCGTACCGCGGCGTCCAGCCATTGCGAGCAGTTGCGCCGAACACATGGTCCGGCACCTCAATATACTCATAGCCCAGGTCTTCGGCGGCCTGCGCCCAATCGCGGATCGCAGACGGGTCGTTGCCGATGGTGACTGTGGGGAACCAAGCGTTCAATTTCATGGGTATACGTGTCCTGTAAAAAAAATGCGTTGCCGCTATGAGACGCCGAAACGCCGCTACTCACAAGTCCGGCAATGCCAGATGGGTGTGAGCCAAGCGTCCCAGTTTCTGCCAGTCCACACACGCCGCCGCGTTCAGCCCAGCCGGCAGATGTAAACGTCCACCTTCGAGCACCAGCGGCTCTATAAGGTAGCCATCCGCCAACTCCCGGTGGAAATCCAGTTCCGCCGAAATCAGCGTCTCAGGCCGCTTCAGGCCCGCCGCCAGCCGCATTTGTACCAACGCGCCTAACGGAGCCTCTGCGGAGGTGCCTATGCAGATGGCATCGACCATATCCGCCACAGCCTCCGCCTCGGTCAGGCCCATGCGGGTTGGTTTGATGCTGTAGTGGGTGGCACCGCGGTCCAAGAACGCCCGCACCGCATCAACGGCCTTGCCCGGCTTATCAATCAGCAAAGGCACCTTCGCCGCCCGGATCAGCTTCTCCGCCGCCGCATCTGGCCCCAGCGAACATGGGTCTTCCGAAAATACCACGCCCAGATCCGCCAACATTGCATCCAACGCCAGCACATCCGCGGCCTTGTATGCGCTGTTCGCATCCGCCGTCAGCAACGCACCATAGCCCACCGCCGCTTTGATCGCCGTGATCGCCGCCCGATCGAGGTCCAGCCCCTGGCCGGTCTTAATCTTAAAGACCCGCGTGCCAGTCTCCTCCATTGAGCGCCGCGCTGCCGCCGCCATCTTCGCCGGCTCATCCCGGTTCAGCACGGTTGAGTTCTCTACCGAGGCTGCCGTCTCCAGCCCGC
>CALKDI010000031.1 GCA_938084065.1 uncultured Alphaproteobacteria bacterium
AACCTGGCGCAGGCGTATTGTTGTCTGTCGGTCTCGGGCGCTACGACTCATCGTGCAGTGTCCCTAACAGCCATAGGATCGGTAGGGCTATCACAGGGAAAGCGAGTAACGATGCAAGGGTTTGTGACAAGATCGGGTCGGGCGATACAACGCTTGAGTAGTGAATCGAAATCACCATCCAGCTGGCACCGGCAGCAATGGCCGCACAGGGAACAAACCCCAACCATTGCGCCAGAAACGAGCGACTGAGCCTGCTGGTTTGCGCGGCCGCAGCATGGACTAGAACATACACAAGGGCGTGCAGGCCAAACGGGGTTGAGCCCAACATGTCATGTAGCAGGCCTAGGCAAAACATTGCGGCGGGCGATACGGCGGCGCTGCGTCGTGCAGATGTCAGGTAGACAGCGATCAACACGATATCCGGCAATGGCCCATGGCCGACGGGCATTGGCACCACCGACAGCAGGACCAGCACTGTAAGGGCTATCGTGGGTAGCCACGCGTGGCTAGCGGTTTCTGCCGGTAGGTGAGGCTCTGGATATGCCATAGGCGCTAACCACGCTCCCCAGCGACAGCCAGGGCGGGATCTGTGCCGTAGTCGATGATCCGGACGTAGTCGAGCAGATCCCAGTCTACAAATGGCCGGACCGCCCAATGGCCGGCACCATCGGCCTCGACGATACCGACGGGTAGTCCAGGCCTGAAGATGCCGCCATCACCGGATGTGAGGACAAGTGCGCCCGGTATTGGCGGTATATCGGACGCGAAAAACTCCAGCCGAGGGCTTGGCCCGTTGGTGCCGGCCAAAATTGCGCGGCGGCGGCTGTCGCCGATCGCGACGGGGATTTTGGAGTTCAAGTCTGTGATCAGCAAAATGCGAGCGGCACTATCGCCGACACTGTGCACCCGTCCCACCAGACCTTCAGCGCTGAGCACTGCCAAATTTTTGCGAACGCCATGTGCTTTACCCGCATGGACCATCAGGCTGCGCGCGAATACGCCGCCCGTGTCGGCGATAATCCGCGTCGTGACAGATTTGACGGTTGGGCCGGGGTCAAAGCTCAACAGGCGGCGTAGACCGGCATTCTCTGTCCGCAAGTCATGTGCCACCAAGCGAAGTTTGGCGAGCCGCGCGTTTTCCTCGCGCAGTCGCTGATTTTCCATCAATAGATCGCCAATGGCGGAAATATTTCCAAGCCATGCATAGGCATCCGCCAGCGGAGAGGAGAGCGTGTCGAGGATGGGGGCTGTCACATCGGCCACCAGATTTCGGGCACCGTCAACGATGCGGGTATCGATCTTTCCAACCAGCACAAGGCCGAACGCCAAAAGCGCCAGTCCGACATAGGCAACACGCCGTAGCGTCCGCCTAGCCGTTTGAAGCCCGGTGTCGAGGAGTTCGCCAACGCTCTGCGGCGCGTCGTCCATACCGTTCCCGCGTGTTTTGCCAGACAAAACGCCAGGCGGTTTCTATTCCATTAGAACGCTCTGCAATGCGGCACGCTCTTCCAAGCATCGTCCACAGCCGAGCGCAACGCACAATAGGGGGTTTTCCGCGATGGAGACAGGCAAACCGGTTGCCTCGCGCAGTACACGGTCCAGATTGGGCAGCAGGCCGCCGCCGCCAGTCAGGACAATGCCTTTGTCGACAATATCGGCTGCCAGTTCTGGCGCGGTGTGCTCCAGGGCAACTTTTACGGCTTCTACGATTTGGCTGATCGGGTCGGCAAGGGCTTCAGCCACTTGGGCCTCGCCGATAATAACCTCACGCGGGACACCATTCATGAGGTCACGGCCACGAACAGCGGCGCGGCGCTCCTCATCGTCTGGCGGGCAGGCGGATCCGATGGAGACCTTGATCCGTTCAGCTGTCGCTTCACCGATCAGCAAATTGTGGTGCCGGCGCACATAGTGGATAATCGACTCGTCCATCTTGTCGCCACCGACACGTACTGAGCGTGAGTAGACAATGCCGCCGAGCGACAACACCGCTACCTCAGTCGTGCCACCGCCGATATCGACCACCATGGAGCCTGTGGGCTCTGTGACTGGCAGGCCGGCGCCGATGGCAGCAGCCATAGGCTCCTCAATCAGAAAAACCCGGCGAGCGCCGGCGCCTAAGGCACTCTCTTGGATAGCGCGGCGTTCGACCTCCGTCGCGCCTGACGGCACGCACACCACCATTTGTGGGGAGACGAAGCTGCGCCGGTTGTGAACCTTGCGGATGAAATATTTGATCATCTCCTCCGCAATTTCGAAGTCGGCGATTACGCCGTCGCGCAAAGGTCGGATTGCCTCAATCGAGCCTGGGGTGCGCCCCAGCATGCGTTTGGCTTCCTCACCGACCGCCAAAACTTGTTGGCGCCCGTTTTGTTCTCGTACCGCTACGACTGATGGCTCGTCCAAAACGATTCCGCGTCCTGGGACGTAGACCAGCGTGTTGGCGGTGCCGAGGTCGATTGCCAGATCCTGGCTCAATAGGCCGAGAAGAGAGGAAAACATTGGGCCTCACAAAAAAAGCCATGCGCCCGAAACAGGCGCAATAAAGCTATGCGCCCAAAACAGGCGCAGCGCGGCCATATATAGCCACGCTGCAACCCGTATTCAAAGTGGGACGCTGTCGCGTGCCGCTTTTAGTTCTTGTCTTTGTCGACCAGCGCGTTCTCGCCGATCCATGGCATCATGCCGCGAAGCTTGGCGCCAACCTCTTCCAGCTGATGCTCTGCACCAATGCGGCGTTTGGCTTTGAAGCTGGTCTGGCCAGCGGCATTCTCCAGCACCCACTCGCGAGAGAACTCGCCGCGTTGGATCTCGGACAGCACCTCTTTCATGCGCTCTTTGACGGAGGCATCGATGATGCGCGGGCCGCGGGTGTAATCGCCGTATTCCGCCGTGTTCGATACGGAATAGCGCATGCCGGCCATGCCGCCCTCGTAGATCAGGTCCACGATCAGCTTCACTTCATGCACGCACTCGAAATAGGCCATTTCCGGAGCATAACCGGCCTCGACCAGGGTTTCGAAACCAGCCTGGATCAGGGCGGTTAAGCCACCGCAGAGCACAGTCTGCTCGCCGAAGAGGTCGGTTTCGCACTCTTCCTTGAAGGTGGTCTCGATGATCGCCGCACGGCCACCGCCATTGGCGCAGGCGTAAGACATAGCTAGGTCATGGCAGTTGCCGCTGGCATCCTGGTGGATGGCGATTAGCGACGGCACACCGGCGCCACGCACATACTCGCTGCGTACCAGATGACCGGGGCCCTTTGGCGCAACCATGAACACGTCGATGTCTGAGCGTGGGTTGATCAGGTTGAAGTGGATCGACAGGCCGTGGGCGACGCAAAGTGAGGCACCGGGACGGATGTTGTTGAGGATGTCCTGCTCATAGAGCGCGGCCTGACCTTCATCCGGGGTCAGCATCATGACAACATCGGCCCACGCTGCGGCCTCAGCCGGTGGGACGACTTTGAAGCCAGCGTCTGCCGCCTTCGGCGCGCTGCCGGAACCAGGGCGCAGACCGACGACCATGTCTTTGACGCCGCTGTCGCGCAGGTTGTTGGCATGGGCATGGCCCTGGCTGCCGTAGCCGAGGATGGCGACCTTCTTGCCTTTGATCAGGTTCAGGTCGGCGTCGCGATCATAGTAAACGCGCATGGGTGTACAGGTCCTTCTTTGTGGATTGTCTGCGCCGAAATCCGACAACTCTTTGCCGGTAGCGCTGTGGATGGGTGTTTGTGCCGGTTTGCTGCCCCTGTGTGGGGTACAAGCTCAGCACACTTGGCCGAGGCTTCTACAGGCCCTAGCGGCCACGTGCAATGGCAAGGGAACCGGTACGGGCCACATCGGTCATGCCGAGTGGACGCATCAGGTCGATAAAAGCATCGACTTTTTCGCCGGAGCCGGTGATCTCGAACACGAAGGATTCACTGGTGGAATCCACTGGTCTTGCGCGGAAAACGTCGGCAATGCGCAAGGCTTCCACCCTGGGTTCGCCTTTGCCGACAACCTTGACCATTGCCAGTTCGCGAGCGACGAAAGGCCCTTCCGCGGTCAGGTCATTGACACTGTGCACAGGCACCAGCCGGTCCAGCTGCGCCTTGATCTGTTCGATGATCATCGGCGTGCCGGAGGTGACGACGGTGATGCGTGAGATATGCTCCTCCGGGTTTATCTCCGCCACGGTCAGGCTTTCGATGTTGTAGCCACGGCCAGAAAACAGGCCGATGACGCGGGCCAGCACACCCGGCTCGTTCTCAACGAGGAGCGACAGTGTGTGCGGTTCAATGGGTTGATCTTGCAAGCAAGCCTCCAGCGCCTATGGCGCTCTAGATGTTCTGCGGTCGAGTGAGGGTGTTGGGGCTGCCGCTAAACCAACGTCATGCCACCACTAGAAACCGAGCTATTCGCCTGATCGTTCGGACCGAGCAGCATATCGCAATGGGCAGCGCCCGACGGGATCATCGGGAAGCAGTTTTCATCCTTCGCGATGCAAATATCGGCGATCACCGGGCCGTCAGTGGCGATCATCTTGGCGATGACGTCGTCTAGCTCGTCTGGCGTAGTAGCGCGCAGGCCCGTCCAGCCGAAGCATTCCGCCAGCTTTACGAAATCTGGCAGGGATTCGGTGTAGCTTTCGGCATAGCGGCCACCATGCAGCAGCTCTTGCCACTGGCGCACCATGCCCATCCACTCGTTGTTTAGGATGAACACCTTGATCGGCGTCTTGTACTGCGCCGCGCTGGACATTTCCTGCATGTTCATCAGGAAGCTAGCCTCGCCCGACACATCAACCACCAGGGCATCTGGGTGGGCGATCTGCACGCCGATAGCCGCCGGAAGTCCATAGCCCATTGTGCCAAGGCCGCCGGACGTCATCCAGTGATTCGGCTTCTCGAACTTGAGGTATTGTGCGGCCCACATTTGGTGCTGGCCGACCTCTGTAGTGATGTAGCCTTCGCGCGGGTCTTTATCCATGTGGGCCTGCAACCGCTCCAGCGCGTATTGCGGCTTGATGATGTCCTTGCCTTGGACATAGCTGAGGCATTTGCGCTCGCGCCAGCCATTGATCTGTTCCCACCATGCCGAGATTGCTGCGCCGTCGGCCTTCAGGCCTTTGGCATTCCAGCCATCCAGCAACTGGGTTAGCACCACGCCGCAATCGCCAATGATCGGCAAATCGACGTGCACGTTCTTGTTGATTGAGGAGGGATCAATATCGATGTGGATTTTTTTGGCATTCGGCGCAAAGGCGTCGATCCGGCCAGTAACGCGGTCATCGAAGCGAGCACCGACGCAGACGATCAGATCGCTCTGATGCATCGCCAGATTGGCCTCATACATGCCGTGCATGCCCAGCATGCCGACAGACAAAGGGTCCGAACCAGGGAAAGCGCCAAGTCCCATCAGCGTCTGGGTGCAGGGATAGCCTGTGGTGTGCACCAATTTTACTAGTGTTTCAGAGGCTTCGGGACCAGCATTGATCACGCCGCCGCCAACGTAGAAGACGGGCTTTTTCGCCGCCGCCAGCATATCCAAGGCTTCGTCGATCTTGCCGGATGAAGGCTCAGTCTGCGGATTGTACGAGCGGTGCCGCACCGTGGATGGCGGCTGATAGACCCCTTCCGCGAATTGCACGTCCTTGGGCACATCGATCACAACCGGGCCTGGACGGCCACTGGTGGCGACCATAAAGGCCTCATGCACGACGCGGGCGACATCGTCGGGGCTTTTGATCAGGTAGTTGTGCTTGGTGCAGGGGCGGGTGATGCCGGTGGTATCAGCCTCCTGAAACGCATCATTGCCGATCAGATGGGTTGGCACCTGGCCGGTGAAGCAGATAATGGGGATCGAATCCATCAACGCATCGGTCAGGCCGGTAACAGCATTGGTCGCACCAGGGCCGGAGGTGACGAGCACAACGCCGACTTTGCCGGTGGAGCGCGCATAACCCTCGGCTGCATGCACCGCGCCGCCTTCCTGGCGGGCCAGGATGTGACGCAGTTGGTTCTGCTTGAAAATCTCGTCGTAAATCGGCAGCACGGCTCCGCCAGGGTAGCCAAATATTGTATCAACGCCCTGATCTTGCAGGGCACGGATGATCAAGGCGGCGCCACTCATGCGCTCTTCAGTCATTCGTCCAAATCCTTGGGAAATGTATCGGCGAGGCAGTAAAAAATAGACCGCCCGGCATGTTGCAGCGCAACCTAAAGAAGGAAAATTCGCTCGTCAATCATTTTTGCGAATAAATGATATGATTTCCCCCAATAAACTTTCCGAAAATTGCGCGTCAATCTGCAGAGCGTCTGGCATCCGGTGCCGAAACCATGTTAATTGCCGCTTTGCGAACCGCCGCGTCGCCTGTTGCGCACTGGTGATTGCCTGGTCGAGCGGCAATGCGCCGCGCAAATGAGCCGCTAGCTCGGGCATCCCCAGAGCCTTCATCGCTGGCAATGCGGGGTCAAGAGTCCGTGCCAACAGAGCATCGACCTCCTGCAGCGCACCCTGGTCGATCATGCCGAGCAACCGGCTATCGCACCGTTCATACAGGGTTTTGCGAGGGGGATTTAGCCAGACCTTCGTCGCGTGGAACGGGGCCGACTCTACTGGTTCGCGGTGCCAGTCCGTGAGCGTGCGGCCGGTAGTTTCCAGCACGGCCCAAGCCCGGCACAGGCGCTGCCGGTCGGTTGGCGGAATACGCGTGATGCTTTCAGGGTCCTTGTGGGCCAGTTGTTCCGCGAACGGTACGGGCCCCAGCCTTTCCCAAGCCGCAGTTGCATTTGCTAATATCTCCGGCGGGACGTCAGGAATGGGGCTTAGCCCCTGGGTCAAGGCTTCCAGATAGAAGCCGGTGCCGCCGGCAACGATGGCCCGTTTGCCATTGGCATGGGCTGTCGTAATGGCTTGGATGGCCAGTTCGCGCCATCGCCCGGCGGAGCACCGCTCAGCTGCGTCCATGACGCCGTAGAGACGATGATCGATACTGGCCTCGTCGGTAATTGAGGGGCGGGCGGTTAGAATGTGCAGGTCTTTGTAGACCTGCATCGAGTCGGCATTGATGACGACCCCATCCAACCTCTGTGCCAGAGCCATGGCCAGCGCTGACTTGCCGGACGCGGTTGGGCCGGCAACGATGATGATCGGCGGTATTTCACTCACAGCGCAGATCGGCCACATCGCGAAATGTGGGCCTGCCGGCTATAGGCAGCGACATGATGACTGCACCTTATACCCTGACCCTCGTCGCGGCGCCTGGCACATTGTGCGGCCCGCTGTGGGAGCGCTGCCTGCAGGCGCTCACCCGTTACGCTCATGTCAGCGGCCCACCTGACTGGCTGGCGGAGGCATCGGCGTGTGACTGGTCGCTGTCCACAGGGCCTGCTGATGGGCTTAGCGCGGCTCTGGACGAACTCGGCATTGACCATGCTCTGCATCGGGCGGGGGAGCAGCGGCGCAAACAGGTGCTGATTGCGGACATGGACTCGACCGTTGTTCAGTCGGAAACGCTGGATGAAATGGCTGGTGAAGCTGGGATCAAAGATCGGATCGCCGCTATCACGGCCCGCTCTATGACAGGTGAGTTGGATTTTGCCGAGGCGTTGATCGAACGCGTGGCCGCGTTGAAAGGGCTCGATGCCTCTGCCCTCGCCCGCACTTTGGCTCGCACCCGTGTTATGCCCGGGGCAACCGAGTTGGTGGGCACAATGCGGGCGCACGGTGCCAGGTGCTGGTTGGTCAGCGGCGGGTTTTCGTATTTTACATCGCATTTCGCTCAGCAAGTAGGCTTTCACGCGGATCGAAGCAACAACTTGATCATTGCGGATGGCAAGTTGACCGGCGAGGTGGGACGCCCAATCCTGGACCGTGATGCCAAATTGGTAGCGCTTAACGACCTGTGTCGGGAGGTTGGAGTGACTCTGGCTGATGCCGTTGCTGTGGGCGACGGTGCCAATGATCTGGCGATGATCCAGACGGCTGGCATGGGGGTCGCCTTCCAGGCAAAGCCGGCAGTCAAAAAAGCGGCGCGGTTCCGGGTGAACCGCGCCGATCTTTCGACACTCTTATATTTTCAGGGATACCGGGCGGCTGATTTCTCAACCGCCTGATACCTGCACAGAGCTTACTTCTCGTCTGTCACCGGCACGACGATGAAGCGCCGTTCTCCGCCGCGGTTGAACAGCACCAGAACCGACTTGCGGCCCGCGTCGATGGCTTCGGCCACGACTTGGGCAACGTCGCCAGGGGCGGCTACAGCCTCTTGGTTGACCTCCTGGATAATGTCGCCCGGGCGTAGGCCCTTTTTGGCTGCGTTGCCATCTTCCTTAACCTCGGTGACAACCACGCCTGTGATGTCCTCGGGAATTTCGAACTGCGTGCGCAGCGTTTCGTTGAGGGCGGTTATGGACAGGCCCATCGCGTCGATTCCAGAAGCCTTAGCTGGTTCGTCACTCTTCGCAGCGGAGGCTGTCGCAGCCTCCTGAGCTTCCAGTCGGCCGAGGGTCACGGCAACAGTCTTTTCCTTACCTTTGCGCCAGACAACCACGTCTGATTTTTTGCCCACCGGAGTTTCAGCAACAATCCGCGGTAAAGCGCGCATTTTGTCGATGGCGCGGCCGTTGAACGACAGGATCACGTCGCCAGCCAAGATGCCTGCTGCCTCTGCTGGGCCATTTTTGGTGACATTTGCCACCAGCGCACCCCGAGCTTGACCGAGGCCAAGACTGTCAGCGATTTCCTCGCTTACGGATTGGATGTTGACGCCCAGCCAGCCACGGCGTGTCTCGCCGAATTCGGTGAGTTGATCGATAACCGACTTTGCCAAGGACATCGGAACGGAAAACCCAATGCCGACGCTACCGCCGGACGGAGAGTAAATCGCCGTGTTGATGCCGATCACCTCGCCATCCACATTCACCAGCGGACCACCGGAATTGCCCTTGTTAATCGCTGCGTCGGTCTGAATGAAGTCATCATAGGGGCCGCTGCGGATATCGCGCTGACGAGCCGATACGATGCCGGCGGTCACACTGCCACCCAGGCCGAATGGGTTGCCAATAGCCACAACCCAGTCGCCGACACGGAGTTTCTTGCTATCGCCCAGCGGCAAGAAGGGCAGGGGCCCATCCGCCTTAACGCGGAGCACCGCGATGTCGGTTTTCTCGTCGCGACCGACTAGGGTTGCAGGCAGGGAGGTATCGTCCTGGAAGCGCACCACGATCTCATCTGCATCAGCGATCACGTGGTTGTTGGTGACGATCAGGCCGGACTTGTCGATGACGAAACCGGAGCCAAGCGACGTGACCTGGCGCGGTGCGCGGTTCGGCTTGTCCTGTTGTCTGTCAAAGTAGTCGCGGAAGAACTCTTCAAACGGAGAACCTGGCGGGAAATGCGGACGGTTTGGACCGGATTCCCGTTTGATGGTCTGCGTCGTCGAAATGTTCACCACTGCGGGCAGTGCCTTCTCTGCCAAATCGGCAAAGCTTTCTGGCGGGGCTTTGGCCAGGGCGAGCGGGGCGGACGCAAACACCAGCACCATAAGGGATGCTGCTGCAACAGTTGCGCGATTAAAAGCCGGCCAAGACATTGGCGAAGGCCTCCTTCATAAGTGATTAACGCGTTTTTTTCCGCACCTTGCGGTGCATCAATCCCAGAACGCCAAGAGTATGTAGGTAATGGCTATGCCGGTTCAACACACAGCCCCAATCAAGCTGGCGTGATCGGAGCCGGTTGGGGGCAAGTCATGACCGTACCAACCAGACGATGCCGACACCAATGACGGCCGTCACCAAACCAAACTGGCGGACCCGATCATTCGGCTCCGCCAGAACGCGCACTATCATGCGGCGCATCGTGTTTGGAAATAGGGCGTAGGCTATGCCTTCGATCGCTAGCAAAAGCCCAAACCCAACCGCCAGATCAATCATCGCTGCGCCCTGGCGCTAATTCCCCTACTTGCTAGTTGCTGCAGCAGGAGCAGGCATTGCCGATGGTGTGCTGCTGCTGCCAACGGTGGCGTCTTTAACAGCATCAGCTGCTGCCTTTGCCGCATCACCAGCCTTCTTCAGCATAGCGGCGCCAGCGTCTTTAGCTGCATCCACCACGCCCGTGGTTGCTGCGGGTTGGGCAGTATTATCGTTTGCGGCCTGAGGTTTAGCCTGAACGGCCGGTGCAGCAGGGCTCATCGGCTGGGGCATCGCCATTGCTGGCAAACCAACATCGTTGCCAGGGCCGCCGGATAGGTTGCGGAAATAGGCAAAGAAGTCAGAGTCGGGCGACAAAACCATCGTCGTGCCATCGGATTTCAGCGCTTTGCGATACGCCTCCATCGAGCGATAGAAGGCAAAGAATTGCGGGTCCTGGCCAAAGGCATCAGCGTAGATGCGGATGGCGTCTCCATCGCCCTGACCACGCAAGACCTGCGATTGGCGTTGCGACTCAGCGATTAGCACGGTTTTTTCCCGCTCGGCACGGGCGCGAATGCGCTGAGCCAACTCTGCACCTTGCGCGCGGAATTCGCGGGCTTCGCGCTCACGTTCCGATTGCATCCGTTGGTAGATAGCGTCGGCGTTTGCGGCTGGCAGATCGGCGCGGCGAATACGAAAATCGACCACGTCGATGCCAAACTTGGACGCCGCCTCGTTCGTATCTGTCCGGATACGCTCCATAATATCAACACGCTCTTCTGACAGAACCGAAGCCAGTGTTTCACCACCGACGACGCGACGCAGCGATGCGCTCAAAATCCCGGCGAGCCGGGCGCGAGCCGAAATTTCTGTACCAACGGATTTATAAAACTCTAGCGGATCGGCGATGCGATAGCGGGCAAAACTGTCGACAACCAACCGTTTTTGGTCAGCAGCGATGATTTCCTCCTGCGGCGGCGCATAGTCCAGAATACGCGCTTCAAAATACACGACGTTCTGTACGAACGGCAGCTTGAAGTGCAATCCCGGGCCACGGATACCTGGTTGAGGATCACCGAGCATCAGCACGATGGCCTGTTCGGTTTGTTTGACCACGAAGCTGGCACTGGTTGCGATGATAGCGCCGATGATGATCACGACACCAAAGACGACGAGCAAATTGCGGCTCATGTGAATCTAGCTCCTATTGCTCGCGTTGGTTACTGGCTGCCGGTGCGTTTTTGCAGTTCAGGCAGTGGCAGATAAGGCACCACGCCGGAACCGCTCACGCCGCGATCAATCAGGACTTTGTTGGCGTTGCCGAGAACCTCTTCCATCGTTTCCAGATAGATACGGCGGACCGTAACATCCTTAGCGACGCTGTAAGACTCATAGACATTGTTAAAACGTTCAGCGTCACCCTGGGCGCGGGCCACGACTTCCTGCTTGAAGGCCTCTGCCTCCTGGATCAGCTGTTCAGCTTCACCACGAGCCCGAGGGATAATGTCATTGCGATAGGCTTCGGCCTCGTTGCGCAACCGCTCCTGGTCAGCGCGGGCGCGCTGCACGTCGCGGAAAGCGTCAACCACCTGTTGCGGCGGATCTACCTTCAACAATTGCGACTGAGTGATCTGAATTCCAGATTTGTAGTCATCCAGGATTTTCTGAATGTCGCGCTGCGCCCGGGATTCAATTGCGCCACGGCCTTCAGCCAACGCAGATGCAATCTTGGTCTGCCCGATGATCTCACGCACGACGCTCTCAGCGACGGCTTTCACCGTGCTATCGGGGTCGCGAATGTTGAACAGATATTCGCCAGCATCCTTGATGACCCAGAACACGACGAAGTTGATATCGACGATGTTCTCATCGCCGGTCAGCATCAGCGATTCGTCAGGCAAGCCACGCACCAGGTCACGGCGTCCGCTGTCGGATGGCGTACGGAAGCCAACCTCAGCCCGGTTAACGCGCGTGACTTTCGGTGTCACGACTTCTTCCACCGGATAGGGCATGTGGTAGTTCAAGCCCGGTAGGGTGGTGCTGACATAGGCACCAAAGCGCGTCACAACGCCCTGCTCATCCGGCAGCACACGATAAAAGCCGCTGGCCAGCCACAACGCGATAGCGATCAACACCAGCAGGACGGGCGCGCGACCGCCGCCGATTCCGCCGGGGATCAGCTTCTTCAAAGCGTCCTGGCTTTTCTTGATGACCTCGTCGATGTTCGGGGGCTGCGGCCCGCCGCCGCCACCGCCGCCACTATTTCCGCCGCCGCCGCCGCCCCAGGGACCGCCGCCACCGCCGCCACTACCGCCGCCGCCCCATGGGCCGCCGCCATTCTGATTGTGCTGAGGCATCCAAACACTTCCTGCTAACTTGATCCGCGGAGCGCGGTCTTCTATCGACTGTTGTGCCTCATATATGACAGAGAGGGCGTCGGCACAACCGATGCACCGAAAACCTGTCCCCAATTCGCAAGATTTAGAAAGTTTTACCCATGGCCGGCCCAACGGAAGCTCAAGTTCGCGAAACCCTGGCGGCAGTCAACGGCGCAATGTCCTTGCTGGATGGTGTGGCGGTGAAAGACGGCCACATCCAAGTGGCGTTAGCCATCGATCCCACGAAGGCGGAACAGGCGGAACCTGTCCGAAAAGCGGCGGAGGTCGCTTTGCGCGTCTTGCCGGGCGTGCTGTCCGCTACGGTTGTGTTAACCGCGACAAGCGAGCCAGGATCAAAGCCAGCACCGAAGCAGGCGCCTGCCGCACCGGCCCCAAAGGCCGGAGGCCAGCCACAAAGTCCGATGAACCCAGAGGATATTCCCGGCGTGAAGGCCGTGGTCGCTGTCGCGTCCGGCAAAGGCGGCGTTGGCAAATCCACCGTCGCGGCCAACCTGGCGGTCTCTTTGGCGAAGTCTGGTTTGCGGGTAGGCTTAATGGATGCTGATGTCTTCGGC
This sequence comes from uncultured Alphaproteobacteria bacterium, assembly GCA_938084065.1. Classification (GTDB taxonomy): domain Bacteria; phylum Pseudomonadota; class Alphaproteobacteria; order Bin95; family Bin95; genus JACKII01. The sequence continues at coordinate 12,852 of CALKDI010000031.1, forward strand.
CCGTCGGTGCCGCGCATGTTGGGCGTCAATCGCAAGCCGGATAGCGACGGCAAATTTCTGGTGCCGCTGGAGGCGCATGGCGTCAAGCTCATGTCGATGGGCTTTATGGTCGAGGAACGCACTGCGATGATCTGGCGCGGGCCAATGGTCATGAGCGCGGTGCAGCAAATGATCTTTCAAGTGCAATGGGGCGACCTGGACGTCCTGGTCCTCGACCTGCCGCCCGGCACTGGCGACGCTCAGCTGACGATTGCACAGAAGGTTAAGTTGGCCGGCGCGGTCATCGTCTCAACGCCACAGGATATAGCTCTGTTGGATGTGCGTCGTGGCTTGACCATGTTCGAAAAGGTCAGCGTGCCGGTATTCGGCATTGTCGAGAATATGAGCATGTATATCTGTCCGAATTGCGGCCACGAGGCCCACATCTTTGGCCATGGCGGTGCTGCGGCAGAGGCGAAGGCTCTGGGTTGCGACTTCCTCGGCGAAATTCCGCTGTCGCTGCCGATTCGGGAGCAGGGCGATGCTGGCACGCCAATAGTTCTGTCGCAGCCGAATAGCCCGGAAGCCGAAGCGTTCCGGGCTCTGGCAGAGCGGGTTATTCAGAAACTCTAAGCGCCGGGTCGCGCGACTCCGGCGTGCCCATCAGGTAGCGGTGGAGGAATTCGCGGCAGAGGCGGATTTCTTCCATCGGTACGGCGGGGTGCAGGCCGGGGTTGGCGTGCATCCGCTTGTCCTCGCTGGCCAGCGCGTCGAACAGGGCGATGCACTCTTCGCGGGTGAAGAGTTCGTCCTCCATCTGCCACAGGAAAAACACCGGGCAGGTGATAGCCTTGGCTGCGGCCTCGATTTTGGGGCGGTAGTGGTCTGGGCCAGAAATGCCCATCAGGCCCAGCACGGCAACTTTGATCCGCGGCTCTGCAGCAACCAGTGGTGCGCCGTAAATCGTACCCATGGAGAGGCCGTAATAGCCGAGGGGGCCTGCGCCAACCTCTGGCAATGCCTGGACAGCATCGAGCGCGGCTTTCCAGTCGGCGACCATGTCGGCCTCAGTGCCCTCACGCTGCCATTCTGGCCAGAAGGCCTCGCGCCCGCCAGGGCCCACCTGCCGACGGCCGTGTACCGGCCCGTCGATGGCGAGCACGAACATGTTGTGGTCGTTCACCAGATGCTCGGCGATGCTCGGGATTGGCGACTGATGGCGTGAGCCGCTGGCGCCATGGCCGCAGAGGACCATCGGCGCACCGGCCTCCGGCTTCTCGCTCTGCCACAGCACGCCGGTGATTTTGCGCTCACCGCGGAAGAGCGTGAACTCCCGCGGCACCAGGCCGGGACGGGACGGGGTGGAGGCGTCGGGGGCGTGGAATTCCATGGGTGTTTCCTATTTGGGTGGGCGGCCTGAGGCTACAAGATTGCCCCACTATACCGCCGTCATTGCGAGGAGCGAAGCGACGCGGCAACCCAGGAGCCCGAGCCTCAGACCCCCTGGGTTGCTTCGTTGCCCTGCGGGCGCCTCGCAATTACAGTGATATTGCTAATCCCGCAGCTTAAACCGCTGAATTTTGCCCGTCGCGGTCTTCGGCAACTCCTCCACGACCTCTACCCAGCGCGGGTATTTCCACGGGCCAACGCTGGCTTGCACGTGCGCCTTCAGCGTCTCAAACAGGCCCTCCGACGCCGCGCCCCCCTGCAACACCACAAAGGCCTTGGGCTTCAACAGCCCTTCGTCATCTTCCGCTGGCACCACCGCGGCTTCCAGCACCGCCGCGTGCGAGATCAGCGCGCTTTCCACTTCGAACGGTGAGACCCAGATGCCAGAGACCTTGAACATGTCGTCCGTCCGGCCCTGGTAGGTGTAATACCCATCGGCGGACCGAATATATTTGTCGCCAGTGTGGGTCCACTCGCCGCGAAAGGTCAGGCGGGTTTTGGCCCGCTGGTTCCAGTAGCCCTCGGCCGCCGTCGGGCCGCGCACCACCAACTCGCCAATCTCACCATCGCCGAGGTCACTGCCGTCGTCGTCGACCAGGCGCAGGTCATAGCCCGCAAACGCTTGCCCGCTAGTGCCGTAACGCACGGCGCCGGAGCGGTTGCTCAGGAAAATGTGCAGCAGTTCGGTGGAGCCGATACCGTCCAGGATCTCGACCTCAAAGCGCTTCTCCCACGCCTTGCCCACCTCCTCCGGCAGCGCCTCACCAGCCGATACGCAGGCCCGAAGATTGTCGCCGGTCTCAGTATGCCCAGAGGCCAGCATGGCGGCGTAGAGGGTAGGCACGCCGAAATACAGCGTCGGCTTGTGCTGCTGCATCAGTTGGAACATGGCGTCGGGCGTTGGCCGTTCTGGCCATAGGATCGCTGTGCCGCCAACGCTCAGCGGGAAGGTCATGCCATTGCCCAGGCCATAGGCAAAGAACAGCTTGGCTGCCGACAAAAACACGTCGTCCTCATTAATGCCCAAAATTGGCTTCGCATAAATCCGGCAGGTCTCCATTACCGAGGTGTGCAGATGCTTCGTGCCCTTCGGCATGCCGGTGGAGCCGCTGGAATACAGCCAGAACGCCACCTCATCTGCCACGGTGTCGGCCAGAGTGAAGCTCTCCGGCTGAGTCGCGCGCTTGACTGTGAAATCATCGCCCTCGCCAACCACAACCGTGTGGGCCAGATGCGGCAGGCTCGCCAAGATCGGCTCGACCACCGCCAGTAGCGGTGCGGAGATGAACAGCACCCGCGCCCGGCTATCTTCCAGGATGTAGCGGTACTGCTCCGTCGTCAGCAGCGTGTTGAGCGCAATCGGCACCACGCCTGCCTTGATCGCACCCCAGAAAATCACTGGGTAGTCGCAAGTGTCTAGCAGGATACACGCCGCCCGATCCTCGCGCCGCAAGCCCAGCGCGCCCATCAGGTTAGCCGCCTGGTTCGATTCCGCCACCAACTCGCCATAGGTGAGGGTGCGCATCGGGTCGATGAAGGCGGCCTTGGCTGCTCTGCCCTCGCTCACATGGCGATCGACCATATCGGCGGCGGCGTTGTACTGGCGGGGATAGTCGGACATGGGGCGAGATTTTCCTGGCGGCCTGGCGAGTGCGGCCCGATCATAGCGTGCTCCACCGGCGATGTCAGCCGAACCGGACCCTGGATAGAAGGAGATCGATCCATGCGCGTCATCAACCAAGCCACCCAACCGCGAGAAGAATGGCGCAAAGGCGTCGAGACCGTCATGCTGGTCTCTGCCGTCACCGGTTCCTCTCAACTCTGCATTTTTGAGCAGTTCTGCGCCCCCGGCCTCGGCGCACCGAACCACCTGCATGCGGTCGAGGAGGTGCTGACCATCGTCGCGGGCGAGGCGGAGATCTGGGTGGGGGAGGAACGGCATCAGGCGAAAGCGGGCATGAGTGTCATAATCCCGGCCGGCAAGTTCCACGGCTTCCGCAACTCGGGCTCGGACACCCTACACGTCCGCGCGACCCTCGCCGCGCCGATCTTCGAGGCGAGCTATGACGACCGGGCGGAACTGACCCGGCGCTGGGTGCCGTGATTGCCACACTGATTGGTCTCGACCAGCACGACAATCCGTGCCTAGACTCTCGTATAATCAATTAACTTTGGGAGGTATTGCCATGACGAAGCAAACAGGCGGCTGTCTTTGCGGCAACATACGGTTCGAGGTTAGCGGCGCGCCGGGTATTCAGGTGGTCTGCCACTGCCGCATGTGCCAACGCGCGTCCGGCGCAGCGTTTATGGGCCTGATTTTCTTCGAAGCGGCGGACGTGAAACTCACGGGAGAAACGCCGAAGGTCTATCAAGGATCGGAGACCTTGCTGCGCCATTTCTGCCCGGACTGCGGGTCGCCTGTCTATGTCGAGCGGTCTTCTACCAACCGCCTCGGCATTCTAGCCGGAGCAATGGACGACCCGGGCGCTTTCCAGCCCACCATGCATATCTGCACCAGTTCGTCCCAGACGTGGCTGAAGCTTGCGGACGCATTGCCTTCCTACGCGGAAAAGCCGCCGGGAATGTCTGCTACCGTGACCTATGATGTAACTACCGGGAAAGCCAAGGAAGCATCGTAGCAGCCATGGACGAGCCTTCTTCCGTCGCCTAAAAGTGTCTCAATCGGTCCAAAGATTTGAACACACCGGAGGTTTACGCGTCCCATGGCCATTTACCTAAAACGCGGCGACAACGCCGAAGCCTTTGACCGCGCCAAGGTTGAAGCGACCGTCAGCGCCATGCTGGAGGATATCCGCGTCAACCGCGAGGACGCGGTCCTAAAATACGCTCGCGATCTAGATAAGTGGAATAACCCGCAGATCCGCATCTCTGACGACCGCATCCGTCAGGTCGAGGCCATGCTGCCGGAGACCTGGAAGGACGACGTCGCCTACGCCATCACCCAGGTGCAAGACTTCGCACGCGCCCAGAAGGCCACCATGGAGGAGTTGGAGATCGAACTCCGCCCCGGCGTGGTTCTTGGCCACAAGCACATCCCGGTGACCTCGGTTGGCTGCTACACGCCGGGCGGCAAGTATCCGCTGGTGGCGGGTGCGTTCATGACGGTCGGAACCGCCTCGGTCGCTGGCGTTGAGAACATTATCGGCTGCGCCCCGCCGCGCGACGCCGACGGCATGTACCCACAGACGCTCTACACCATGAAAGCGGCGGGCGGGCACGCGTTCTACTCGCTGGGTGGAGCGCAGGCGCTGGCCGCCATGGCCTATGGCTGCTTTGACATGCCGGAGTGCGATATTATCTGCGGCCCCGGCAACCCGTTCGTGGCCGCCGCCAAGCGGCAGTTGTTCGGCGTTTGCGGCATAGACCTGCCCGCCGGCCCGACCGAGGTGCTCATCATCGCCGATGGCACCATCGACGCAGCATTGGTCGCCACAGACCTCCTCGGCCAAGCTGAGCACGGGCCGGACACTCCCGTCTGGTTGATCGTGCTGGACGAGGCTTTCGGGCGCGCGGTCATCGCCGAGGTGGAGAAGCAGTTGGTCACCCTGCCCACCCGCGAGATCGCCGCCGTCGCCTGGAAAAACAACGGCGAAGTTGTAGTCGCCAGCGACCGCGAGGAAGCCTGCGACCTCTCCGACGCATACGCAGCAGAGCATCTGGAACTGCTCACCGGCGAGGACGACTGGTATTTCGACCGCCTGAAAAACTACGGCTCGCTGTTCATCGGCGAGGAGAGCACGGTGGCCTACGGCGACAAAGGCGTCGGCACCAACCACACCCTGCCGACGGGCCGGGCGGCGCGGTTCACCGGCGGGCTCTGGGTTGGCAAGTTCCTCAAAACCTGCACCTACCAGCGCCTAACGCCCGAGGCCTCCCGCCACATCGCCCCTATCATGAGCCGCATCGCCGAAGGCGAAGGCATGCTCGCCCACGCGTTGACAGCCGACGTGCGGTACACACGGTTCGCGCCGAAGAACGAGACGGAGTCCTGATCCCATGTCCGCAGCACCATCCTTAACCTGCTCCCGCCTCGAAATATCTGGCCGGGTCGCCACATTCATCATGGATCGCCCGGATGCGCTTAATGCGCTGTCGATGGACTTGAAAGCCGATTTCAAAGCGCTGGTCGACTGGGCCGACGGCAATGAGGCTATCGGCGCGCTGGTGATTGCCGGCGAGGGCCGAGCGTTCTGCGCCGGCGGTGACGTCAAGAACATGACCAACCGTACGGATGAAGGGCCAGGACCGTCGCGCCAGAGCATTCTCTCCGTACACGAGTGGCTGCTGCGCCTGCACAATATCGACTGCCCGGTGATTGCGGCGGTGGATGGCTTGGCATTTGGGGGCGGTTTCAGCCTAGCGCTTACCGCTGATCTGGTGTTCGCCAGTGAAAAGGCGAAATTTTGCGCTGTTTTTGCCCGCATCGGCCTGATGCCCGACATGGGCCTGATCTACACCCTGCCCCGCGCGATAGGTCCCCAAATGGCCAAGGACCTGATGTTCTCAGGCCGCAGCATCGGTGTTGAGGAGGCGCAGGCTCTCGGGCTGGTCCACTCGATCCACCCCGCCGGTGAGGTGCTTGCAGCGGCGCAGGCTTACGCCGCCCGGTTGGCAGAGGGGCCGAAAACGGCTCAAGGCCTGACCAAGCGGCTGGTCAACAAAAGCTTTGAGCGCGGCTGGCAGGATATTGCCGACGCGGAGGCGGATGGCCAGACCCTGCTCTTCACCAGTGGCTTCTCAAAGGAGGCGATCCGGCGCTTCCTGGAGAAAGAGCCGGCGCTGTACAATTGGGATGCCAAAGCGGGGTAAGACGATGCTCAGAAGTCTGATTGTGGCAGCGATGATTCTGGGGTTTGGACTGGCCGAAATCTCTACCGCTTCTGCCGCGCTGCGCTGTGAGGGCGTCATTCATGGCCGTTCCGAGGGTGCAACGCCGTTTGCAATCCGCAGCCGCAGCGATGCCAAAAAGTTCGCGAGAGAGAACTGGGTGGGCACTTGCGTCAGCCATAACCCATTACAGTGGTGCGATATTGCCTTGATCAAGAATCCCAAAATGGAATGCAAGCGCGTGCCCAACGGCCTGGGCGGTTACAATCATAGCTGCGTCTTCCGTGGCCAGCCGTGCGGGCACCAATAGGAGGATGGCAATGAAGCGCCTCGCCTGGGTTGCGCTATTCGTGCCGTTGCTGCTGGGCCTGCCGTCCGCAGCCACTGCCAAATACTGCACAAAAATGGTCGTTGGCTCGTCTGAGGGCGCCACGCCCTATGCCGTCACCAAGAAAGCCGATGCCATCGTCTTCGCCAAGCAAAGCTGGAGGCAGCGTTGCAAGCAGAGCAATGGTGCCGAGTTCTGCACGTTCAACAATGCCGAGCGGCGTGAATTGCTATGCAACCGCGTGCCGAACGGTTTCGGCGGTTGGAATCACACCTGCATCTACAAGGGCAAGCCCTGCAAACCCTGACTGGAGACCATCATGAGCATGCTGAAAACTCCCATTTGCGACCGTCTCGGCATCGAGGTTCCCATTTTCCAGGCCGGCATGGGCTGGGTCGCGCGGGCGTCTCTTGCGGCAGCCGTGTCTGAAGCTGGTGGGCTGGGCGTGATCGGTGCCGGCTCGACCGGCGCGGACGAGTTGCGGGACGAAATCCGAGGTGTGAAAGCGCTGACGAACAAGCCCTTCGGCGTCGACATCCTGTTCGCGACCATCCGGGCGGAGGGCGAGGCGGTGACCCGCTACACTGACCAGGTGCAGCACATGATCAATATCGTGCTCGACGAGCGGGTACCGGTGCTGATCTCCGGCCTTGGCAGCCCGAAGGACGCCATCGGCCCCGCCCACGACCTGGGCATCTATGTGATGAGCGTCGTCGGTGCCGTCCGCCATGCGCAGAAAGCAGTGGAAGACGGAGTGGACGCCGTGATTGCCACCGGCTGTGACGGCGGCGGCCATGTCGGCACCATCGGCACTGCGGCGCTGATCCCGGCGGTGGTGGATGCGGTGGACGTTCCAGTGCTGGCCGGTGGTGGTTTGGCGGATGGACGTGGACTGGTCGCCGCCATGGCTTTTGGCGCGCAGGGCGTCTGGATGGGCACCCGCTTCATCGCGACGGCGGAGGCAAGGGCGCATCAGAATTTCAAGGATAAGATCGGGGCTATTGATACGGCGGGAACAGTTGTTACCCGTGCGCATTCCGGCAAGACTTGCCGCCTGATCCGTAACGCCTTCACAAGCTCTTGGGAGGGGCGAGAGAGCGAAATCCAGCCCTATCCGCTGCAGGGCATGAAAGTAGGGCATCCGGCTAGCGTGCTCGGCCGCCTGCAGGGTGACGTTGAGAACGGCGTGCTGCCGACCGGCCAGAGTGCCGGCTTGATCCACGACTCCCCACCCGCCGGCGACATCGTCCGCCGTGTGGCCGAAGAGGCAGAGGTGGCTTTTGCCCGTATGGGACGCAGCTAAGCGCCTTTAATCGTTGCAAACGCCGCCAGCGCCCGCTCTCGTGCGGCTCGGTGCTCGACGATGGGTCGGATGCCAGCGGCGCCCGGTTCGTAGCTCAATGTGTCCGGTTGCCATTGGCGCAGATACAAGCCGCGCGGATCGAATTTGTCGCCCTGGGTGATCGGGTTGAAAATGCGGAAATAGGGGGCGGCGTCCGCTCCACAGCCTGCCACCCACTGCCAGTTGGCAATGTTCTGCGCCGGGTCCGCGTCCACCAGCGTATCCCAGAACCAGGCCTCGCCCGCCTGCCAAGGCAGCAACAGGTGTTTGGTCAGGAACGAGGCGACGCCCATCCGCACCCGGTTGTGCATCCAACCGGTGTGCCAGAGCTGCTGCATGCCCGCGTCGATCCAGGGATAGCCGGTTTGGCCCCGTTGCCAAGCTCTCAAAGCGCCTGGGTCATTGGCCCAAGGGAAGCCCTCGAATTTCTGCTGAAAGGGCCGGTCAGCTATATGTGGGAAGTGATAGAGCAGGCTTGAGCAGAAATCGCGCCAGACCAGTTGGCGCAGAAAAGCCTCTACGCCGGTTGCAGCTGCTGGTTCAAGCGATGCCCGATGCCGCGCCGCGTGCCAGACCTGCCGGGGAGAGACCTCGCCGAACGCCAAGAACGCAGATAGCATCGACGTGCCATCGATATCCGGGCGGTCGCGGGCATCGGGATAGGCGTTGACAGCGGTATCGAGGAAATCTGCCGTGCGCTCACCAGCGCTAAACTGCCATGTCTGCCGCAACCCGCTGGCCCAATCTGGCTGGGTCGGCAGCAAAGCCCAATCGGCCAGGGTATCGCTTTTGACGGTAAGCAACAGCGGTTCCTGCGGCTCTGGTTCAGGCAGGGGGAGGGACGGTTCGCCAGCGGCTTGCATGGCCTTGTAGAAAGGAGTGAACACCTTGAATGGTCGGCCTTGTTTGGTTTGCACCGCCCATGGTTCCACCAAATAGCTGCCGGCGTAGCTCTGGGCTGTAATGCCGGCTTCGCTCGCCCAGGCTTTCAAACCCTTGTCCGCCGCAACGCCCCAGGGTGTGTATCGGCGGCTCCAATACACGCCGCTTGCCTCTACGTCGCGTGCAAGTGCTGGCACTACCGTATTTTGCGCGCCTCGCCGCAAGATTAGTGGCACTCCAAGGCTCTCTAAATCCGCGGCCAGTCGGGTTAGAGCGTGATGCAACCACCAGCGCGCTGCGCCGCCAAGTGGCCTGCCATCGGCTGTATCATCCAGCACATAAACGCCGATGGTTGGACCCGCGGCCATAGCCGCAGCCAGGGCTGGGTGGTCGGCAACGCGAAGGTCGCGGCGAAACAAAACGAGCGACGGCGCGGCCATCGAACCCTCCAGTGAGATTGCGCCGGATCGGCAGCGGTCATTGATCCGTCATGCATAGCCGGTTAGACAGGACAGAAGAATGCGATCTATCGCCTGTCCGAGATCATAGGCTCCCACTTTTCCATGACCGAAATATTTCATTATCGAACGATCTGGATTTCGGATTTTCATTTGGGAACCAAAGGTTGTCGGGCGGATCTGTTACTGGATTTTCTCAAGAACAATGACAGCGATACACTATTCCTGGTCGGCGATATTGTTGATGGATGGCGATTGAAGAGTGCGTGGTATTGGCCGCAGGCGCACAACGATGTTGTGCAAAAAATTCTGCAGAAGGCCCGTAACGGCACCAATGTCGTCTATGTCCCCGGCAATCATGACGAATTCGCGCGAGGGTTTGTCGATCATCAATTCGGTGACATCGCAATCAAGCGCAATACTGTACACACGCTGGCGGATGGCCGCCGGTTGTTGATCCTGCATGGGGATGAGTTTGATGCGGTGATCAAGTCGGTGAAATGGTTGGCCTACCTCGGCGATTGGGCCTATCGCCTGGCGATGGTGATCAATATTTATTACAATTGGGTCCGCCGCAAGCTGGGCTATCGGTATTGGTCGCTGTCGGCGTATTTGAAGTACAAGGTCAAAAATGCCGTGGCTCAAATCGGCAGGTTCGAAGATTCCGTTGCCAGCTACGCGCGGAAATATGGGGCGGATGGGGTGGTCTGCGGCCATATCCACCACCCGGAAATGCGGGATATTAACGGTATTCTCTATGCCAATGATGGCGATTGGGTCGAAAGCTGCACCGCTTTGGTCGAGCACCATGATGGCCGGTTAGAGTTGGTGCGCTGGCTGACGCCATTGGCGGAGTGCCAGGCCGAAGGGCTGGATGTTGAGCGCTTGGCACCCGATGCCGACGTGTTTCAGCGGTAGGTGGCATGTCTATGCGCCTGCTCATAGTCACCGACGCCTGGCATCCACAGGTGAACGGCGTCGTGCGCACGCTGTCGACCATGGTTGAGCAATTGCGGGCGGCAGGCGATGTGGTCGAGACGCTGACACCTGCGGATTTCCGCAGCGTGCCATGCCCGACCTACCCGGAAATCCGGCTGGCCGTTTGCTCTCCGTCCGCCGTCGCTCGCCGGATTAAGGCATTCCAGCCCACCGCTGTGCACATCGCGACGGAGGGGCCATTGGGCTTCCTCGCCCGGCGGTATGCGCTGAAGAATGGCTGGCCTTTCTCGACCAGCTTTCACACCCGCTTCCCCGAATACATTCACGCCCGCGCCCGGGTGCCGGTGCGCTGGAGCTATGCCCTGATCCGCTGGTTTCACAAACCGGCGGCCAGCGTGATGGTGCCGACCCAAGCTGTGCTCGACGATCTGGCCACCCGCGGCTTCCGCAATCTCAAGCTCTGGACCAGAGGTGTCGATACACAGGCCTTCCAACCCGGGCCAAAGCCGGATTGGGCCGCGGACCTGCCTCGCCCGATCATGCTGTCCGTCGGGCGCGTTGCGGTGGAGAAGGGGCTGCCAGACTTCCTGGCCCTCAACCGCCCCGGCACCAAGCTGGTGGTCGGTGACGGCCCGACCCGACCGGACCTGGAGCGCCGCTACCCCAACGCCCGCTTCCTCGGCCCCAAATTCGGCGCGGACTTGGCCGAGGCCTACCGCGCCGCCGACGTGTTCGTCTTCCCTAGCCGCACCGACACCTTCGGCCTGGTCATGCTGGAGGCGCTGGCGAGCGGCGTGCCGGTGGCAGCCTATCCCGTCATGGGTCCAATCGACGTCATCGGCTCCGCTCCTGTCGGTTGCCTGAACGAGGATCTGGGCCTGGCGATTGACCAGGCGTTGGCCGTGCCGGCGGACCAGTGCCGCGCCTACGCCGAAGGATTCTCCTGGGCCGCCTGCGCCCAGCGTTTCCGCTCTTTTCTGGCACCATTTGCCTGAACTGCTGCTGCCTAGCGCAAACGTGCCTCTGGCGTCCGCGCTCAGTTAATCCTAAAACCCTCCCATCATTTCTCTGGCAAACGAGGCCTCCCCATGAAACTCTCAACCGACAAGATGATCGGCAAAAAAGACGGCCATATCGGCTGGATGACCTTCAACAATCCCGAGCGTCGCAACGCGATGTCGCTGGAGATGTGGGAAGCCGCCGGCGAGATCATGGCCAATTTCAAAGCCGACCCGGACATCCGCGTCGTCGTCATGCAGGGTGCGGGCGACAAGGCATTCGTCTCCGGTGCCGACATCAGCCAGTTCGAAAAGCAGCGTTCCGACGCCGCCGCAACCGAGCGCTACAATCAGCGTGCCGAGGCTGGCCGTTCCGCCATCCGCGATTTCGACCGCCCGATCATCGCCATGATCCGCGGCTTCTGCATGGGCGGTGGCCTGGGCATTGCCATGTCGGCGGATATGCGCTTTGCAGCAGAAGGCTCGACCTTCGGTATTCCAGCGGCGCGCCTGTCGATCGCCTATGTTGGCGACAACATCACGAACCTCTACAACTTGGTCGGCCCGTCCCGCGCCAAGGACATCCTCTACAGCGCCCGCCGCTTGGACGAGCAGGAAGCTTTGTCCATGGGCCTGATCAACCGCGTGTTCGCGCCGGAAACGCTGGAGGCCGAAACCCGCGCCTATTGCGAGGTTCTGGCCGACAACGCACCGCTGTCGATCAAAGCGCACAAGGTCATTCTGGGCGAATTGTCCAAGAAAAAGCCGGATATGAGCAAGGTCGATGCGTGGGCCGAGAAGTGCTTCGACAGCGCCGACTACAAAGAAGGCCGCACCGCATTCATGGAAAAACGCAAGCCGGTCTGGCAGGGCAAGTAGGCCAGCCCCATATGGGCTGGGTGACTTTTCCCAGCCCAAAAGGACCAATGCCGATGCAAATCGAAATATTCTGGTGTGCACCCTGAAATTACGAGCCTAGAGCACGCCGTGCGCGGACCTTGCTTTTGGACAAAATGCCAGACGCCGAAATTACCCTGACTAAGGGTGTTGGCGGCGTGTTCGACATCGTTGTCGATGGCCGCAAAGCCTACTCAAAGAACGAGACAGGCCGTTTCCCATCCGACGCTGAGGTTATGGCCTGCGTTTGAACGGCCTATCGCGTCGCCGAATCGATCGCCGACAGCACCGCACCCTCGCTCAACAGTTCCGGCAGGGCCAGGCCGCCGGGCGCCTTAGGGCCGTAGACGGCATTAAACGGAATGCCGTAGCGGCCAAAGCTAGCCAGATAGGCCTGGATCATCGGATTGGGCCGAGTCCAGTCGGCCTTGAGCGCGATCACCGCCTTTGACCTCAACTGTTCTGCTACAGCTCCTCGGTTCAGCACTGCGGCCTTATTGGCCTGGCAGGTAATGCACCAGTCGGCGGTGACATCGACCAGCACGGTTTTGCCATCAGCAACATAAGCGGCCAGTGCTGCCTGGTCGAACGGTTGCCAGATGCCGGCCAGGTCTGCGCGGCTTTCAGGGTTTGCGCTGGGCAGGAGCGACGGCAGCACGATGGCCGCCAGAATCAGCCCGACCGCCCCGGGCAACCGCCAGCTCGCCGCTGCCTGCCAGAGCCACAGCAGCAGGATGGCGCACAGCACGGTCAGCGCGACCGCGGCAATCTCCCCCGATAGGGCGAGGATAATGCTAATCAGCCAGGCGGCAGTCGCCGCCAGCGCAAAACCCAGCACCACCCGCAGCCAGAGCATCCACTTGCCCGGTCTGGGCAGGCTGGTGGCGAGCCCTGGAAATACAGCGACGGCCAGATAGGGCAGGGCCAGACCCAATCCCATAGCCAGGAAAATTGCCATCGTCTCGACCCAGCCATGGCCCAGTGCGAAGGCGACGGCGGTGCCAATGAACGGTGCGGAACAGGGTGTGGCCAGTAGTGTTGCAAACACGCCCGTAGCGAAGGCGCCGGCATTGCCTTCACCCATCCGGCCAAAGGCGGCGGGCATTGGCACTTCGAACCAGCCCCAGAGGTTCGCGGCGAACAGTACGCAGATCAGGGCCATGAAGGTGATGAACAGCGGTTCCTGAAACTGGATGCCCCAACCAACCGCCGTCCCGCCAAAGCGCAAGGCAATGGCAGCGCCCGCCAATGCGGCAAAACTCACCAGGATACCTGCTGCCGTCGCCAGGAAACTGGCGCGGGCCTTGCCACGGTCACCGCCGCCATGCTGCACCAACCCCATCAGCTTGATGGAGAGCACGGGCAGCACGCAGGGCATCAGGTTAAGGATCAGACCGCCGGCGAGAGCTGTCAGCAGGATGAGAAGCCAGCTGCCTAATGAGGTATCGCCGCCGCCGGTGCTGGCAACGACGTCAATCCGTTGCTCTAACGCCCGTGCTCCGTCGGTCAGGGTGATGCGCAAGCTCTCGCCAGCTAGGGCGCTGGGTTGGGTCTCTGCATACAGTACTGGCAGGCGCAACTTGGTTGGCCCTAGCCGCTGTGGCGCGCCAAAGGCGAAGGCGTCATTCTTGACTTCGGCAAAGGCATCCGGTGTTTGCAGGGCCGCATCGGTCTCCAGCTCCAACCACCACCGCTCACCATTACCGGCTGCCAGAGTGGCGGTTTTGATCTGAAAGCCGGGAATAGCGGGCCCGGGAAGCTGGCCGCGGGCCCGGTCGATGGCGAATGCTTCGGCGCTGGGAGCCGCTGGGCCAGCTGGCAGGGTGAGGGAAAGCTTGGCGTGCTGCGGGATGCAGACGTCGCTACAGGTCAGATAATCCAGTGTCAGATTAGCGGTCATGGCCTCGCCGACGCGGGCGGGCGTGATTGTCAGCGGGTAGATGACGTGTTTGCTGTAGCCAATGCTGTCGATGCCGAAAATTTGAAACCGCACGGGTGCAGGGTAGGCCAATTCAGCCTTGCCTAGATTGGTGGAGCCATCCCACTCCAGCCGCGGCGGGAATCCGCCCTCGCCTGGAGCGCGCCAGTAGGTCTTCCAGCCCGGCTCCAGGGCGATCTCCAGCCCAAAGCGGATGCTGGTTTGGCCACCGGTCGCAGTCGTTGCTGACACCAAGCGCGCGCGGGACTCGGCGCTGGTGACCCACTCGGATGCAGCAGCCATTACCCCACTCGCGGATAAGGCTTGGGCGAGCAGCAGGATGCAGACGGCCGCTAGGCGAGAAAGCATATCCAAAATGTCCAGTTCCTGATGGGCGATGGCAGGTGTTGCAGATAATAGGGATTGATTGGCGAACGTCACCCACCCCTCACGCCGCCTCACGACATTGTGCAGCGCACCCTGGCCCTTGCGATAGAGCGTGAGTGCGCCTAATTTTGTCGAATGACGCAGCAACCTACAGACGAATCCGCGACGCTGGCTGGCCGCTTTCTGATCGCGATGCCGCATATGGGCGACTCACGCTTTGCCCGTACGGTCGTATTTCTGTGCGCCCATGGCGAAGAAGGGGCGATGGGCCTGGTTGTCAACAAAGAGGCCGATAATATCTCGTTCGACGACCTGCTGGACCAGTTGGGTATTGAAGAATCGACGATTACCGCACTTCCCGTCCATAATGGCGGGCCGGTCGAGACCGGGCGTGGGTTTGTGCTGCACAGTCACGACTATTTCCAGGACGGCTCGATTGAGGTCACCGACTCTGTGGCGATGACTGCAACCGTCGAGATATTGCGCTCCATCGCCGAGGGCGGCGGGCCGCGCAAGCGCTTGTTGGCCTTGGGCTATGCTGGATGGGCAGAAGGCCAGTTGGAAAGCGAAATACAGGCGAACGGTTGGCTGATCGCCGATGCCGACGATGACATCCTGTTCAGCTTTGATCTTGACCTGAAATGGACCCAGGCACTCGCGGCGTTGGGTGTCGATCCGGCAGCACTGTCAGGCGCTGCCGGTCAGGCTTAACTCTTCTCGCTATCCCTGATTGAACACCGGCTTGCGCTTTTCAATGAACGCCTGCACGGCTTCTTTATGATCGGGATGGGCGGACACCGGCACAAGGCGCTCAGCCTCACGATCCAGGGCTTCGGTGAAGGTGATGTGCGGAGCGTCGTCCAGATTGTCCTTCATGGCTGCCATCGCAGCTGCAGGGCCATTCGCCATCTCACGCGCCCAGTCGAACGCCGTCTCCTGCAACCCTGCATCCGGCACGACGCGATTGACGAGGCCTAGGGCCAAGGCTTCTGCGGCCTGCACACGCGCGGCGGTGAACATCAGCTCTCGCGCTTTGGCGGTGTTGACCAGTTGGCTCAGCATCCAGGCAACACCATAATCGCCCGGCAGAGCCACATTACGATAGCCTGTGGTCAGAAAGGCGCTCTCCGCTGCGATACGCACGTCGCAGGCGAGTGCTAGCGCCATGCCGGCACCAGCTGCTGCACCCGGCAGCGCAGCGATGGTGGGCTTGCGCACGGCGCGGAGTGCGCCGGTGAGGCCACGTTCGCGGATTTTCAGGTCAGCGATGCGCTCGGCAGGGGTCATCGTCTGGCCGCGGTTCGCACCCATACCTTTCACATTGCCGCCGGCGCAGAATGCGGTGCCAGCACCGGTTAGCACGATAGCGCCGACGCGATCGTCACGGCCACGATCACGGATTTGCTCCCGAATATAGGGCGTAATCTCGTCCCCCATGGCGTTACGCATCTCTGGGCGATTGAGTGTGATGATCGCCACCCGCTCTCGGATTTCGCAGAGCAGGGTGGTTGCGCCGGTGTCGATCGTAATAGTCTGGGTCATCAAATTCCTCCGTCAGTAACGAGCGGATCATCGCTCGCAGGCTCAAAGACCGGTGTGTCGTAGTCTAGCAGGGATTGCCAATGATGCGCTGCATCTGCCCGGAACAGACCGCGGGTAATACTGGCAGCCAGCATGGGTACTGCAGCCTTCATGCCATTGATCGAACAACCGCTTGGCCCAAGGCTGATTGTTGCGCCGATGGTAAAGTCGTGAATGTCTGCCAACCAGGGCGCATCGCCAGCCGACTTTTCAACAAATGCGCCATTAGCATCGAGGTAGGCGAAGCGGCCTAGCCGCCCATCTGCCTCTTCCGCCGGCGGGGTATAGCGGTCGGACCACGTTGCGATTTTGCTGGCAAAGGGTGCCAGTTCCGGGCGAGCGGAGAAGTCGACATCAATGCCAGTGCCGCAAATGATGAAGTCAGCCGCAACCTCTCCACCTGGCGTTGTGATCAAGACACGGTCATCCATGGCCTTCGCGTCCAGCCACGGACAGCCCATGCGGATCGAGAAATTCGGATGAGCGCGCATGCGGTCATAGGTGCCCTGTGGAATGCTTTCGCGCAGGCCCTGAATATAGCTCATGAAGCGCCAGCGCCATTCATCCGGCAGGTCGCGCACATGGTTGAGGAAGCCAGCAAATGTCAGCCAGCGATACGGCTGGATTCGCTGCATTTTCTCGCGGCGCACATACATCGTGACTGTCGCAGCGCCAGCTTCCAAGGCGCAGGCAGCGTTATCGGCAGCCGAAGCACCTGCCCCGAGCACTGCAACTGTTTTGCCTTTTAGCGCAGCAAAATCGATCTCATCGGCCGCATGGGCCCGCAGGTTAGGTGGTAGTCGGCGGATGAAGTCCGGCATCCACCATTGCCCGGTGCCGTCCTGCCCAGTCGCGAGAACCAACTTGCGCGCATATACGATCCGCGGTCCGGAAGGCGTCTCTAGCGTCAGGCGCAGGCCGCCGTTTGGAGCGTCAGTAGCGGGCTCAATCCCGGTCAGCGCGGTCTCATTCTGCACCGGAAGTTTCAAAATGCGGCGATACCACAGCAGGTAATCATTCCAATCGTCCTTATCGATCAGAGCCAGCGCATCCCAATGGTCTTTGCCGTATTTGGCCTGGTGCCAAGCGATATAGGTCAGGCTCGGCAATCCCAGGTCCGGGCCGGTGTAGTCTTTTGGTGAACGTAGCGTGTGCATGCGGGCATAGGTGGTCCAGACGCCCTCGCTGCCATACGCAGCGCGATCAACCACCAGGATGTTATCGACACTGTTCCGCTGCAGCTGATGCGCCAGCACCAAGCCGCCCTGACCCGCGCCGGCGATCAGAACATCGAGCATAGGATTGCCGTCGGGCCCGGTCCGGGTTGGCATCCAGGCAGTGTTTGGATGCTGCGTCAGCATCAAATCCCGGTGAACCTGTGCCTCCAAATCATCCAGGGCCCCAGGCTCGCAGTCATTCACGGCGCGCTTCACCAATTCTCGCCGAACGGGCGCAATTCCATCAGGAATGTCTGGGCCGAGCGGGGTTGGTGGGCGAGATGATAGATTTCGCTCGCCAGATCAGCAGGCTTGGCGAAGAATTCGTCCGGATGATCCGGCCAGCGGCGGCGAGCAAATGGCATGTCGATGACGGCATCGATGATCACATAGCCAACATGAACACCCTTCGGACCCAGGTCCCGCGCCAGAGCTTCGGCGACCATCCGCTGAGCCGCCTTGGTTGGAGTCCACCCAACAAAACGCGGCTTTCCACGCATTGAGCCGGTGTTGCCGGTGCAAATAAGAGCGCCGCCGCCATTCTCCACCATAGCCGGGCAGAGTGTCTGCGCCGTCGCCAAAAAGCCCGCCGTATTCACCCGGAAATTGCGCTCGAAATCGGCGATAGCGATCTCTTCATAAGTGCCGAACGTCGCCAGCGTTGCGTTGAAGATGATGACGTCCGGTGTGCCTTGCTCGTCTGCAATTCGCTGGAGGGTGGTGCAATAAGCCTCTGTCTCGCCAATATCAGCGACATAGCCCTTGGTGCCTTCGATCTCACCTTCCCACGTCTCCAACCGGCCGGCATGGCGGGCGATCATCGAGACGCGATAGCCGTTGGCGGCAAAGTGCTTGACCGTGGCCAGGCCAGTGCCCGCACCGACGCCAATGACGATGCAATGTTTGCTGCGCTCTGTGTCGCTCATTTTATGGCCTCGCGAAATTCAGGACGGTCGGTGACGCGGTCGTACCAAAGTTGGATATTGGGGGTGAACGCTTCGTCAATCTTCAGCCGTTTGGCGAAGAACAGAGCGTAGGCTATGACGATATCGGCGATGGTGAAGCGGCCGGCGCAGAGATACTCCCGCCCCTCCAGCGCACTTTCAACCGACCGCAGTCGGGCCAGGAACCAGACGCGGTAATCCTCCGCGGCTTGCGGCACGCGGCGTTCCTCCGGTTCCAATTCGGTGTAGCGAAAGAAGATGGTCTGTGGGAATGTCAGCGTCGCGTCGGAGCGGTGCAGCCAGTTGAGATACGTCCCATAATCCGCCTCATCGCGCCCGACAGCCAGATCGCTCGGGCCGTACTTGTCCACCAAATACTGGCAGATAGCGCCGCTCTCGGTCAGGTTTAGATCACCATCGATCAGGCAGGGCACGGTGCCCAGCGGGTTGATCTCCTTGAACTGCTTATCGAACACCCGCGGTGGAAATTTCAGCGTCACCAACTCATGCGGTACGCCCATTTCCAGCAGCGTCCACACGGGCCTGACCGAGCGCGCGCCCGAGCAGTGGTCGAGGGTCCTGGTCATTGAGTGAGGATCTCCGTCGGATTGG
>CALKDI010000032.1 GCA_938084065.1 uncultured Alphaproteobacteria bacterium
TCCTGATCCGGCAGCCATTTGCCACCGACAATCGAGTCCATAAAGTGTCGCTCAACGCTATCGCCCGGATTGACTGCCACATTGTAGCCGCCCTGCACCATGCGCGTGCAGCCGCACTTGCCCAGTAGCCCTTTGACCGCAATCGTAATGTGCAGGTCCGGGTTCGCCTGCGCCGCGTGCAGCGCCGCCATCAGGCCCGCACCACCCGCGCCGATGATCAGGATGTCGGTCTGTAGCGTTTCGATAGCGGTCATGCGGATGCACTCACAAAAAACAGGATGCCGGTTAGCGCAGCCACCACCGCGCCGACCGCGATCCAGGCCTTGCGCGGCCCACGCCAGGGCAGGAATTCCAGCGTCAGCACGCGCAGGCCGGCGAGTAGATGCACGCTCAGTAGTGTCACCAGTCCCCACTCAGCGACTTTAACCAAAGGCTGATCGCTCCAGGCGAGGAAGCTGTCCAGCCGCGCTTCGCCCTCGATCGCAAGGCCAAGCGCCAGGAAGTGGAACGGCAGAAACACCGCCAGCAACACGCCGGAAAGCCGGTGTGCGAAGGCGGCATAGCGGCCGGCATGGCGTTGGGAATTGGCGGGCAGCATGGCTCTATATCCCCGTCACGGCTGCTACCGCCCGCAGGCCCAGCAACAACAACACCGCGCCGAAGCCAACCAGCACGAGGTTCACGCCCAGCCCTTTCAGCCCCAGCCACTCGCGCAGCACATTGCGCAGGCCGATGGGTGCGTGCACCGCTGCGGCCACGACAAACAGACCATAGAACAGTGTCCATGCGGCTGAGCCCTGGGTCCGACCCAATATCTCCGCCGCCGTCAGTCCACCATGGATGGCGTAGATCGCCAGACCCAAATGCACCAGCACCAGCGGAGCCAGCACCAAAGCGCTCGCCCGTTGTGCGAGAAACAGCAGCGCCGCCGCCTGCATCAGATCTTGCCTCCGACCATGGCCAGCAGCGACAGCCGCTTCAGCCCGGCAATGCCCGCAGAGGGGTTGAGTCCTACCGGGCAATGCTCGACGCAGGAGCCGTGCGAGTGGCATGAGTGACAGCCGCCGCCCGCTGTCGCCGCCTCCAGCACACCGGCCCGGTCGGCCTCACGGTCATCATTCATCAGGGTCCAGGCGCGGTTCAGCGCTGCCGGCCCCAGATAGTCCGGGTCGCTTGCCACCACATCGCAGGCGGCATAGCAGACGCCGCAATTGATGCACTCAATAGCGGCATCGGCAGCCTGACGCCGCGGCGAAGCCGGGTCGATCTTTTGCGTATCGTCGGCACGAGTCTTGGAGCCAGTGGCGCGGCCTTGCGCGGTCTGCCACTTCTCAAAGAACGGCGTCATGTCGGTCACCAGATCGCGGATGATCGGCAGCGAGCGTAGCGGTGCGAGTTCCAGCACATCGCTGCCGCGCGTTGCGGTCTCCACATGGGTGCGGCACGTCCATCTTGGCCGCCCGTTCACGGTCATGCCACAGGAGCCGCACATGCCAACCCGGCAGGCAAAGCGATAGGCCAGCGTCGGGTCCAGCTCTCGCTGCACGTAGGTGACCACGTCCAGCACAGTCTGGTGTTCCTGTCGTGGCACAGAAAACGGCTGAAACGCGCCATCTTCACCACCGCGCCAGATGCGGACGTCTAGGGTAGAGGAGGTATTGCTCATGATGCCGGAGTATCGTCTGCCGCCGCCATTTGCGCAAGAAAAAGGGGAGATACCCGCTGGCATCTCCCCTCTCTTCCATTAAGAGCCAGAGCTCCTACTTCACATTGACATAGTACAGCATGAACTGGTTGTCGGCGCGTTGTGCCAGCTCAACCTTATCAGCTTTGCCCCACGCCAGGCCCTGCTGGTGCAGTGGGATATAGCCACGCTCATTGTGCAGGATGGTATAGGCCTCGGCGATCATGGCATCGCGCTTGGCGATGTCGGTCTCGGACAGAACCATGTCCGTCAGCTCGCCAATGCGCGGGTTGCAATAGTTGCCGAGGTTGAACTTGCCAGCGCCGCCTTCTTCCTGGCACCGCAGCAGATTGTTCAGCACGTTCCAGCTATCAAAGCTGCCCGGCGTCCAGCCCAGCAGATAGAAGTCGGTGTCGTACTTCGGACCCAGCACCTTGGCAAAGTAGATCGCCTTCGGCTGTGCCAGCAGGTTCACTTCGATGCCGATCTTGGCCAACATGCCGACAACCGCGGTGCAAATCTTCTCGTCATTCACATAGCGGTTGTTCGGGCAGTCCATCGTGACCGAGAAGCCATCTGCATAGCCAGCATCCGCCATCAGCGCTTTGGCTTTGTCCTGATCAAAGGGTAACCGCTCCTGCCAGGCACTTTTGTCGACCAGCTTCGGCGAGACCATAATGCCAGACGGATCGGCGAGTTTCCGCATCACCTTTGCTTTGATTGCCTCGATATCAATGGCCAGATACATCGCCTCACGCACGCGCACATCGGCGAACGGGTTCTTGCCCTTGATGTTGGAGGTCTTTAACTCCGACGCAGACTGGTTCATGCCCAGAAAGATCGTGCGCAGCTCTGGCCCCGTCATCGTGCTTGTGCCGTCATTGCTATCGACGCGGCCAAGATCCTGCACGGGGATGGGGTAGGCCATGTCGATGGAGCCAGACAGCAGTGCCGCCACACGGGTCGGGTCGCTGGAGATCGGCTTGAACACCGCTTTGGTCAGGTTGTGCTTGGGCTTATCCCACCAACCTGCAAACGGCTCCATCACCGTCTCAACGTCAGTTTCACGCTTGGTGACCTTGAAGGCACCGGTGCCGTTCTCGTTGAACGCGGCAAAGTTGTCTTTGCCTTCGGTAACGCTGGATGGGGATGCAGCGCCGTTCGCCTCGGACCATTCCTGATCCATAATGTACCAGGTGGACCATTCCGAATGCAGAATCGGGTTCGGCTGGCTGGTGATGAAATCGACCGTGTAGTCGTCAACCTTGACCACTTTGGTATCGGCGGCAATTCGGGTTTTCAGGTCAGAGCCATCTGCGCGCACGCGATTGGCGCTGAACACCACGTCGTCCGCGTTAAAATCGTTGCCGTTGTGGAACTTCACACCCTTGCGCAGGTGAAAGCGCCAGCGGGTCGGCTCCAGAATTTCCCAACGCTCAGCCAAAGCGGGCTGGTTCTGGAGGTCGGGGCCGCGGCGCACCAAGCCTTCATAAACATTGCCGAGCAGGCCCAGCGTGAATGTCTCATTCAGCACGTATGGGTCAAGGGATTGGGCATCGCCCTGGAACGACCAGGTGAAAGTTTTGGCCTGGACGGTACTCGCCAGTCCAATCGCCAATATTGCTGAGAGCAACGTTTTTTTCATGTGATTTCCCTTCCTGTTAGGTAACCCGATACGGTGTCGAGTAGTGCGCCTCCCATTGTGAGATTTTATTATACGAGGCGATGTATGCAAACACACGTTAATTTCCGCCAAATGGCGTAACCGCGACGCCGCGGTTACGCCCAAATGGCAGAATCAGTTGCCGGTAAATTTCGGCTCCCGTTTGGTGCGCATGGCGTCAATGGCCTCCACGTGATCCTCGCTTGTGCGCGCCACAATCATATGGCTGGAGACCTGATCGAAGTGCGTACGCAAGTCCAGATTTTGACCTTGGTAGACCAAGCGTTTGATATAACGCACAGAAATTGGTGCATTGTTGGCAATCTTCTTCGCAATCGCCATCACGTCATCCATGAAGGTCTCGTCTGGGAATACATCCAGTACCAAACCGATTTCCTTGGCTTCCTCCGCGTTGACGAAGCGGGCGGTCCACAGCATTTCTAGCGCGCGCTGTACGCCGACAATGCGGGGCAGAAACCATGCCGCACCATTGCCAGGCACCAAACCTACCCGCGTATAAGTCTCAGCAAAACGGGCGGAGGCTGCTGCATACCGAATATCGCAATGCAACGCCATATCCAGGCCAGCGCCGGCGGCGACGCCGTTCAGCGCGCAAATTACAGGCTTATCGATGGTTTCCAGCGTCAGCGCGATCGGGTGGATATTCTGCTGCAAGTTGTCCTTGGCCTGCCGCGGGCTGGTCTTATCGCTGGAGCCCATACCGCCGGTATCACCACCAGAGCAGAAGCCACGACCAGCACCGGTCACGACGATAACGCGCACGTCATCCCGGTCGCGGCATTCAGCCAGGCGCGCGGCCCAGGCGTGCAGCATTTCCTGGTTAAAGGCGTTCAGCTTTTCCGGAAAGTTCAGGGTAATGGTGGCGACCATATCCTCAACTTTGAACAATAGGCGGTCGGTATCGGTGACGCTCATGGCGTTTCCTTTTCTGAAGCGGGTCTGGAGTTAGTTTTTATTGGTCGGATTCACGAGCCGGGCCAACGATAGTGCATCCGCCATCGACGACCAAGGTCTGTCCGGTGATATAGCGCGCGCGGTCGGACATCAGAAAGGTCACGGCATTGCCAATGTCCCAGCCTTCGCCCTCAACCTTGAGCGGTGATGCAATGCGGCGGTCCTCGCGGGCTTTGTCACTCATGCCATTGCGGATGACCATGGGCGTGTAGACCGGCCCCGGCGCCACGCAATTCACGCGGATGCCTTGCGGCGCGTGATCCACGGCCATCGCTCTGGACAGCGCAATAACAGCACCCTTGCTGGCGGAATAGGCGGTCAGGCCACGCGGGCGCAGCGCGCTGATTGACGAGATATTGACGATGGCGCCGCCGCCGGTCTCCGCCATAGCTGGGATGGCGTGCTTGGAGGTCAGCATCATTGTTTTGACATTGACCAGCATCACCCGATCCCACTCATCCTCATCCTCGTCGACCACGGTCTTGCTGGAGCCGATGCCCACATTATTGTCGAGGTAATCGACCCGACCCCACAACGACAACGTTCTATCGACCATGGTTTTGCAGTCGCTGGATTGCGTGACATCGGCGGCGAATGCGGCGGCGATCCCACCATTCTCAATGATCATGTCGGCGGTACGCTGTGCCAGTGCTGTGTCGCGGTCAACCACCAGGACTCTCGCGCCCTCAGCCGCCATCAGCAGGCAGGCAGCACGGCCATTGCCAATGCCGTCGCCTCTGGCACCTCCGCCAACAACGATGGCAACTTTGTCTTTCAATCCCGAGTCTATTGGCACATGCATGAGCGTTTCCTATTCCAGGCCCTTGGCGTTTGCGTATTGATCTGCTGCGGAGTGTGCCAGCAACACTGCATCTGCGCCAGCCGTATAGAGCCAGCGGTACAGAGGCTGTTCAGGCGACATAGTTCACCACGCTTGAACTCGCCGCAAATGGTCCCATGTGATATATTGTACTCCTTTTGATCCCTTAATATTTACAAATGTTCACATATGTTAAGGTTCGCAATTCGTAACCGTTAACCCTCTGAAACATAATAAATCCCCGGCCCACACCCTTAACATTCATGAACAAATCTATCCCTCCGACACCGCAATCCTTAACACCAACCACCCTCTAGCCCTATCGTACACCCTCGGGCATACTCGTTGCCAAGCACTAACGATCTGAGGAAACTGCCGCCATGGATTCCAGCTTCTCCCCCGCCGAACTCGCCTTCCGCGACGAGGTCCGCGCCTTCATCCGCGGGCAATTGCCGGAAGACCTGGCCGCCAAGGTCCGTCAGGGCCTGGAGATGAACAAGGACGACTACCGTCGCTGGATGATGATCCTCGGCAAGCAGGGTTGGCTCTGCACCAACTGGCCGGAAAGCGCTGGCGGCCCCGGCTGGTCGGTCGCGCAGAAGTACATTTTCGAGGAAGAGGTCGCCACCTCCGCCTGCCCGGAACTGGTGCCGTTCGGCTCCCGCATGGTCGGCCCAGTGCTGTTGCGCTACGGCACGCCGGAGCAAAAAGCCCAACACCTGCCCGGGATTCTCTCCGGTGAGACGCTCTGGTGCCAGGGCTATTCCGAGCCGGGCGCCGGGTCAGACCTCGCCGCACTGTCCTGCTCTGCGGTGAAAGACGGTGACGACTACATCATCAACGGCTCGAAAATCTGGACCACCCAGGCCCACATCGCCGACTGGATGTTCGCCCTGGTCCGCACCTCCAAAGGCGAGAAAAAGCAGGAGGGCATCACCTGCCTGCTGATCCCGATGGACTCGCCCGGCCTGGAGGTCCGCCCTCTGATCAAGCTGGACGGGCGTCACAAATTCAACCAGGAGTTCTTCCAGGACGTGCGCGTGTCCCAGGCCAACCGCGTCGGTGAGGAAGGCCAGGGCTGGGCCATCGCCAAATACCTGCTGGGGCATGAGCGCTCCAACGGTGCCGGTGTCGCCGGCGCGCGCATGATGGTGGACCTGCTGAAGAAAATCGCCCTGGATCAACAGGCCGATGGCGGCGCGCTGGCCGAAGACCCGGCCTTCCGCAACCGGATCGCTGATCTGGAAATGCAGCTCTCGACCATGCAATTCACGTCGCTGCGCGCCCTTGCCGGTGCCTCCGCCGACAAAGAGATCAAGCCAGAAGCCGCAGCCGGCCTGAAACTTGGCATGGCAGAAATCCGCAAGTCGATCAGCGAGGCCTGCATGGATGCCGGCGGCTATTCCGCCATGCCCTACAACCAAAACGCCATCCGCTTCGGCTGGAACGAGGAGCCGGTTGGGCCGGACTATCTGTTCAAAATGGCCCCGGACTATTTCGAATACCGCGCTCGCTCCATCGCCGGCGGCTCAAACGAGGTGCAGAAAAACGTCATCGCGAAGCGGGTGCTAGGGCTTTAGTATACAATGGGCAGCAGCGATGGCGGGTCTTGTATCTATTGATCAACAGACACTACCACGGTAACTTGCTCAAATTACACTCGTATTAGAAATACTCTAACATAGGCGAATTTGGAAAATGAAAGCTTTGTGGGCCGCCCTGGCCGTTGCGACAGCCAGCTTTGTTACCCCATCACACGCGGGGATGATCACACTGACGGAAGGCGATTTCGCCATTGCGCCGCTCAGTTCGGAGGCCACGGGCACCGGCAGTTCGACGGTGACGACTGAGTCCCCCGGCGGCAACCCCGGCGCTTTCCGGCAGATTGCACTGCGCGTTGGCGTCTTTCAGAGCGAAGCTTATTTCGAAACCGTCGCGGGGGTCACGTTTAACCCGTCCATTCAGGGTGCGGTGCTGTCCGCAATCCTGAGCTATGACGTCTGGCGGGTTGCGACTAGTAATGCTGGCGCGACGCAGATAGCTAGAGGCGTAGCGGCCAAGCAGGACGGCGTTCTTTATAAAACGTTCAGAGGTACCACCACCTCAACCAGCCCTGCGGCCTTCACCGCGCCTGACCTGGTGACGCTGTTTCCGGCAATTAACTGGGCCAGCGGCGGCCTGATCGAATTTGGATTCGGTGACGGTGTTAGCAGCGGCAGAACGCCGTTCACCCTCACCGGCGGCTATGACAACCTGCAGGTTGAGATAGAGTTCGACGAAACAACTGTTCCGGTTCCGGCCTCAGCATGGCTGATCGCGGGCGGGCTTGGCCTGTTAGTCGCTCGACGCAAGGCTATTTGGCGTTAGCCATTGATGGGATTGTGAGCCCTGGTTGAGTGCGGGGCTGCGCTTTCCCGGTTACCCTCGCAACCGCTCCGCCAACGCATCGCCAAACGCCTCAGTCCCCAGCGGTCCGCCGAGGTCGGTGGTGCAGGCATCCGGCGTTTGCAGTAGGGCGTTGAGGCCGTTGTCCAGTGCCTCCGCCGCGGCAGCCATGGCGTTGTTGGAGTCCTGCTCCGCCCGCCAGGCCAGCAGCATAGCGGCAGAGCGCATCAGCGCCACCGGGTTGGCAATGCCCTTGCCCTCAATGTCCGGCGCCGAGCCATGGCTCGCCTGCGCAACCGCAATGCCGTCGCCGCGGTTCAGCGAGCCCGCCAGCCCCAGCCCACCAGAAAATTCCGCCGCCAGGTTAGAGAGAATGTCGCCATACATGTTGGTGGACAGCACCACGTCGAACCGGTCCGGGGTGCGCACCAGATGGCTGGTCATGGCGTCGATGTGCTCGTCATCCCATTTCACATCCGCGAAGTCCTTGGCCACCGCCGCGACGCACTCCAGGAACAGACCGTCGGTCATTTTCAGCACATTGCCCTTGTGCACCGCGGTTACGTACTTGCGCCGCTGGCTGGCCAGTTCAAAAGCCGCCCGGGCAATGCGCATGGAGCCTTCGCGCGTGATCTTGCGCATGGATAACGCTACATCCGCCGTGGGCATGAACTCGCCGGAGCCCTGAAACATGTTGCGGTCGGCATAGAAGCCCTCGGTATTCTCACGCACCACCACCAGGTCCATGCTTGGCGCGAACGAGCCCGGAATGCCCTTGGACGGTCGGATGTTGGCATAGAGCTGCAGGCCTGAGCGCATGAACTTCGACGGCCCCATGCCGCCTTCGCTCTCCGGCGGATAGACCGCCGTGTCGGTCGGCCCCATGACAATGCCATCGGCAGCCCGGCAACGTTCCAGCACATCCGGTGGCATGGTGTTGCCGATGGCTTTCAGGGAGACCAGCCCGATTGGCACAGCCTCAAACTCCAGGCCCAGGCCAAAGCGCGCGTCCAACGCCTCCATCGCCCGCCGGGTAGCCGCCGTGATCTCCGGCCCGATGCCGTCGCCATCCATGAGGAGAATACGCATAGGAGTGTCCCTAGTGTGAACTGCTGCCGCAACCGGCACTGTAGGCTGGCTATTTAGGCCGTAGCGGCGGGGATGGAAAGGAGGTCTGGATCACTTGTCACGGCAGGGATAAGCGGCAAACGCGCAGGTATGGGCGAACCTGCTGGTTTCGCCTGGCTGACGTTCGCAGGTGTGGCGTCCGCGTTTGGCCTTGGTAATGTCACAAAAGGTGTTTCCAAACAACTTCGTGCACTGACTAACCCAAGCTTGATCAGCCAGGTTTTTGGCGGCTTTTCTGCTGGAAATCGGAAATTTCGTAGCATCGGTCGAAACGACTTGCAGCTTTTCCGAATGGCATTCGCGCGCGGCATCTGCCGTGGTGACAGTGGCGAGGCTGAATATCAGCGCGGCGGCCAATACAGCGATAGCGGAAAGAGCCTGGCGCATTTCTAGATCCTTCTCTGAAAACAGCTGTTGAGATGGTCCAAGCCAAGCCTAACCCGTTGGGCAGGACTGGGTCCAGCATGATCCCCGGGCCTTTCAAATATAAAGAAATCGTTATATAGATCGGGTAAACGGCGATTTTTTTGGCGCAATCGTTCGAAAATTGTGCTTACGTGCAGTCATCGTATCAATCAAAACTGCGGAGGCGCCTGCAATGACGGCATCGAAACATCCCGAAACCCAAGTCCTACACGCCGGCTATCGGTCTGACCCGGCGACGGGCGCTGTGGCTGTCCCGCTGTATCAGACGACTTCGTTCCAGTTTAACAGCGCGGAGCATGCGGCGAACCTGTTTGGCCTCAAAGAGCTGGGCAACATCTACACCCGCATCATGAACCCGACCAATGATGTGCTGGAGCAGCGCATTGCGGCGATTGAAGGCGGCGTGGCTGCCCTCTCGCTTGGTTCCGGTCAGGCGGCCAGCGCTTTTGCGATCCAGAATATTTGCAAGGCTGGCGACAATTTCGTGGCGTCGACCGACCTTTATGGCGGTAGCTGGAACCTGTTTGCGAACACGCTGAAGGACATGGGCATCGAATGCCGCTTTGTCGATCCCAGCGATCCGCAGAATTTTGCCCGCGCGACGGATTCCAAAACCCGCGCGTACTATGCAGAAACCCTGCCGAATCCGAAGCTGGAAGTGTTTCCGATCAAGGAAGTGGCCGACATTGGCCGCCCGCTCGGCATTCCGCTGATCATGGATAACACGGCAGCGCCGATCATCTGCAAGCCGCTGGAGCATGGCGCGGCCATCGTGATGTATTCGACCACCAAATTCATCACCGGCAACGGCACCAGCATCGGTGGCATGATCGTCGATGGCGGCAATTTCGATTGGGAAGCTCACAAAGAGCGCCAACCCCATCTGAACACGCCAGACCCGTCCTATCATGGTGCGGTTTGGACGGAGGCGGTGAAGCCGCTGGGTCCGATTGCCTACATCCTCAAAATGCGCGTCACACTGTTGCGCGATCTCGGCGCGCCGATGGCACCGTTCAATGCCTTCATGGCGATCCACGGCCTAGAGACCGTCACCCTGCGCATGGAGCGTCACTGCGAGAATGCGATCAAGGTCGCCGACCGCCTGAATGGCCACCCGGCTATCGAAAAGGTGATCTTCCCCAGCCTGATGAGTGGCGAGGCTCGTCGTCGCGCTGATGCCAACTTGAAGGGCGGCTATGGCTCGTTGATGGGCATCGTGTTGAAGGGCGGCGCTGAAGCCGGCGCCAGTTTTATCGACAAGCTGCAGATGTTCTATCACGTCGCCAACATCGGTGATGCGCGCAGCCTGGCGATCCATCCGGCCACCACCACCCACAGCCAGCTTTCAGCTGAGGAGCAGGCGGCCACGGGCGTTACCCCCGGTTATGTGCGCCTGTCCATCGGTATCGAGCACATCGACGACATCATCGCCGACCTGGAGCAAGCGCTGAGCTGAGCGCGGCTCTAGCTAAGACGAAGCAGGGGGCTCGCCATTTGGCGGGCCCCTTTGCTTTCGGGTCTACATCCGCTCCCACAATTGGTGGGCCATGATGCCGACCTGGTCCTCGACCACCTGCATAGCGTCCAGGATCATGTCTTCGCGGAAGCGTTGGCCGATGATTTGCACGCCGCAGGGGCGGCCCGCCACCAGGCCGATGGGGATGTTGCCGGCGGGCAGGCCCAGATAGTTGATGGAATAGCTGTACATCATCGCATCGAACAGATCGCGCGCGCCCTCATACGTCTCGTCATGGTCGTAGTCGTACATGGGCCGCATGAAGAACGGAGAAAGCACCAGCGGCCATTCCTCCAGGAACACGCTCCACTGGCGCACCATGGCGCTGCGGTTCGCGACCGCCGCCATATAGCCCTTGTAGTCGACCATGTTGCCGAAGCGGTAATAGGCGTCGAAAATATCCCGCACTGTCTTGCTGCCGTGCTGCTCCGCCAACGGGCCCAGGGTCTCCTTCAGTTCCAGCGTCACCGCATCCAGCCAGGCGTCTACCGCGGGCTTGATCGAGGGTGTCTCGATCTCCTCCACCTGATAACCGGCATTGCGCAGATAGTTGGTCGCCCGGTCGATGCCTGCGACGATGTCCGGATGGATCGGGTAGCCGTAGTTTTCCTTGGTCACCGCCACCTTGATCGGCCCTGGCAGCACCGGCCCCTCGAATGGCACCGGCGCCCAGAAGGGGTCGCGCACGTCGCGGTTGGCCATGACCTTGGTGGCGAAGCGCACGTCGCGCACCTCCCGACAGATCGCGCCCTGCACGCTCATGAACTGCGAGAGCAGGCCCCGTTCCGCCGGCGCGCTGGGGTTGAAGGCGGGCACCCGGCCCAGGCCGGACTTCACCGTCGCCAAGCCACAGGCGGACGCCGGAATACGCAGTGAGCCGGCAATATCATTGCCATGATGGATCGGCCCCATGCCCGCGGCACAGGCCGAACTCGCCCCACCAGACGAACCGCCGGGCGAGGCGCGGTCATCCCACGGGTTCTTGGTCCGGCCGTGCAGCGGGTTGTCGGTCGTCCCCCGCATGGAGAGTTCCGGCGTATTGGTTTTGCCGAAGATGATCGCACCGGCGTTCAAAAGGTTCTGCACCACAGGGGAGTTGCCCGGTGCGATGTTGTTCGCCAGCGCCGGCAGACCGTTGGTGTTCGGCGTGCCCTCATAATCGACATTGACCTTGATGGTCGTCGGAATGCCATGCAGCGGGCCCCAATGCTCACCACGCGCCAGCGCCTCGTCGGCCCGTTCGGCCTTGGCGATGGCCTTGTCGGAATAGTCATAGACGACGGCGTTGAGCTTGGGATTGGTGGTGTGGGTCCGCCCGATGACCGAGGTCATGACCTCAACGGCGGAAAAGTCCTTCGCGTCCAAACCCTTGCGCATGTCCACGGCAGAGAGTTTCCAGAGGTCGTCGGTCATCGTCTCGGTCTTTCCATCAGGTTTGATCTGTTGCCACAGACGATAGCCGGCCTACTGTCCGCTATCAAACCCGATGATCGCGCAAGGCCGCTGCGAGTTCTCCTGGACTGTCGACGATCGGGTTAGCGCCTGCCGCGGTCAACTCCGCCAGACCGCCATAGCCATAGGTCACGCCGATGGCCCGCATGCCGTTGTTGCGCGCGCCGGTGATGTCGTGGCGGCGGTCGCCGATCATGGTGGCGGAGGCGGCGTCTATGCCATGCTCTGCCAACACCCAGCGCAGAAGTTCTGTCTTGCCCGACCGCGTGCCGTCCAGTTCTGAGCCGCAGATGGCTTCGAAATAGGGCGAGAGGCTGAAATGGTCCAGGATCTGCACGGCATAGACTGTGGGCTTGCTGGTGGCGACGAACAGGCGGTGGCCAGCGGCTTGGCAGGCTGCCAGCACATTGGGAATGTCCGGATAGACTGCGTTCTCGAAGAGCCCGACGGTCCCGAACCGCTCGCGGTAGAGCGCCAGCCCTTGTTCTGCCAAGCTGGCATCATTCAGCAGGGTTTCAAAACTCTCCAACAGCGGCGGGCCAATGCACCAGGTCAGGTCATCGGCGGAGGGTGTGGGTCGGCCAAGTCGCTCCAGCGCGTAGCGGATGCAATTGGTGATCCCCAGCTTGGGGTCGGTCAGAGTGCCGTCCAGGTCGAAGCAGATTGTGGTTTGGGTCAGCGCTCAACTCCTCGAATCCATCGCAGACCTTAGCCCTCGACCAAGGCGCAATGGAAGCGGGAGGGGGCGGTCTTTGGGAATGATTTAACTCGGCACTGACCACTGATCATAGGAAATCTCGTTGAGATCAAGTGTTGTTCCGTGGCCGCGGGCAGGGCCGCGGGGCAAATCAGCAGCCCCGGCATACCCTTCCGTGCAAAACAGTTCGATCACATTCCGAGACGGATCAAGGAAGAACATCAGCGCTTCCACGCCCTGACGCGTCCACAAATCTGAGGTGGGTATGCCACATGCGGTCAACCATTCCTTCATTTGGACCAATGCCTTTGGCCCAACATTGAAGGCGATGTGCGGGTATTCAGCCCCTTCGCTCATGAACGTACAGCCGATAGAGCCGATGCCGAACCGGATATTGGCGATTGTGAAAAAGGCGAAACCTTGGGTTTCAACGATCTGCTCGCACCCGATCACATCACGATAGAAGCGGATCCCTTCAGCCAGGTCTCTGCATGGAAAGCTAACGTGATCGAAATGGTTGAATTTGGGAGGCCCAGTGACTTTCGAGCCGTTTGCGCCGTCAGTCATCTCAAATTCCCTTTCATTGTCAACGTCTGTCAAAGCTATCCGTGAAACTAGAGTTCTGCCTCAACTCCAACCCAGGTCCTCGCCCGTCACCCAGGCGCAGTGGAAGCCGGTGGGGATGCGTTGGGGAATTTTGATGCGGGCGATGGGGCCTTGTTCGATGTCTTTTGCGTCGAACACATGGCACTCTGTCTGCCAGTCGCCGGTGTCGGTGACGAAGGTGACCAGATAGCCGTCGTCTTCCGGATCGTCCGCCGTCGCACCGACTTTGGGCGCGAACGGCGTCTCGTTGCCATAGCAGCCCGCGCCATAATCCCAGCGCTGGCGGGCACCGGTCTCGGTGTCATACTTGACCAGCGCGTCGAAGGTCTGGCAGTGGCCGACCACGCTGCCGGGCGTGTTGTCTACCAAGGGCAGGTATTGGTTGAACGAGTAGCGGCTCGGCAGGCCCAGAAAGTTCGGGTTCACCATTGGAAATTCGGTGTTCAGATCGTCGATGGCGTGCTCCCGCACCTCGCCGGTCTTCATGTTCATCCGCCAGCGATAGAGCACGTGCGTGCGGTGGCGCTGGGCGATCATGCTGGCGAGCGGACCGTTCTCTGGATCGCGCTTGTAGAGCGAGGGGTCAGTCTGGCGGCAGCCATCCATGACAACCCAGTCGCCATCCTCCCAGCAATTGACGATGTGCAGAATGTAGCAGGGTTCAGCCTCGAACCAGCGCACATCCTCGGAGCGGCCATAGCGCGGGATCACACCGAAGCGGGCCGGCACGTCGTGGTGGAAGCGCAGGCGGCGTTTCTTGGTCTCCTGGAAGATTTTCTCGTCCTGGAAGAACGGCAGGTCGTGCAGGATCGCGTAGTTCTGGGTCATGCCCATGTCGTGCGGCAGGCGCGGGCCCGGCAGGTCGATGGGGACTTCATGCACCAGCTCGCCCTTCGCGTTAGCGACGCCGTAGGTCATGTATGGCGGCTTGTTGCTGTAATCGAAATAGATCAATTCGCCCGTGCGCGGGTCGGTCTTGGAGTGGGCGGAGAGGGTGTGGCGCAGTTTGCCGCCAAAATTTTCCGCGCCCTTGGTCTCCAGCGTAAAGGGGTCGATGGCGTAGGGCACGCCGGCCTGATACCAGAGGCTTAGCAGCTGGCCGTTGTAGAAGATGACGTCGGTGTTGGAGTTGTCCTTGATCGGCGAGCCGGGCAGGGAGAAATCGAACGGCCCCGCCATGCCTGGCCAGATAGCCTTGCCCGCTTCCGCTTCTTTCTCAAATGCCATCGTCCGCACCCATTTCGACGCGTACCAGGCCTTGCCATCGCGGAAATAGATGGCGTGCAGCATGCCGTCGCCATCGTAATAGTGGTAGGTATTGGCCGGTTTGTGCGCCTGGTTCGGGCCGTTGCGGAAATAGGCGCCGGCCAGATCCTTAGGGATTTCGCCAGCTAGGAGTTCCAGCTTGTCGGCGCTCATCTCGGTTGTGATGGGTGCGAAGTGCCCGTGCAGGTACGGGTGATCCACCTCCCAAATCCACTCCGGCACATCCGTCGGTGGCTGCCCTTTGGTGCCGAGTGGCTGCACATTTCGAACGGTGATGGGGAGAGACTGTTCGATAGTGGCTGGATCTAATGGCATCAGGCAGGCTCCTCGCATGGCGGTTGCGTAAAGCCTAGGAGAGGCCTGCCACTTTGCGCAAGGCCGCATTCATGCGGGTCTGCCAGCCGCGCCCCTCTTTTTTGAAATGATCGATAACGTCGGGGTCGAGCATCATCGTTACTTGCCGTTTGCGCTGTTCCGGTGCAAGCGCCGGGCGGCCGCGCTTGGCTTCTTTGAAAAACTGCTCGTCCAGCTCCAAAGCTTCGCCGTCTTCGTCGATATAGGACCTATGATTTGTCATACAGATTACCCTCGCGTGCATTGGCCTTTCGAAGGCTGATCAACCGGCAGAAACCGCCTCGCTCGATCCAGACTGCATCAAACAGCCGATCACCGATCCTGCCTAGTGAGACGAACCGCTCCTCACCATAGTTGCCTCGGGTATCCGCCCGGGTGAAAGCCGCATCCCAGTCAAAGCCGGTTATCAACGAGAGATCGACGCCGTGCTTCGTCAGATTGGTTCGACGCTTCTCTGCATCCCATTCGAACGGTCCCATCAATCATCCTGTTTAATATAGGTATATTAAATTAAAATGTCCATGGCTGAAATTCCCTACCGCCGCAACCGCGGGTTCAGCACGTCCCTTAACTGGTCGCCGATCAGATTGATGGAGACGATGGTCAGCAGCAGGGCGACGCCGGGGAAGAAGCTGATCCAGTATTTGCCAGTCAGCATGTAGTCGAAGCCGTTGGCGATCAGCAGACCCAGGGATGGCTCGGTGATGGGCAGGCCGATGCCGAGGAAGGACAGGGTGGCCTCCAGCGCGATGGCGCTGGCGACCTGCACCGTACCGACCACGATCAGCGGCGGTAGCACGTTCGGCAGCAGGTGGCGCAGCAGGATGCGCCAGGAAGAGAGGCCCAGCGCTTTGGCCGCCGCGATATACTCCCGTTCGCGCTCGACCAGGGCGCTGGCGCGCACGGTGCGGGCGTAATAGGCCCATTGCACAATCACCAGGGCGATGATGATTTTGTCGACGCCCTTGCCCAGGATCGCCAGCAGCATCAATGCCACCAGGATGGCCGGGAAGGACAATTGCAGGTCGACCAACCGCATGATCGCCGCCTCGATCCTGCCGCCGAAATAGGCTGCGGTTAGCCCGACGATAGCGCCTAGCACCAGGGCGATGATGCCACTGAGTGCACCAACGGCCAGACTGATGCGCAGGCCATAGAAGATGGCGGACACCATGTCCCGGCCCTGATCATCTGTGCCCAGCCAATAGGTCGTGGCGCCGTCGAACGTGGTGCTGCCGGGTGCTAAGCGGCCGTCCATAATATCGATCTGTCCCAGGTCATACGGGTTTTGTGGTGAGATCAGAGGGGCAAAAACCGCTACGAACAGGATCACGGCGAACACGAAGAACGCGACAATGGCGATCTTGCTCTCGCAATATTCGGAGAGAAAGCGCTGGAATGGCGTTTCCACCACGTTTGTCGCCGCTAATCGCGCGGGTTGGGCGGCTGCAGTTGCGGCAGTTTCGATTGATGCCGGCTCCGCCGTCTCTTTGGGGTCGCTGCTCATACTATTTTCCGGCTCCAGAAACGCGAACCCGTGGGTCCAGCAGCGAATAGACGATGTCGACCAGGAAGTTTATCGTCACGAACAGCAGCACGGTCAGCATCAGGTAGGCGACGACGATCGGGCGGTCGAGCACTTGGATCGACTCGATGATCAGCTTGCCCATGCCGGGCCAGGCGAACACGGTCTCGGTCACAACGGAGAACGCGATCAGTGAACCCAGTTCCAGTCCCAGCACGGTTACCACCGGAATCAGCGTGTTCTTCAGCACGTGCACCAGGGTGATGCGCCGCTGGCTCAACCCTTTGGCGCGGGCGAACTTGATATAATCCTGCAGCATGACTTCGCGGGTGCCGGCGCGCGACAGGCGGATGACCAGAGCGATGTTGGTCAGGGCCAGGTTGACGGCGGGCATGGCGAGGTGGGTGAGGCCATTCCAGGTGAGGAAGCTCCACTCTATGCCGAAAACCTCCACCGTATCGCCTCGGCCCGTGGATGGCAGGATGCCCAGCATTACGGCGAACACCATGATCATCATGATGCCGACCCAAAAGGTGGGCAGCGAGAAGCCCAGGATAGAACCCGAAACAATCGACTTGCTGACCCAGGAATGCGGCTTCGTGCCTGCATACATACCCAGGGGCACGCCCAGCACGATCGATAGGAACATCGCCGCGCCGGCCAATTCCAGTGTTGCTGGCAGGCGCTGGGCAATGAGTTTAAGGGCTGGTTCGCCCCAGACGAATGAGATGCCGAGGTCGCCCTCTAGGGCATTGCTCAGAAAGACGAAAAATTGTTCATGCAAGGGCAGATGCAGGCCGAGGGCGCGGATGGCCTGCTGGTATTCAGCCTCTGTGAATTCTGGGTTGATCAGAATGTCGACGGGATTGCCGATAACATTGACGCCAAAAAACACGATCACAGCCATGACAAACACAACGGCGATGGCTTGAGCTAGTCGCCTAGTGAGATAGGCCCACATGGGAATGACCCTTGTCAGTCAGGGGTGATGGCGGAGGTGGTGGAAAGGTCAGTACAAAGAAAAAGGGCGCGGACCGGATTGCAAACCATCCAGTTGCCGCGCCCCGTTTCAGCCTACTGTTTTACGAGCGACCGGAACTGAGTCCGCTCGTCGGTGCGTGGCAGGTATTTCAGGCCCGCCTCTTTCCGCGTCGCCCAGGTATTGACCTGGTAGTGCAACGGAATAATCGCCAGATCGTTGATGGCGATTTCCGTCGCTTTTGCCAGCAGCGCTTCACGCTTGGCGTCGTCGACAGTTGCCAGCGCTTCCTCAATCAGCTTATCCGCTTCCGGATTGCTGTAGCGCCCACGGTTTGAAGCGCCGAAGCCATTCGCTGCATCCTTCGAATGGACAAGCGACTTCAGCGGTGATGAGGCCTCGCCGGTGCCGGAGCCCCAGCCAACCAGGATGAACGAGTATTTCGGCGTCTTGTTGGGACCGCCGCGGCTGGCCGAACTGAAGAATACGCTCTTCGGCATCGTTTCGACCTTCATCTTGATACCGATACGCGTCAGCATCTGACCAATCGCCTGCGCGATCTTGGCGTCGTTGATGTAACGGTCGTTCGGCCCGTGAATGGTCAAGCCAAAGCCGTCTGGATACCCTGCTTCGGCCAACAGTTTCTTAGCGCCTTCTGGATCGTAAGGCTCCGCCTTCAGGTTTTCGGAGGTGCCAAAGAAGCCAGGTGGCAGCAACTGACCGGCGGGGATGGCAACGCCCTCCATGACGCGGGCAACAATCGCCTCGCGGTTGATCGCCTTGGAGATGGCTTTGCGCACGCGCAGGTCGAACAGAGGGTTTTTGCCGTTGGTGCCTGTGATGTACGGCGAGTCATCGCGGAACCGGTCCATGTGCAGATAGATCACACGGTTGGAAATACCGCTTGCCAGCACGATGTCACTTTCGGTCTTCAAGCGCTCAATGTCGGCAGTCGGCACGTTGTCGATGAAGTCGACATCGCCGGCCAGCAAGGCAGCAACGCGCGACGGGTTCGACTTGATTGGCTTCACCTCGACCCGTTCAAACGCGGCCTTGTCGCCCCAATAGCCATCATTGCGCTCGATCAAGATGGTATCGCCGGGCTTCCATTCGATGAACTTGTACTGGCCCGTGCCAATCGCTGCTTTGCCGGAATTGAACTGCGCGGTGGTGACGTCTGCACCAACGTCGCTTGAGATAATCCAGACTTGGCTGAGATCAACCGGCATCAGCGGATACGGCTTTTCCGTGATCGCGTGCACGGTATAATCATCGATCTTTTTGAAGGACTTACCCTTCAGGTAAGTGCCAAAGGTCGATGGGCTGTTTGCCACGTTCGGTGCACGCTCGAACGTAAAGATCACGTCGTCGGCGTTAAAATCGCTGCCGTCGTGAAATTTCACGCCTTTGCGCAGCTTGAACTCCCAGGTGGTGTCATTCACCGGTTTCCAGGAAACCGCGAGACCCGGCGTCAGCTTTTGGCTCTCATCCTGCAAAATCAGGGATTCGTACACATTGCTGGAGAATGCGTTGTTCGGGCCCAGATTGTGATAGTGCGGGTCCATCGCCGATGGCTCTGAGAACAAGCCAACCTTCACGGTTTGCGCGCTGGCGGATGCGCCGGCGAACAGTGCTGCTGCTGCAGCCAGAGTTACGATACGTTTCATTAAGATCTCCCGTCTTGCAGATAGATTTTCTATCAGACAGGCGAACCTTAGAGCAGAGGCAATGTGGGCGAAAGCAAGAATGCCACCGCCGCTGAAATTGTTACTCGGCTGCCGCTTTTGTGGGCGCCTTTGCCCGGAAATAGGGCAGAAGTTCTTCGGCTATTGCCGCAGCATTGGTCCGCGCCTGACTGGTGGGCATAGTGCCAAACTGGGTTTTGGTCAGGGAGGTGTTGAAGCCGGCAAGTTCCTGATACTCCTCCAGCTTTTCGCGCACGGTGTTCGGGCTGCCGACCAGCACGACGCCGGATTTTACCAGATCCTCTGCCGTCTGCACCTTGCCGACGACCTTGGCCGCACGGATGCGTTTCATGGACTCGACGCTGGTGTAGCCTGGTGGTAGCAGCATCTCGATGGGCATTTTCAGGAAGCGATTGGTTAAGGCCTCAAGATGGGGTTTGGCTTCTTTCAGCGCTTTCTCGTCGGTTTCGGCAATGTAGATCGAGTTCGACCACGCTAACTGATCGCTACTGGCGGGCCGTCCTGCGGCCTCCGCCGCATCGCGGTACATCTGGAAGAAGCCGGCGACAACTGCGATAGGGCTCAGCGTTTGGCAATAGGTATAGCCCATGCGCGCCGCCCACTTGATCGTGTCGGCAGAGCCCTGGCTCGGTACCCAGATCGGCGGGTGCGGGTCTTGGTAGGGGCGGGGCCAGGGGTTCACATAGCGCATGTGATAATGCTTGCCGACGAACTCGAACGGGCCCGGTCGCGTCCAGGCCTGCATGATCAGGTCGTGGGCTTCCTGAAAGCGCTCGTGACTGAATCCGGGATTGACGCCCATGGCGTGATACTCGGCGCCGATACCGCGCACGAAGCCAGCGATAAACCGCCCGCGTGTCAGGTTATCGAGCATCGCATACTCTTCCGCGATCACCAGCGGGTTTGAGACCAATGGTAAGGCCCGACCCAAGATCGCGATTTTGATCTTCTTGAGCGAACGCGCCAGTGCACCGGCCAGCACGCCCGGCGTTGGCATCATGCCATAGGCGGTCTGGTGGTGCTCGTTCAGAACGACGCCGTCAAAGCCCAGTTCCTCGGCATATTCCAGCTCATCCAGATAGTTGTGGTAGAGTTCCGCGCCTTTGATCGGGTCGTAATTGCTGTTGGAATATGTGACCCAGGCAGACCCATTCTTCTCGATGGCGTCCAGGTCGGCGGCGGCGTAGGGCATCAGGTGAAAGTTGAAGAACTTCATGCTGCGTTCTCCTGCACAAAAGCAGTTAAATTGCTGAGGAAGGCGGCGGTCTGCTCCATCGGCGGGATGTGCCCGCATTCATCGATCATGACCTTCTTTGTATCTGGGATCAGCGCTTCGTAGGCATCGGCGATGGCCGGCGGTGCGATCTGGTCATCTGCCCCCCACAACAGCAGCGTTGGCACGTCGATCCGGTGCAGCCACTTGCTCAGTTGCGGGTTGTAGTTGCGCGGCTGCCACAGCAGTTTCGCCGCGATCATGCTGTTTTTCAGGCTCAGGTCCAGCAGGTCTGGGTCAAGCGCGCGCTCCAGCATCATTTGCTGGTGCTGGGCGGAATAGACCAGCGTCTTCACCCGCTCCTCTGGCGGTTGCAGAAAGCCATCCGCCGCCTGCATCCCATCCGCATGTAGACCGACCGCGCATAGCAGCGTGAGGCTGGAGAGGCGCGAGGTGTTGCGGATAGCCACTTCCGCCGCGGTCCAGCCGCCGAGCGAATGGCCGACCAGATGGGCATTTTCCAGCCCCAGCCGATCCATTACATCCAAATAGAAAAAGGCGAGGTCGGTGGTGTGGTCGAGCCAGTCCGGCGTCTCCGCAGAGTCCCAACCGGGATGCTCCGGCGCGATTAGGTCTACGCTCTCTGCCAGCTTTGCATGCCAGGGCGTCCAGCCGCCGGCACCGCCAGCGCCATGCAAAAACAACACGGTCGGGCCAGAGCCCGCGCGGCGGTAGGGCAATGCGAAACCGCGCATGTCCAGGTGTTGGAGTTGGGGTTCTGGCATCGGTCCTCCGCTAGATTTTGCATCTGGGCGTCTAGTGTTTGACCGATAGTCTAAGCTGGCTCGGCGCTCCGTTCCAAGCGCTTTGATCTACACCGCGGCAGACAACGCAGATTCTCCAGAGCGCAGAGCGGGCGCGGCACCCAACAGCCGGCAAATCGCCCAGGTGAGCTCTGCCCGGTTCAGGGTGTAGAAGTGGAACTCACGTACGCCCTCCGCCTGCAAGCGCCGGCACAGCTCTGCCGAGTGCGTTGCGGCGACCAGTTGCCGGCTTTCGGCATCGTCATCGAGATCGGCGTACAGCCGCCCCATCCAGTCTGGAATGCTAGCGCCGCACATGCCGGCAAAGCGGCTGGCGGTGGCAAAGTTGGTGATCGGCATGATGCCCGGCACCAGCGGAATATCGATCCCGGCGGCGCCGAGCTTATCGCGGAACCGCAGATAGACATCCGCATCGAAGAAGAACTGGGTGATTGCCCTAGTCGCACCGGCATCGATCTTGCGCTTCAAGTAGTCGATCTCAAAGTCCGCATTGGGCGCGGCTGGGTGCGTTTCCGGATATGCTGCGACGCTCAGTTCGAAGTCAGCGACCTTGCGTAGCCCCTCAACCAGATCGACGGCATAGGCATAGCCGTCCGCTTGTGGCTCATAGCCATTGGCCGCGTCTGGGGCATCGCCTCGCAAAGCCACCAGATGGCGGATGCCGGCATCCCAATAGGTGCGCGCGATCGCGTCGATCTCATCCCGGCTGGCAGCGACGCAGGTCAGATGTGCTGCCGGTTCTAGATCAGTTTCCTGTCGGATGCGGGTGACGGTGGCATGGGTGCGCTCACGAGTCGTGCCGCCCGCGCCATAGGTGACAGAGACGAAGCGCGGCGACAAAGGTGCTAGCCGTTCAATGGTGCGCCAGAGCGATTCCTCAGCCTTATCGGTCTTAGGCGGGAAGAACTCGAATGACATGCCCAGTTTGCTGTGGTCAGTCGTGGTGTTCGTCGTCATCTTCAATACCTTGTATAAAGCCTGGGTGTCAGCTCTGGGGTTCAGGCCTAGCCTAAATCCAGGGCGAGGCGGCAACGCGGTTGCGCGTCAGCCGGCGGGTGTCAGCAGTGGCGTGGTCAGCCGTCCAGACCATCACGGTTAGCGGATCGCCTGGAAGCGCTTCACCACGGGTCATTTGCAGGCCGCATTGTGCAAACCAGTCGCCTACTTCGGCCTCTGTAAAGCCCAGTCGGCGATGGGCGTGTCGGGTGCGCAGCTCTTCGCGTGTGTGCTGGGCGAAATCGACCACGATGATCCGGCCGCCGGGGCGCAATACTCGGGCCGCTTCGGCCACCACACGCTCTGGCACGTCCGCGAAATGCAGTACCAGGTGCACCGTGACAAGATCGACGGAATGATCAGGCACCGGCAGCGCATACATGTCGCCGAGCCGGAGGCTGACATACGACAGCCCAGCGCCCGTAATGCGATCGCGCGCCACGGCCAACATGTCCCGTGAGATATCCAGCCCGATGGCCTGTTGCACCCGCGGTGCCAGCAATGCCAGCACTTCACCTGTGCCGGTGCCGACATCCAACAGACTGTCAAACGCGCCGTCTGGGACCTGCCGCAGCAGCATCGCTTCGACTTGGCTGGCATCGATATGCAGCCGACGGATTGCATCCCAGGATTGAGCGTGAGTATTGAAATAGGTCTCGGCCTCAGTCCGCCGACGCTCCCGCACTTCCGCTAGCCGCGCCTGATCTTGCGTCAGGATTGGGTCGTCAGCAGGGATCAACGTCAAGACAGCCGCAGCCACTGGATTTTCGCTTCGTTCCAACCGATAGAACGTCCAGTTGCCTTCGCGCATTGGAATCAGAAGGCCGGCGTCAGCCAGAATTTTCAGGTGACGCGATACCCGAGGCTGGCTCTGGCCCAAAATCTGGGTGATTTCCGATACGGCCAACTCACCCCCCGCACACAGACTCAAGATGCGCAGCCGGGTTGGCTCCGCCGCTGCCTTTAGCGAATCAACCAGATTCAGCATCAGCAGGTGGTTCTTAAGACAGTGAGGTGTAGTTGTGTGGAGTGGTTCATAACTATATAAAGATATCATTATATGTGATCAAAATGCAACAAATTTCTGTCTCTGTGGAAAAGGCGCAACATCTAACGCGCCGCCGCAACGCCTATCGTTGGCAAAACCTGATGGTTGTGCTAGCAGAGCGGTAATGATTTCGGTTTATCATCTTTCTGGTGCGGGTGGATCGCACGTCGGCGAAGATGAACCTCTTTAAAAGGTTATGTGGGAATGGCTTGGTTCAAATCGCTGCAAGGAATAATGCGGCGCGGCCTGTTGGTCGCGGCTGTTGGTGGTGTGCTTAGCGGTTGCGCCGCAAATGGCCCGAACCAGGTGTTCGATCCGTTTGAGCCGGTCAACCGGCATGTCTTTGCGTTCAACGATGCGGTGGATACCGCGCTGATTCGGCCTGCCGCCGTGGTCTACCGAGATTTGACCCCGCGTCCGGTGAAATCGATGGTCAGCAATTTCGTCGACCATCTGACACTGCCGCTGACAATGGTCCACGACCTTTTGCAAGGCAAGCCAGACCGTGCGCAGATTGCCTTCGGTCGTTTCTTTATGAACACCATCCTGGGTGTAGGCGGCCTGTTTGATGTGGCAACCGCGCACGGCCTTAAATTCCATGATGAGGATATGGGGCAGACTTTGGCGGTTCACGGCTCTGGTCCCGGCCCGTATTTGGTGCTGCCTTTGCTCGGGCCTTCTAACCTGCGCGATGGTATTGGTAGCGTGATTGATCGGGTTATCGACCCAGTGAACGCCGTCACGTATTTGCCGAAACATGGCGGTGAGGCGTTCCGTTATAGCCGCACAGCCGCATCAGTTCTGGTTAATCGTGAAAAGCTGATTGAGCCGCTGGATGCATTGCACCAGTCTCTGGACTACTATGCTGCTGCGCGCGCGGCCTATTCGCAAAAGCGGAAAATCGACATCAACGATGGCAAGGCCGATCCGGCAGGTGCAGGCAACGACCCGTTCAAGGCAGCGGAAGAGGCCGGCAAGAGCAAGTAGCGGTCGGTCCGCCAGACACCGCCTATTTTAGCCGGTTGCAGCCGGCGGCATCGTCCGGCCCCGGGCAGGCAGCACCAGCCGAGCAGTCGTGCCGCCGCCAACGGCGCTGTCCAACTCAACTGTGCCGCCATGGGCCGCGGC
This sequence comes from uncultured Alphaproteobacteria bacterium, assembly GCA_938084065.1. GTDB lineage: Bacteria > Pseudomonadota > Alphaproteobacteria > Bin95 > Bin95 > JACKII01. The sequence goes on from CALKDI010000032.1 coordinate 24,392, forward strand.
GACCCGATGGACGAAAGCCAACCCCAGGCCATAACTTTGCCTGGATGGGACCGGCAGGCCAGACGCGCCCTTGCGCAGTTGGGACAGCATAGCCTCCTCAATACCGATACCATCATCGCGAACGGTGATGCGGATTGCGTCAGCGGCGCAAACTTTTAGCCAGATATTGCCGCTAGGCGGTGTGAACTTGATTGCGTTCTGCAGCAGGTTGAGCACCGCTTGCTGCACTAATGTGACATTGCCAACGGTGGCGGCATCGCCGCAGGCTGGTTCAATGTGCAGGCTCAGGCCTTTCGAATCTATCGACCCGCGCACCAGTTCTGCGGAGCGCTCGACGATGTCAGATAGCAAGATCGTCTCACCGGCTGCGATCGATCGGGCGCAGGCGGCACCGACTTCCAGCAGATCGTCGAACAGCTCCAGTAGATGCTCGCCACTGGTGCGGATGGTGCGGGCATAGTCGCGATACCGCTCTGGCGCGCTGCCGATTGGCCCCAGCGTTTCCTGCTCAATTGATTGCGCAAAGCCGATCATCGTTCCCAACGGCGTGCGCATCTCGTGGCCGACTTCCGCCATCAGGCTGCGATCCGGTCGTTCGCCCCATGGCGCCGGGGGCTCTGCAACAACCATGGGAGTCGCGGCATCAGCCGCGGCGGTCTGCCAGGCGGCCCGGTGCAGCGCATGTATCAGAACGTCCGACGACCAGGGCGGCCCTGCCAGCACATCGCATGCGCCCAAAGCAAACGCTTGTCGAATGAAGGTTCGATCTGCGGCGATGATGGGATCACTGGCAATCAGAATTTCCACGGTTGGGGCGATGGCCCGCAGATTGGCAACCAGGGCGACGGCCCGTTCGGTATCAGCGCGCCCATCTATCAAGACGAAGCTGATCTTCCGTGCAGGAGACGATAGCAGCCGAGCCGCCAGCGCATCCCGCACTTCAGATGCTTTGGCGAAACTCAAAAGGTCGAATTGCGGCGTGGCATTGGCTATCGCTGCCCTGACCGAATTTCCGAAATTCGGGTCGGAACTGATCACCCCACCACGCACGGGATCACGCGGCGGGCCGGCCCTGTGGTCTGGCGGCGCGGCAGGGGTATGAGGTTTTGCCACCGGATCCCTCCTAAAGTGGCGCTACCACTTGCGGCCACTTTGTTGCATCAAACCCATGCGCAGGGGTTTGGGCGCGGCGGCTCTTGACGAACCGGATGCCGCCCGCGTACTGCGCATTGCTATGAAAGTACGGATTCATCGGTAAACCAACCGTTAACATTTGCCCGTTCCCCACTGTCATACGCTATGGCGGGACGGCGCTAGCTGCGAGGACCTATGGCAGATCAGATCAAACGCGTGGTGTTGGCCTATTCCGGCGGCCTGGATACCTCGGTCATCCTGAAATGGCTTCAGGAGGAATACAAGTGCGAGGTGGTGACCTTCACCGCCGACCTGGGCCAGGGCGAAGAGCTGGAGCCAGCGCGAAAAAAGGCGGAGATGGCGGGCGTTCGTCAGATCTTTATCGACGATCTGCGCGAGGAATTTGTGCGCGACTTCGTCTTCCCGATGTTCCGCGCCAACGCGTTGTACGAGGGCGTCTATCTGCTGGGCACGTCCATCGCCCGCCCGTTGATTGCCAAGCGCCAGATTGAAATCGCACGGATGGTCGGCGCCGATGCGGTCAGCCACGGCGCGACCGGCAAAGGCAACGATCAGGTGCGGTTCGAGCTGGGCTATTACGCGCTGCAGCCGGATATCAAGGTGATTGCCCCCTGGCGCGAGTGGGATCTCAACTCCCGCACCAAGCTGATCGATTTTGCCGAGAAGCACCAAATCCCCATCGCCATGGATAAGCGCGGCGAGGCACCGTACTCAACCGACGCCAACCTGCTGCACATCTCCTATGAAGGCAAAGCGCTGGAAGACCCGTGGGTCGAGCCGGATGAGGACATGTTCACCCGCTCTGTCGCGCCAGAGAATGCGCCGGACACAGCGCAATATGTCGAGATTGACTTTGAACATGGCGACCCGGTGGCTATCGATGGCGTCGGCATGTCGCCAGCAGATTTGCTGACCAAGCTGAACGAGCTGGGCGGCGCACACGGTATTGGCCGGCTTGACCTGGTCGAGAACCGCTTCGTCGGCATGAAATCCCGCGGTGTCTATGAGACCCCCGGCGGCACCATCCTGATCGAGGCCCGGCGCGCGGTGGAATCGCTCTGCCTCGATCGTGGTGCAATGCACCTGAAAGACGAGCTGATGCCGCGCTATGCAGAGCTGATCTACAACGGCTTATGGTTCTCGCCAGAACGGGAGATGCTGCAGGCAGCAATAGACGAAAGCCAGAAGCGGGTGCGTGGCACGGCGCGGGTCAAGCTGTTTAAGGGCCATGTGCGCACGGTCGGTCGCAAGTCGCCAACCACGCTCTACAACACCGAACTGGCAACGTTCGAAGCGGACACCGTTTACGATCAACGGGATGCGGAAGGATTCATTAAGCTCAACGCGCTAAGACTGCGTTTGCGCGGTATGGTTCCAAAGGACTAACCAGCGGACAACTTGCCGCAAAACACTGCCTGCGCCATTGACGCGCGTTGCATCGCAACAACGCGCGCCTTAGGTTGGGCCATCCATAACGGAGCGAAACAATCCGTCGCTGCCCCCAATCGGGGCTGGCTGCCACAGGGGTTGCGCTCCGGCAACCAGTGCTCTCTGCAATCGGGCTCGTCACAAACATCGGCTGGCAATTTCGCCAAGCAGTGTCTGTTGACCCATCCAAAATTGCCCGCAGGCAGCACGACAGAGAAATAGGAGATATCACATGCAGTCCGAAAAGCGTCTCAGCGGTAAAAACGTCGCCATTATTGTTGCCAATGGTTTCCAAGAAACCCACATGACCGAGGTGCAGAAAGCCTTGACGCAGCAGGGTGCCGCGTCGGCGATCATCTCCAATGAGGTCGGTGTTGTGAACGGCTGGCACGAGGATTCCTGGGGCCACAACTTTTTCGTCGACAGCGGCCTGAACAAGGTGCTGCCGAGCCAGTATGACGCTCTGCTGATACCAGGCGGTGAGCGCTCGCTGCAATCGCTGGGCATGAATGCTCACGCCAAACGCATCGTCAAAGGCATGGTCGATTCCGGCAAGCCGGTCGGTGTGCTGGGCCGTGGCGCCATCTTGTTGATCGCAGCCGAATGCATTGTCGGTCGTACGGTCACCGGTAACGAGGTGGTTGAAGAGGTCGTGAGCCAGGCTGGTGCTATCTGGAAAGGCGATGAGGCGATCGTCGTTGACGGCGCACTCTATTCTAGCGCTGGCGGTGAGGCTCTGGAAGCGTTCAGCGACACCTTCGTCGAAGCCATCGCGATGGGTGCAGTCGAGGAAAGCGAAGCCGCCTAGGTCCGCTCTCCAACCCTATACCCATTCTACAGCGTCGCCGAGGGTCAGTCCCAAACGCGACGCTGCATGGCCCTGGTTCACAGCGATTTCCGCCAGACCCAGGGCATTTTTGTACCAAAATGCCTGGCCAACAGCCGCATCGGCAAACGTACGGCATTGGCGGAATTGCTGGCTCTTGGCTTTGAGCACGCCGCCATCGCGCGGCGCGAGGCCGGTCATGACGTTGCCATAGCCGTCGCAATAGACGATGGCCGCTTCCTCCGCCGGCCAATTCCATCCGACCGGGTCATCCTCCAAAGGCATCAGATCGCTGTCGTCTCCTTGAGCCAGCCTAGCTGCCGTCGGTGCGAACAGGTCTCTGCCGTGAAACGAGGCGGACAGGCTCTGCGGTAGCCACGCAATCCTTTGCCAATGCTGAGAGCTGCCCAGTGCCCGTGCCGCCGGCACCAACAAACCGTTATCCGGCCCAACCAGCCAGCATCCCCCAGCCTTAACCGCTAGCGGCAGGCGACTGCTGCCGACCCCAGGGTCGACGACGGCGACAATGACTGAACCGTTCGGCCATCGGCTCGCCAGTGCTGCCAGCAAATAGGCGGCGGGCCTGGGTTGAAAAGGCGGCGCGTCGTGCATCAGGTCCACCACTGGGACGCCGCTCGATTGCGCGTGAATGGCAGCGTGCATCTGGCCGATATATGGCCCCTGCCAGCCAAAGTCGGTGTAGAGCAGAATCACACGTCTGGCTCAGGGATAGGCGTTAGGATCGGGTGGTATGCGCCAGCTTCTGGCCGGGTCAGGCCGGCAAGTCGTGGGTCCTCCATGATCTCGATTTCTCGCATAAAGGCGTGGAAGCCCTGGGCCTGGTAGAATTGCACGGCACCCGGATGGTCCAATGTGCAGGTGTGCAGCCAGAGCCGGCGGGCGCCATTGCTAAACGCCAGGCGCTGTACTTCGGCCATGGCCCATCGGCCTAGACCCTGGCCTAGCGCATCTGCGACGAGGCCGAAGAACACGACCTCGCAATCCGGCGCCTCGCGCCAGTCCAGTTCCACGATGCCGATTTCGCGCTCGCCGTCGCAAATGGCGTAGATTGTGATTGCTGGGTCTTGGATGATCGCCGCCAGATCTCGTTCTGTCAGAAACAGGCGGGTCGCCCAGAGCCAATCCTCGCCGACGGCGCGATACAGCCGCAGGTACCAATCCACCTGGGGATTTGTAACCCGACGGAGCGCGAGCCCGCCCCGTGGCAGCTGGGGGGCCGCGACTTGAGCAGGCGCTGTCATTTGCAGATGGGTGACGATAGCGGCAATGCAGCCATTCGGAACGGGGAATGTCGACATTCGCGCTATAGCCCTTCCGCCCGCCACTCCTCAACCCAGAGCGTGGTCGGCGACTGGTGGCCAGTGGGCCGGATGCCCTTCAGCCATTTTGGAATGACGTAGGGATCGGCGCGGAAATACAGTGGCAAGGCGGGCAGGTCCTCAGTGTAGAAGCGCTGCAACTCCGCCCATTTCACCGCGCGGGTTTCGCGGTTCAGATCCACCTCGATGGCGTCAATCAGAGCATCAACCGCTGGATTGACATAGCCGGTGTAGTTCTGGCCGGCCCAATTGTTCGCTTCTGTTGGAATCATTGAGGAATAGAGCGTGGTCCGCGGCAGGCTTTCCGGCGCGCTGATCCACGCGAACATGGCGAGGCCTTCGAACCGGCGCTCGCGCACGGTCTGGCCAAAGAAGACGCGGGCGGGCTCGTTGCGAATTCTGGCCTCGACGCCGATCTGTTTCCAATAATGCTGCAACACCTGCTGCACCTGCTCTCGCACCCTGGCCCCAGCGGTGGTCATCAGCGAGACGCTCAGTTTCTCACCCTTGGCATTGACGCGAACGCCGCCCGGGCCTGGCGTCCAGCCGGCCTCGGCCAGCAACGCTTTGGCCTTGGCCGGGTCATAGGGATAGCGCGTTATATCGTCAGAATGCACCCAATCCAACGGCGAGACATTGCTATCGGCCACCGGCTGCTTGCCTTGGAACAGCTTCTGGCTGATCGCCTGCCGGTCCACGCCATACAGCAGCGCCTGCCGTACGCGCCGATCTGCCAAGACCGGGTTGCTGAGGTTGACGTCCAAATGCTCGTAGATCAGGCCCGCTTTGTAGATGAAGTCGAAATCTCCACCACGGCGTTGCTCAAGCGACAATGCCTGATCCAGCGTCAGACCTAGAGAGCCGGCAATATAATCCACTGCACCGGACAGCAGATTGGCTTCCAGCGCCGCCGTGTTGGGGATGATGCGAACAACGATCCGGTCGAAATAGGGCATTGGCCCTTGCCAATAGGGGTTCCGCTCCAGCGCGGTAAACGCACCGGCAGAGACCTCGGCGACGCGGTAAGGGCCAAAATACAGGCCCGGGTTGGTAGTCTCGCGGTCATAGAGCGTGCGTTGCTTATAGCCGCGCGGGTCGGCCTCAAACACCGGGCGTTCCAGGTGCGCCGGCAGAGGCTCCACCCCAAAGGCGTTGTAGTCGTAGGTCACCCGGTCGGTGTGCAGCACGGCTGTGCGGGCGTCGGGCGTCTCGATCTTCCAGATACGCTGGTAGACGTCGGCCCCGGTAACGCCGCTTTCTGGATGCTTGCCCACCTCCCAGGTGAAGCGAATGTCGTCGGAGGTCACCGGCACGCCATCGCCCCAGGTCAGGCCCTTGCGGATGCGGTAGGTGACGGCCACGCCATCCTTGCCGTTCGGCGTCTTTTCCCGCACCGCACCGCCATTCTCCAGTGTTGGTAGTGTCTCGCAGACCAGGCAGGTAAGTTGCCAATCGTGGTCGTACGAGGTCACGGGCCGCAACGCCATGCCCAGCACATAGCTCTTGGCCAGCATGGCATCGATGATCGGGTGAAAGGTGGACGGGAATTGCGTGACGCCGATGACGAGCGTGCGTTTGGCGTGGGCGGTGGAGGTCATGAATGCGAGTGACACCAGCAGCGCGAGGGCCGAACTGACTATGCGCATGCCTATAACTCCGCCAACACGGTAGTGGTTTCAATTCCTTCGTCCTGAGGTGCCGCCGATAGGCGGCCTCGAAGGGCCGGTCGGAGCACGGCTCGCCGCCTTCGAGGCTCGGCTATGCCTCGCACCTCAGGCTGAAGGGGGAAGTGCATTGGCACCAACCTACCCCTTCGGCGTCCATCCATCAGGCGCACTCAAAAACTCGCGCACAACGGCAGCTTTCTCCGGCGGGAAATAGCCGCTGGCCTCAGCCTCTTCGATCACATCCCACCAAGTGGCGAGCCCATGCAGCTTCACGCCCAGCTCCCCCATCGTCGAGGTGCTCTCCGGGAAAATGCCGTAGTGGAACAGCACCATGCAGTCAGCAATCACACCGCCCGCCTCGCGGATGGCGTTGATGAAATTGACCTTGCTGCCGCCGTCCGTCGCCAAATCCTCGACCAACAGCACGCGCGCGCCTTCGGGCATGATGCCCTCGATCTGCGCCATGCGGCCGAAACCCTTGGACTGCTTGCGCACATAGACCATGGGCAGGCCCATGCGTTCGGCGATCCATGCGGCGAAGGCGATGCCGGCGGTCTCGCCACCAGCGACGACGTCGATGCTCTCATGGCCGATATCGCGTTCGATGGTCTGGACGGCCAAGTCCATCAGCTTGGCGCGCGCGCGGGGGAAGCTGATCAGCTGGCGGCAGTCGATATAGACAGGGCTGCGGCGGCCGCTGGTAAAGGTGAACGGCTCATCGTCGTAGCAATAGGCCGATTTGGTCTCGAGCAAGATGTGCGCCATAGCACGAGCAGCGACGGCGCGCTCGATCTCATGGGCCTGGGCAATCGAGATCGGGGCGGCGGAAATGGGGTGGGCAGTATCGGTCATCGGCGAAGCGGGCTTCTCTTTTCCAGCGGGACTCCTATGGTGCATCCACTCATATCATTGGACGTGGCGCTCGCCCACCTTTCATGCTCGAAAACCTGACTCAGATCTTTGGCGACCTGCATACCGGCACGCTCGTCTACATCGTGCTTGGCGCGTTTTTCTCGGCGGCCTTTCACAGCATCGCTGTGTTCGGCGGTGGCCTGATCCTGTCAATCGTGCTGGCGCCTGTGATCGGCATCAAGGCGGTGGTGCCGGTGATTGCCGTCTCGCTGCTGGTCAGCCATGCCAGCCGTGTGTGGGCGTTTCGCAAGGGTTTCACGTGGAACGTGTACCGGGATCTGATGACCACGGCCTTCCCCGGCATTATCGTCGGTGCGGTGGTGTATTCCTACCTGCCGACCAGCGCCATCGCGCTGCTGATGGGCATCTTCCTGATCAGCATGATCCCGCTGCGCCGCCTGATGCACCGCCGCAATGTCAGCGTTGGCAAGCGCACGATCATGGGCATTGGCGTGCCTTTCGGTGTGCTGAGCGGCTCCACGGTTGGGGCGGGCCTGATCCTGGCGCCGTTCATGCTGGCCGTTGGCCTGGCGGGTGAGGCGCTGATGGGCACGATGGCCGCTGTGGCGCTGACGGTGAACGTGACCAAGTCTGTGGTGTTTGGCGGCTTTGCCGTGCTCGATCCTGGGTTGGCCGTTGCCGGGTTTCTGATCGGGCTTTGCACCATTCCCGGCAATCTCACCGGGCGCTGGATTGTGCGGCGGACGGCGATCCGGGTGCATATCTTGGTGGTTGAGGCGGTGATCGTCGCAGGCGGTTGTTATTTTATCTATGCCGCGGGCGATCACTGGGGCTGGTGGGGTTAGCGCTTGGCGCTATAGTTTCGGGCAATACACGCAAACACCCGAGGACGAACCCCATGCCGACTACAGAAAAACGCGTCGCCCTGATCACCGGTTGCGGTAAAGAGAACGGCATCGGTGCTGCCACTGCTCAACGCCTCGCACGAGCTGGGATCATCGTCGCCGTAGCGGACATTGCCGCTGCCGGGGTCGAGAACGACAACACGCTGGATCGCGCGCCAACGGCATGGCAGGGGCTGGACACACTTGTTGCGCGCATTGAAGACGCCGGCGGTGAAGCGTTCTCACTCACAGGCGATGTCAGCCAAGAAGCCAGCGCCAAATCTCTGGTCGATCGTGTGGTCGAGAAATACGGCAGGCTCGATATCCTGGTGAACAACGCTGGTGCGCCCCACGGCAATGACCGTGGCCAGATTGAAGATGTGCCGGAGGAGGGCTGGGACGCAGTCATGAACATCAACGCCAAAGGCGTGTTCCTGATGACCAAGGCCGCCGTGCCGCACATGAAGCGCTTGGGCTGGGGCCGTGTCATCTCCATGTCGTCCGTAGCTGGGCTGGTGGCATTACCGGAGCGAGCGGCCTATTCGGCGTCGAAAGCTGCGGTGATCGGCTTAACCCGGTCCGTCGCGCATGATCTGGCGCCGTTGGGGATCACAGTGAACTGCATCTGCCCTGGTTCCATCACCACAGACCGCGCGATTTCCTCAACACTGCGCGCTGGGTGGGATGACGTTGCGGCCGGGCTGGCTGAGCGCGCCAAATACCTGCCGGCCCAACGCCATGGCCAACCGCACGAAATAGCCGCGCTGATTGCCTATCTTGCTAGCGAAGATGCCGGCTACACCACCGGCCAGGCGATCCAGGTCGATGGTGGCGGCCTGCCAGCGAGCGCGTTCTAGGAGCGCGTTCTAGGAGGGCGGTGGGGCCGAGCTCTATTCCGCGGCCACTGCCTCGGAGGCGGCAACACCATCCACCCGCGTCTCGCCCAGCAGATTATCGACTGTGACGTGGGTGTCATACCAAGTCAGGCGAGGTGCTGCGCCGAAACGTTCGGTTAGTGATGCCACCAACGCTGGCGTGTACCAAGCCTCTGCCGCCGCGCGGCTCTCCCACAGGTAGACGCCGCCGGTGCCGGCATCGCCGTTGAGGTAATCCTTGCGGATTAATCCCTTACCCTCCAGCGCGCGGTAGGTCGGAGCTGACCCCAAACCACCGGAAATAGCCTGCTCAGTCGGGCGTTTCGGCAGATCGAACTGGACGATCACAATACACTGGCTCATCGGTTTTCTCCTCAGACCTGAAATTCTGTTACGCTGCCGCCAGTGCGGCCCAATCAATCGGCTTGTGCCGATCGATCTGGGCCGTCACCGCCGGCATTTCGTATTTCAAGCCGGTGGCGCAGTTGAACAGCACGCAGCTTTCGTTGGCCTTGATGCGCCCATCGGCCCGCGCCTCGCGGTAGGCGGCGTAGGTGGCGGCACCCTCGGGGCAGAGCAGCAGGCCTTCGTCGCGAGCGACCTCCACCTGAGCCGATTGGATGGCGTCATCGTCAACGGCAATGGCGAAGCCGCCGCTCTCACGCACTGCGTCCAGGATCAGGAAGTCGCCGATGGCTTGGGGTACGCGCACGCCATAGGCGATGGTCTTGGCATCTTCCCAACGGGTCGCGTGACGCTCGCCAGCGTCGAAGGCGCGGACTATGGGCGCGCAGCCGGCAGCTTGCACTGCCACCATGCGAGGGCGTTTGGAGCCGATCAGGCCGATGGCCTCCAACTCGGCAAACGCTTTCCACATGCCGATCAGGCCGGTGCCGCCGCCAGTCGGGTAGAGGATGACGTCCGGCACTTGCCAGCCCAGCTGTTCGGCCAATTCCAGGCCCATGGTTTTCTTGCCCTCGATCCGATACGGCTCCTTCAGCGTGGAGGTATCAAACCAGCCCATCGGCTCCTTGCCCTCGCCGACGATTTTGCCGCAATCGTCGATATAGCCGTTGACCTTCCAGACCTTGGCACCCTGTAGCGCGATCTCACGCACATTGATGTCCGGTGTATCCTCCGGGCAGAAGATATAGGCCTCCAGGCCGCCGCGGCGGCAATAGGCTGCCATAGCGGCACCGGCATTGCCATTGGTCGGCATCGCCACGCGTTTGATGCCCAACTCTTTCGCCATGGAGACCGCCATCACCAGTCCGCGCGCCTTGAACGAGCCGGTCGGTAAGCGGCCCTCGTCTTTGACGAGCAAGGGGGCGCTGCTGCCGTTGGATTTCTCCGCGGCCGGCAGGCGGACGATGGGCGTCATGATCTCGCCCAGCGCGGTGATGTTTTTCGAGTGCCGCACCGGCAGCAATTCGCGGTAGCGCCACATGGTCGGCGCGCGAGAGGCCAGCACGTCCTTGGTCAGCGCCTTCTTCACACCATCCAGGTCATAGCGCACCAGCAGCGGCTTGCCGGCCTTGGAGAGATTGTGCAGCGTGTCGGCCTCATACCGGTCGCCCTCGTAGCCACATTCCAGGTGGGTGACGAAGGTTTCGGTCTCGGGGATGCCGTGTGGGTCGATCATGGTGCGCCTCTGGTTTAGGGTGTTGGTTGAGAGCATACCCCGTTTGTTGAGAGAGACCAGCCCATGCGCCTAGCCATCGCCGGATTCGCACTGGAAAGCGTGACTTTCCTGCCAGAGACTACCGATATTGCCGACTTCTCTCGCGGTGCCCTCAGCGGCAACGAGCTGGTTGAGGGGCTTGCTGGCACAAACACCAGCGTTGGCGGCTTCCTGAAGGTTTGTAAGGCGGAGGGCATAGAGCCAGTGGGCCTGACCAATGCCGGCGCGGGTGCGGCGGCCAGCGCCAGCGAGGCGGCGTTTGACAAATATGTCGGTGAGATCGTCGCGGGTCTGGCCGAGCTCAAAAACGAAGTTGACGGCCTGCTGCTGCACCTGCATGGCGCGCTCGCCACGCCCTCGCGCCGAAATGCTGACGCTCAGGTGTTGCAGGCGATCCGCGCGGAGGTCGGACCTGACTTCCCCATCGCTGTCGCCTTCGACCTGCACGGCAATATCGGTCAGGATGTGGTGGACGCGGCTACCGTGCTGGCCGGCTACCACTACTCGCCGCACACGGATATGGCTGTTACCGGCAAGCGGGCAGCGCGGATGCTGATTGCGAAACTGCGCGGCCAGCAAGGGCTGGCGATGGGCTATGCCCGGCCGGGGATCATCCTGCCATCGATCTTCTCCGCCACCTGCCTGGAGCCGCTGGCGACGCTGATGCAGCACGCCCGCGACCTGGAGATGCACACGCCGGGCGTGCTCGATATCACCATTTTCTGCGGCTTTGCCTATGCCGACGTGCCCGATTGCGGCATGAGCGTTGTCGTCGTGACCGATGGTGACGAAGGCCTGGCCCAGCGCACCGCCAAACGCCTCGCCGGCCTCGCTCGGGACTGGCGCAGCGTACTGTTCCGCCGTGAACTAGTGCTGGACGTAGCCACCGGCGTCTCCCAGGCGCTGGATCTGGCGAAGCGCGCGGCCAAACCGGTCTGCATTCTGGAGCACGCGGACAGGCTTAACGACTCGACCTATACCTTGCGGGAGTTGCTGGCGCGGCAGAGCGGAGCCCGGGTCTTCGCGCCATTCATGTTTGACCCCGAATGTGCCGCCGCCTGCGTTGCCGCTGGTACGGGCGCGACGGTGGATCTGCAACTCTGCGGCAAGACCTCACCGCAGGCTGGTGGGCCGCTTTCTGTCTCGGCAAAAATCATCTGGGCAGGTCAGAAGACGATCAAAGTCACCGGCCCGCTCTACACCGGCGCGACTTTCAACCTTGGCCCTAGCGCGGTCCTGGACCTGGGTGGCGGCGTCATGGTCTCGCTGATTTCCATCCAATGGAGCGCCATCGACCGTGACCCTTTCGACCAGTTCGGCTTGGTGCCTGAGGACTTCGATGTCATCCTGCTGCGCTCCAAAACCCACTTCCGTCACGTCTACACGCCGCTCTGCGAAGACATCCTCATCGTCGATACGCCCGACTGGGGCCCAGCTGACGTGACAACCCTGCCGTATGAGTATGCGGATCGGGGGAGTTTTCCCTTTCAGCCGTGACCACCCGCCTCGCTTGCGGCGTTGCGCGTGCGCAGGCATTATGCAACCAATGTCTAAAGGCCGTCGCTCGTTAACGGCCCTCTCACCTTGCCGTTTGGAGCACTTTCCGCCCTATGACTGATCTCAACGCCATGCGCGCTGAAAAGCTGCAATCCATCGAGCGTATCCAGCAGGGCTATGCCGAACTCGGCTATATCTGCTCGCGCACGATTGCTACCGCGATCTATGTCGCCTGCCATCTGGAAAAGCCGATCCTGATCGAAGGCCCGGCCGGCGTCGGCAAAACCGAGTTGGCGAACACCACTTCGGCCTATCTCGAAGCGCCGCTGATCCGGCTGCAATGCTATGAAGGTCTGGACGAAGGCAAGGCGCTGTACGAATGGCGCTATGCCAAGCAATTGCTCTATACCCAGATCTTGAAAGACAAGATGGATGAGGTGTTGCAGGGTGCGAAGGGGCTGACGGCCTCCATGGACCAGCTGCACAAGCATTCCGACGTTTTCTTCTCTGAGCGTTTTTTGGCGCCGCGCCCGCTGCTGCAGGCGCTGAAAGAGGATGACGGCTGCGTGCTGCTGATCGACGAGGTCGACAAATCCGACCACGAGTTCGAGGCGTTCATGCTGGAAATCCTCTCGGAATTCCAGATTTCGATCCCAGAGCTGGGCACGATCAAGGCCAAAAAGCGCCCGTTTGTGTTCCTGACCTCGAACAACACCCGCGACATGTCCGACGCTCTGAAACGCCGCTGTCTGCACCTGTACGTGCCATTCCCTGATGCCAAGCTGGAGCGCGAGATCATCCAGGCGCGTGTGCCGGAGATTCCGAAGGAATTGCGGACCATGCTGGTCGATTTCGTTCAGTCCGTGCGCACCATGGACCTGAAGAAACAGCCTAGCGTTTCGGAGACCATCGACTGGGCGCGTGTCCTGCTGCTGCTGCACGCCACCGAACTCGACGCCGACATGGTGCGCGAGACCCTGAACGTCTTCCTCAAATTCGAGGAAGATATCCAGGCGGTCGACCAGCACCTGTATGAGTTCATTCGCAACGCAGAAAAAGCAGTCGCGTAAATACTGGCGGCATGGTTGCCGTCCTGATCCACCATCGCTAGGCTGCGCGCCAAGTTCTAGCCAATTCTCCCAGGAGTAAGCCCTTGTCCTTGCGTTTTACCGGTTCTGATTCCTACGTCGCCACCGAAGACCTGATGCTGGCGGTCAACGCCTCAATCACGCTTGAGCGGCCCCTGTTGATCAAAGGCGAGCCGGGCACCGGCAAGACCATGTTGGCGGAGGAGGTCAGCCGTGCGCTCGATATTCCAATCATCTCTTGGAACGTCAAATCCACCACCAAGGCCCAGCACGGCCTGTATGAGTATGACGCCGTCAGCCGCCTGCGCGATTCGCAGCTGGGTGACGAGAAGGTCAAAGACATCCGCAACTACATCGAAAAAGGCAAGCTTTGGGATGCCTTCAGCGCCGGCAAAAAGGTCGTGCTGCTGATCGATGAAATCGACAAGGCGGATATCGAATTCCCGAACGATCTGCTGCAAGAGCTCGATCGGATGGAGTTCTTCGTTTACGAAACCGGCGATACGATCAAGGCGGAGGTTCGCCCGATCGTCATCATCACCTCAAACAACGAAAAAGAGCTGCCGGACGCGTTCCTGCGCCGGTGCTTCTTCCACTACATTCGCTTCCCGGAGAAGGAGACGATGCAGGACATCGTCGACGTCCACTTCCCGAAAGTGAAACCGGAATTGGTCAAGGCCGCCATGGAGGTGTTCTTCAACCTTCGCGAAGTGCCGGGCATCAAGAAAAAGCCATCCACCAGCGAATTGCTCGATTGGCTGAAATTGCTGATGGCCGAGGATATCAATCCAGAGGACCTGAAGGGCAAAGATGGCAGCCAGGCAATTCCACCACTCTATGGTGCTTTGCTGAAGAACGAGCAGGACGTACACTTGTTCGAACGCCTGATTTTCTTGAATCGCCGCGAGCGGGGCTAGGGGCGACGCGCCCCGGCGTTTCGTTTAGGTCCAGTTCCGAACGGAGGCATTAGCCCATGTTCATCGACTTTTTCTTCCAAGTTAAGCAAGCTAAGATTCCGGCCACAATCCGCGAATGGTTGATGTTGGTTGAGGCGATGAAAAAGAACCTCGTCATGTATAACATTGACGACTTCTACTACCTCTCCCGCGCCTGTCTGGTGAAGGACGAGAAGTATTTTGATCGCTACGACCGCGTGTTCGGCACCTATTTCAAGGGCGTCGAGGACATCACCCAAGGCTTGTTCGGCGAGGATATCCCCGACGAATGGCTGGCCAAGCAGGCTGAGTTGCTGCTGTCCGACGAGGACAAAGCCAAGATCGAGGCGCTCGGCGGCTGGGAAAAGGTCATGGAGGAGCTGAAAAAGCGCCTCGAGGAGCAAAAGGGTGAGCATTCCGGCGGCAACAAGTGGATTGGCACCGGTGGCACCTCGCCGTTTGGCACCGGGGGCTACAACCCGGAAGGCGTGGCCATCGGCCAGAAAAAGCGCAAGCAGGGCAAGGCGCTAAAGGTTTGGGATAAGCGCGAATACAAGAACTACGACGACTCGTTGCAACTGGGCATTCGCAATGTGCAATTGGCCCTGCGCCGCCTGAGGGAGTTCGCGCGGACCGGTGTAGAGGATGAGTTCGACCTGCAGGCGACGATTGACCAAACGGCCAAGAACGCCGGCATGCTCGACATCATCATGCGGCCAGAGCGGACCAACAAAGTCAAAGTGCTGATGTTCTTTGACGTTGGCGGCTCGATGGATGATCATATTCGCGTCTGCGAAGAATTATTCTCAGCGTCCAGAACGGAGTTCAAGCACCTGGACTTCTACTACTTCCACAACTGCATCTATGAATATCTGTGGAAGGACAACCGCCGCCGCCATGATGTGCGCAAAGACACCTTTGATGTCATCAACACTTACCAGAATGACTACAAGGTCATTTTCGTAGGCGACGCCTTCATGTCTCCCTATGAGATCACCTATAAAGGCGGCAGTGTCGAGCATTGGAACGAGGAGTCTGGCGCCGTCTGGCTGCAACGCATGCTCGACAAATGGCCGGATGCGATTTGGCTAAATCCCCGCCCGGAAACCCGCTGGGACCACACGCCCAGCACGCAGGTCGTCAAGGAATTGATGGTCAACCGGATGTATCCGCTGTCCGTTGATGGGCTGGATCGCGGCTTGAAAGCCTTGCGCAGCTAAGGCGCGGGCATTTAGCCAAAAGGCTGGCAATTGCTCCATCGGCGTTAACGGTTTTTTCAAAACCCCATGACATCTTTGTCGGATGGAATGGGTGCTTTTGAGGAAAGGGTTACGCCATGACGAGCTTTCGACGACACCACACGATTGTCGGCGCTGACCTTACGGAAGGCGAACGTTCGGCTGAATGGGATTGGGGCGCCGTACACGGCCGTTGGTCCGTTGCGCAGGCTTTGTCCGTCCTAGCCGGAGTATCGTTAACGATCTGGACGACTGTGCTGGTCGCTCTCCTGACTTAAGGCAAGTGCCCGCGGACTTAGACTGAGGTCGTGTTGGGGGTTGGCCTGTGGCGGGTTAGGCTCGTGGCATTGGAGGACCAATGCAATGTAAGCAGTGCGAGCAGCCCACATTGCTGATTGGGGCATAACGCGGGTGAAATGATCCTTCAGAGGAGGATCATGTAATGAAACGTTTTGTCCAAAGCGACATCCATTTGTTAGGCGAAGTTCGCGGCTGTGTTTCGCGCGTGGAGGTGCTCGAAGGACCGACGGGTCGGCGGACGTGGCCAGACGATTTAAAGGCTCGGATCGTGGCTGAGAGTTTTGAGCCGGGAGTCCGGGTTCAGGGCTTACGCATGAAATTTTCCGGAGATGATTTGGGTCATATATTGGTCGTCCCAGGCGGCCTTTTTGCGCCTGGCCTTGAGGGATATCTTGGCAGTTGAGTGCTGCTTGATGTAGCGCGTCAATCAGGGTGAGAGCAGCGCGACAAACAAGATGAGAATCCTTGGCCGCGACGGATGGAATGTGGATGGTTGATCTATCAGGGGCAAG
>CALKDI010000033.1 GCA_938084065.1 uncultured Alphaproteobacteria bacterium
GAGGCTGAGCCTCACTGATGCAAATGACCGCTCCCAAAACCGACTCTGACGACGCCCTGGAAATCGCCGGCGTTCGCTTTGGCTCGCGCCTGATGCTGGGCACGGCAGGCTATCCGAACCGGCAGGTAATGCTGGATGCGCTGGACGCAGGCGGGGCGGAGATCGTCACCGTCTCCATCCGCCGTATCTCGCTGGAAGGCTATGCCGAGAGCATGACCGACGTGCTGGCCGGCAAACACCTGCTGCCCAACACGTCTGGCTGCGCCACCGCCAAAGACGCCGTGCTCACCGCCCAACTGGCGCGTGAAGCGCTGGAGACCAACTGGGTCAAGCTGGAGGTGATCGGCGACCGCGACACGCTCTATCCAGACGTCGAAGAATTGCTGCGCGCGGCGGAGGAGTTGGTGAAGGACGGCTTCATCGTCCTGCCCTACGCCAACGACGACCCTGTGACCTGCCGCAAACTGGCGGATGTTGGCTGTGCGGCGGTGATGCCGATGGGCAGCTTTATTGGCTCTGGCCTGGGCGTCGCCAATCCAGCGGCAATGGCCCGGATCGTGGCGGATTCGCCTGTGCCTGTGATCTGTGACGCCGGCATTGGCACGGCCAGCGATGCAGCCGTGGCGATGGAGCTTGGCTGTTCCGGCGTACTGCTGAACACCGCCGTCGCCAAAGCGTTGGACCCGGTACGTATGGCCCGCGCCATGGGCCGAGCAGTGCAAGCCGGGCGAGATGCCTACCTCGCCGGACGCATCCCAAAGCTGACCCGTGCAGAGCCATCCAGCCCGCAAATGGGGCTGATTGGCGGGTAGGTCTCAACAACCACGCCTTCCCGGAATGGCGCAGCCATATCCGGGACCTCCTGGGGCGCTTGGCTCGGAAGGAGATCCCGGCTCAAGGCCGGGAATGTAAAACGTGGAGAATTGAATGCGCCCCCTACCCTCGCCGCCCATCCTGCTGATTACCGACCGCAGCCAAGCCAGCCGCTCACTCGACGAAGTGGTTGCCGCGGCCTTCGATGGCGGCTGCCGCTGGGTCAGCCTGCGGGAAAAGGACTTGGCCGCCCACGAGCGTCGCCGGCTGGCAGAAGCGCTGCTGAAGCGGGCAGAGCCCTACAAGGCTCGAGTCGGGGTGCATGATGACGTAGCACTTGCGGCAAGCCTCGGCCTGCGTGGCCTGCACCTGCCGACCGGAGGCGATGTGGCGGCAGCAAAACGGCAGGTCGACCCACGCTGCCTAATCGGGCGCTCTTGCCATTCCGACCAGGATATCGCCGCAGCAGAAACCTCCGGCGCGGACTACGCCACGCTGAGCCCTATTTTCCTGACGAGCAGCAAACCTGGCTATGGCCCTGCCCTCGGCCTGGAGCGCCTGGCGGCAGCGGTTGCCGGCACGTCACTGCCGCTGGTAG
Organism: uncultured Alphaproteobacteria bacterium; assembly: GCA_938084065.1. GTDB lineage: Bacteria > Pseudomonadota > Alphaproteobacteria > Bin95 > Bin95 > JACKII01. The sequence goes on from CALKDI010000033.1 coordinate 1,412, forward strand.
CACTCGGCGGCATCAACGCCGCGCAAGCAACCGCCTGCCGCGACGCTGGCGCCAAAGGCATCGCCGTAATGGGCGAGATCATGCGGGCAAACGACCCAGCCCGCACCATGCGGGCGCTAATTGAGGCATGGAACGGGCAAGGCTGACGCTTCGCCCGCAATATTACCCCCACCCACTCCCCGGACCTGATCCGGGGTCCACGCCTGAGAGCCAACCACAAAAATCGAACTCCGTGAGAAGCCCTCAGGCATGGGTCCCAAATCAAGTTTGGGACGGAGAAGAGGTTAGCGTTCCTGAACTATGGCCTCCTAGGAACCACCCAGCCCCTACAAGTCCGCCGGACGGAAGCCCAACTTCTCCGCAAACCGATCCTGGTATTTCGGCCAGACTTCAGGATTGATCAAGCGAGGCGGAACCTTGCCGCTGAAAATCTCGATCCACTGATCCGCTGCCCACTCGCGCATGTTGGTGACAGCTTCGTGGGTGACGCCGGCGCTGTGCGGGGTGGCGATGACGTTGTCGAGTTGCAGCAGCGGGTGATCCTTTGGCGTCGGCTCTTCCCACCACACGTCCAGGCCAGCGCCGGCCAATTGCCCGGCCTTCAACGCCTCCACCAGATCGTCTTCCTTGTGGATGCCACCGCGGGCCGTGTTCACAAAATAGGCGGTCGGTTTCATCATCGCAAAGGCCGCTGCATCAATCATGCCCAGCGTCTCCGCCGTTCGCGGTGTGTGCACGGTGATGTAGTCGCTGGTGGAGAACAAGGTTTCAAAATCCACCTTTTGCGCCCCACGCGCTTGGCACTCCTCGGCCGAGACAAAGGGATCATAGGCAATCACGTTCATGCGGAATGCCTTGGCGATTTCCGCCGAGCGGGTGCCGATCTGGCCAAGACCAACAACGCCCAGCGTCTTGCCCAAGATATCATTGCCGGTCACCAGCGATCGGCTGAACATGTCAACCGCACGCATGCCCCGGTCCGCCTGCGCGATCCGTTTGGACAGACCCAGAATAAAGCCGAATGCGTGCTCTGCCACCGCTTCCTTGTTGGAGCCAGATTGGTTGACGACAATCACGCCGGCCTCCGTACAAGCGTCCACGTCGATCATGTCGTAACCAGCACCGGTCGAGCTGACACCTAGCAGGTTTGGCATGCGGGAAATGAAGTCTTTATTGGTGAGGTAATCTGCCTCCAATTCCGTCCGCGGCAGGCTCTGATAGCCGTGCATAGTCAACAATTCCGGCTCGTTCGCAGCATAGCCGTCCACCTGCTGCAGGTGGCGCAGATCTATCACATCGCTGCCCCGCAGCGTGTCCATGGCGTTTCCAGCCATCCATTTGTCAAAGATGACCAGTTTGGCGATGTTGGCTGTCATGGTAACGCGTTCCTTGATTTGGAATTGAGACTTTGACGGCAATCTAGCCCGGCTTCCCCCTCGTGGCGATGCCCTGTGGCGATGCCTTCATGCCGCGTCCCTATCGGCGTTCATTCCATGGCAGCGATACCTGGTCATCAATACCAATGCCCAACCGCGCCGCCGAACCGCCGGCCAGTTCCAGCACCGCCGCCACCGGCTTGCGCGTGCCCCGCATCCGACGTGAGAACGGCACCGCATTTTGCTCAATGTGGATGACAGTCCCGGCGCTATCAACGAACAGCATATCCAGAGGCTCCGGCGTGTTATCCATCCAGAAAAAAGCAGCATCGGCGGGCCGCATGTCGAACAGCATGCCCTGGCCAGCCGCCAAGGGCTTGCGTCCCATCAGGCCACAGGCCTTTTGCTCATCGGTCAATGCAAGCTCGACCATAAACGTGTGGGCAGAGCCGCCCGCAGTCACAGTGATTGTTGCGGTTGGCAAGGGCGGCTGCGGAAATTCCGCGCATGCATACCCGCGACTGGCGATCAGACACAGGCCAAACAGCAGCAGTACCAGCATTCGCACTATATCCCTCCTCTAATCACTAAGAACGATCCTTGTTGCCGGATCACCAGTATATTGGCACAATCGGCGCAACCACCATGCGGAGAAATGCATCATGCGCAATGACTATCAGCACATCACTGTCAGCCCAATCGCAGGCGCCCTTGGCGCTGAGCTGGGCAATGTCGACCTGGCCGCGGACAATCCTCAAGCCGTCTATGATGAGATCCATCGGGCCTTGCTCGAAAACCAAGTAATTTTCTTTCGAGACCAGGACATCACGCCGGAACAGCAGGTGGCGTTTGCCAAGCGTTGGGGCGAACTGCACCGGCACCCCTTTATGAAGGGCATGGACGATCATCCTGACATGCTGGAGATCAAGAAGCTGCCAACCGACAAACGCAACTTTGGCGGCAGCTGGCACACTGATCAAATGTTCGCACCTGCGCCGGCCATGGGTACGATCCTCTATGCCAAAGAAACCCCATCTGCTGGCGGCGACACCCTATTTGCCGATATGTATGGCGCATATGACGCCTTGTCGGACGGCATGAAGCTGATGATCAAGGATCTCAAGGCCGTGTGCAGCGGCGACAATTTCAAATCGGCTGGCGGCAAGTCTCGCAAAGAGGTTGCAGGCGACAACAACAGCATGACGGTTGTTGATCCACCGAAAGAGGTCAAAACGATCAACGCCCACCCGGTCGTGCGGACCCACCCGGAAACCGGACGCAAAGCGCTCTACACCGGCGGTCACTGGCGCTATTTCGAGAACATGACCGAGGCGGAGAGTGAGCCGCTGATGGAGTATCTGCGCGAGCACTCCACCCGCCCCGAATTCACGTGCCGCTTCCGCTGGGCGCCAGGCTCTATTGC
>CALKDI010000034.1 GCA_938084065.1 uncultured Alphaproteobacteria bacterium
ACGAATGGGTACCATCCGTTTGCTGAATCGAACCACTAGGCGCCGCCACTCCGCGGTCGCCCGCTGCCTTGCCAGACATTGCGATAGAGGTCGAAGCGGCGGTCTTTTAGCTGTTGCACCGTGCCCTGATTGCGGCTGACGAACAGGTCTGAAAAGCGAAGGTCAGCGAACGCGATCATCTCCGTATTCGCACCGCTGTCCGCCGCCACACCATCGCGGGCAAAGGGGAAATCGCAGGGGGTCAACACACAGCTTTCGGCGTAGTGGATGTCCATGTTCTCCACATGCGGCAGGTTGCCGACACCGCCGGACATGACGACATAGCACTGGTTTTCCACCGCCCGGGCCTGACAGCAATAGCGCACGCGCAGGTAGCCGCGGCGCTCGTCAGACGAGAACGGCACGAACAGGATCAGCGCGCCTTGGTCCACCAGATTGCGGGCGACCTCCGGAAATTCGCAATCGTAGCAGACGACGATGCCAATCGGGCCGCAGTCGGTCGTGATCGCCTCCAGCCGCTCGCCACCCTTGATGTTCCACCAATAGCGCTCTGCCGGGGTCGGGTGCAGCTTGTCCTGGGTAAAGACGCCGCCGTCGCGCAGGAAGACATAGCCGGTGTTGCGGATGCTGTCGTCGTCTTGCACCGTCGGGTGGCTGCCGCCGATGATGTTGACGTTGTAGCGTACCGCCAATCCGCTCATGAACTCGCGGTAGCGCTCTGTGTATTCGGCGACTTTGGCAACGCCTTCCAGCGGCCCGAGCGGTTTCTTCTCGGCGGCCAGCAGTTGCAGGGTGAACAATTCCGGGAACACGACGAAATCGCTGCGGTAATCGCTGGCGACATCGACGAAGTATTCGACCTGATCCTCGAACGCCTGCACGTTGGCAATCTGGCGCATCTGGAATTGCACGGTGGCAACACGGACACTCTCCGGAAGACGGCCCATAGGCTGGGCAGAGCTGGCCTTTTCGGCCTCCGTCACCAGCGGGTTGCGCCAGACCATATGGCTGGCGTAGCCGCGCGACTGGCGATCATCTGCCAAATAGTTGCGCAGCACGCCGATGAGCTCGAAGCCGTTGGACAGTTGGAAGTTCAGCACCTGGTCCCGGATTTTCTTTTCCTGCACCTGCTCCAGATACTCCTCAATTGAGCCGACTTTGGCGCGGGCGCGGCCATAGCCCGGCAGGCGGCCGCCGAAAACCACGCCCTTCAACTCCAGATACTCGCACAACTCGCGCCGGGCATTGTAGAGACGCTGGCCGATGCGGGTGCGGCGGACGTCCGGGTCGACCGCAACCTCCATCCCATAAAGATAGTCGCCATTGGCATCGTGGCGCGAGGCATAGCCGTTGCCGGTGATCTCCATCCAGGAATGCGGTTGCAGCGCGATCTCGCCGGAGATGATGAAGGTGGCCGCGTGGCCGACGATCTGGTCGCCCAACTCCACCACGAACTGGCCTTCCGGAAAGATGTTGATGTTGCCGCGCACGCATTCCGGCGTGGTTGCCATGTCGCCCTTATAGATCTTGCGGCTGAGCGCGACGATGCCATCCACATCTTCGATGCGGGCGTTGCGAACGACTAGGCGGGGCTTATCCGCCTTTTTCAGAGGCTTCTCGGTCTTCGATGGCGGCATTGAGGGAGCCTCTCGCGGCTGGGTCCGGGCAGTGCAGCATGCCGGAAATCCTGATACAATAGAACGTCAAGCCACTGGCCGCCACCCGGCTGCTTGTGCCACACTGGTTGGCAATGATGCCCTTTGAGAAAGACGCCCGGCCATGTCCCGCATCCTGGTGATCAACCCGAACGCGACCGAGACCTGCACCGCTGCTATCGACCGAGCGGCGGCGCCGTTCAGGCTGGCCGGCGGACCGCTGGTGGATTGCCTCACCAACCTGGAAGGGCCGCCCGGCATTCAGAGCCAGGCGGATAGCGACAGCGTCATCCCGCACCTGCACGCCATCTGCCAGCGCGAGGCGGCGGAGGCCTATGTGGTGGCCTGCTTCTCCGACCCCGGCGTGCACTCGCTACGTGAGCGGACTGGACGTCCGGTGATTGGGATTGCCGAGGCAGGCATGACCGCGGCGTTGAGCCTGGGAGAGCGCTTTGGCGTGGTGGCGATCCTGCCGTCGAGCGTGAACCGGCAGCGGCGGACGGTGCGAGCTTATGGGCTGAGCCAGCGCTATGCCGCCAGCCGCTCCATCGGCCTGGGCGTGCCGGAGTTGGCGGATAGTACCCGGACGCGTACCGCGATGATCGAGGCCGGCAAGCGGTTGCGGGATGAGGACGGCGCGGACGTGCTGATCCTGGGCTGTGCAGGCATGGCAGACCAGCGGGCACCGCTGGAGGATGCGACCGGCCTGCCGGTGGTGGAGCCAAGCCAGGCCGCGATTGCTCGGGCCATGGGGGCGGTGCTGCAGGGGTGGTGAGATTGAGAAAGCGCGACCGAGCCTCGACTGTTCCGACAGGTTCGACACTTTATCCAAAAAGTTAAGAGGTCCCCTATGCCGCGCGAAATCCTGCTCAACGCCTTCCACATGAATTGCATCGGCCACCAGTCGCACGGGCTCTGGACGCACCCGCGTGACACGGCCCGGCACTATAACACGCTCGGCTATTGGACTGATCTGGCGAAGACGCTGGAGCGAGGGCTGTTTGATGGGCTGTTTCTGGCGGATGTGCTGGGCGTCTATGACGTCTATGGCAACTCGCCAGATGCGGCGCTACGCAATGCGACCCAGGTGCCGGTGAACGACCCGCTGATGCTGGTACCAGCGATGGCCATGGTGACGGAGCATCTGGGCTTTGGCGTCACCTGCACGCTCAGCTATGAGCCGCCCTACACCTTCGCCCGCCGCATGAGCACGCTCGATCACCTGACCAATGGCAGGATCGGCTGGAACATCGTCACCGGATACCTGAACAGCGCCGCCCAGGGCATGGGTGAGGGAGGCCAAAAGGGCCACGACACCCGCTATGAGATGGCGGAAGACTATATGCAGGTGGTCTACAAGCTGTGGGAGGGCAGTTGGGAGGATGACGCGGTGGTCGAGGATCGGCAGACCGGCGTCTTTGCCGACCCAGCCAAGGTCCATCGTGTAAGCCATGACGGGCCGTTCTATCAGTTGGACGCGATGCACCTCTGTGAGCCCTCGCCGCAACGCACACCCCTGCTTTATCAGGCTGGCGCATCGCCGAAAGGCCGGGAGTTTGCCGCGCGGAACGCCGAATGCCTGTTCATTGCCAGCACCTCAAAGGAGTGGATCAAGGACTATGTTGACGACATGCGAGCGCGGGCAGTTGAGGCCGGACGTCAGCCGGACGACCTGAAAATCTTCGCCATTTGCACGCCTATTATCGGAGAAACTCGGGCGGCGGCAGAGGAGAAACTGGCCGAGTATCGTGACTATGTGCGGACGGAGGGGGCGTTAACACAGATCTCCGGTGCGATGGGCATCGACCTGGCGGAATTCGATCTGGATACGCCGGTCTCTGTATTGGCCGACCGCAAGACGGACGCGACCCAGACGGCAATCGAGACACTGGCGCGGGCCAGCGGCAATCCGAACTGGACCATCCGGCAGATGGGCGAGTTTGCGGGTGTCGGCGGGCGAACTCCGATCTTTGCCGGCTCCGGCAGTGATGTGGCAGAGGAAATCATCAACTGGGTCGATGAAACCGGCATTGACGGCTTCAACCTGGCCTATGCCGTGATGCCGGAAACGTTCGATGACTTCGTCGACCACGTCGTGCCGGAATTGCAGGCGCGCGATCGGTACAAGACTGCGTATAAACAAGGCTCTATGCGCGAAAAGCTGTTCGGGCGTGCGCGGCTGGCGGATAATCATCCGGCATCAGCGGTGCGGATTGGCTCAAATTTGCAGGGAGAATAATAGTGGCCAATATGGACCAATTCGGCCTCGACGTCGGCATTTACGGGCCACTCGCTCAGCCGGAGACCATCACCACGCTGGCGCAGTTCGCCGAAAGTGCGGGCTTTGACTCGATCTGGCTGGCGGATCACGTCGTGTTTCCAGCGGAGATCAAATCGCGCTACCCATTCAGCCCCACCGGCAAATTCCCCGCGCCGACGGCCGACCCGTTGCTGGAGCCCATCGCGGCCATGGGTGTGCTGGCGGGGGCGACCAAACGAGTGAAGATCGGCACGGCTGTGCTGATCATCCCCTACCGCAACCCGGTTCTGCTGGCGCGTATGCTGATCACCATCGACCAGTTCTCCGGCGGGCGGGTGATCCTGGGCGCGGGCGTCGGCTGGCTGAAGGAGGAATTCGAGGCGCTGGACACCCCGGACTTCGCTCTGCGCGGTAAGGCGACGGACGAGTATCTAGAGATATTCAAGGCGCTGTGTGCCGGCGGAGAGGTCGGTTATGAGGGCGAGACTTATAGCTTTGCGCCTGTGCATTCTGTGCCGGGCTCGGTGCAGAGGCCGCACCCACCGGTGCTGATCGGCGGTGTCTCCAATCCAGCTTTGCGGCGGGTGGTGCGCAATGACGGCTGGCTTGCGACCGCGTTAGGCCCGGAGCAAATGACAGAGCGGCTGGCGGCGCTAAAGCAGATTGCTGGCGAAGCCGGGCGGCGATTTGAGGACCTGGACATGGTTTATAAGATCTTCATCAATCCGGGTGAGCCAAAGCAGGGCGTCTATGGCGGGCGGGAAATCGGCAGCGGCTCGCAACAACAGATCGCCGACGACCTGAAGGCCATCATCGACGCAGGCTTCCCCAAGGTGATCGTGCGCTATCGTGGCGACAGTGCCGCCGCACAAATGGAGCAGATGGAACGCTTTGCCTCCGAGATCGTGCCGCGGCTTTGATTCGGTTGTGATCCTGAGACGGCGCAGCTAGGGTCTGGGCTCCTTTCGAATTGGAGATACCAGCATGAGCGATACCCTAATCCTGGAACTGAAATCCGGGAACGTCACCATTGAAATGCGCCCCGATCTGGCGCCGAACCATTGCGCACGGATCAAGGAATTGGTCGAGAGCGGCTTTTATGACGGCCTGAAATTCCATCGTGTCATCGACGGCTTCATGGCCCAAACCGGCTGTCCGAAGGGCACCGGCACTGGCGGCTCTGGTCAAAATCTGAAGGCAGAGTTCACCAAGGCTCCGTTTGAGCGCGGCACGCTGGGCATGGCGCGCTCGCAGAGCCCCGACAGTGGCGACAGCCAGTTCTACATCATGTTCGACCGCTCACCGCATCTAGACGGGCAATACACCGTCTGGGGTCAGGTGACCGAGGGCATGGAGCATGTGGACGCGATCAAGAGGGGCTCAGCATCGGCCAATGGCTCGGTCGAGGATCCGGACACGATCATTAGCTTTAAGGTGAAAGCCTAAACACTGGGCCATCCTTCCAGACTTGCCGGTTTGGAGGGATGGCCAACCTGTCTGGGATTGGGGTTGGAAGATATGGCCATTGAAATCGTCAGCCTGATGCATGCCGGTGTCCGTGTCGGCCATTCGCCGGAGGAAATCGCCAAGGCCAAGGAATTCTATGGCGGGATACTAGGCCTTGAAACCGACAGCCAGCGCCCGCACATCGCCTCCATTCCCGGTTTCTGGTCGAATGTTCGGGCGGGAGATCGCAGCCAGCAGGTGCATGTGATGGGGGCTGATGGCACGTCCGCCGCGGCCCGCTCCTCCACCGAAGACCCGACGCGCAGCCATCTGGCATTCTCTGTCGCTGACCTGGATGCCGCCAAGGTGACGCTGGAGCAAAGCCAAGTTCAATTCTGGATCTATGAGAGCCTGGTCGGCGATGGTTCCTACCAATTGTTCTTTGAAGACCCGTTCGGCAACATGATCGAACTACAACAGGCAACAGCTTAAATTTCCGGCACACCATTACCAATTGAAAGCCTAACCGCGTGACAGCGCTGCTAGCCCTATTACCCTGCCTGGTTGTCATCGTTGCGATACTGGTGCTGCGCCGGAGCGGTCTGGTCGCGGCGCTGATGGCGCTGGCAGTGACGGCGGTTTTGTGGATCACAGGCGTTTTTGCGCCGCCAGAATTAATAGCGCTGCCGCATGCGTTTACCGACAGTCTGGTGCTGACGTCACTAGTGGGCTCGGTCGTTGTTGCGGGCCTGTTGTATGTGGAGGTGTGCCGACGGGTTGGCTCGCTCGATGCAGTGGGCTATGTGGTTGAGGCGATGCAACTCGATCCGCCGCGGGCGGCTATCGTGTTGGTAACCGGCGTCGGTGTGATGCTGGAATCGCTGACGGGGTTTGGTGTCTCGCTTTTGGTCACTGTGCCTTTGCTGCTGGCAATGTTCGACCGGAAACGGACCATAGCGCTGGGGCTGATCGGCATGAGTGCGATGCCGTGGGGGGCGCTTTCGGTCTCAGCATTACTAAGTGCGGAGTTGGCGGGCGTACCAATAGACGTGTTCTCCTCGGAATTTGTAAAGACCAGTGGGCCGGTCGTAGCGATATTGCCACTGATGTGCCTGCTGTTCGTTCCCGGCGCTTCAGTCGGGACTTTTGTGTTCGCGGTAGCCTCCGGTGCGGCGCTGGTCGGTGGGATCCTGCTCACCAACCATGCCATTGGCGTGGAGGTCGCGGGCGTCGGTGGCGGCCTTGCGGTGATCCTGTTGGCGGGCCTAATCGCGCCAAACCGGCGAGGCGTGATACGGGCGGTGACGGCCCCTCCCCTCGCTTTGTTGGGCCTGTTGATTGCCGGCGTTGTTGTTCAAAAAATACTGGTGCCAGTGCTGGCCGGCGTTGGTATTGCACCGCTGATAGCGACCGAGCGCGTATCCTATGCATTGCTAACATCACCGGGGATCGCCCTGTTGCTGGTGTCTCTGCTGGGCATCGTGTTTTGGGGCAAAGCGGTCCGACGCGGGACCAAAGAGCACTTGGGTCGGCATGTCGTCAGCCGCTCGTGGCGGGCGTTGCTGACCATCGTCGTGTTTCTATCGATGGCGCGGTTGTTGGTGGAGACCGGCGGTATTGGTGCGTTGGCTGGATTGTTAGCGCAGGCCGGCGCCTATGCAGCGGTCGCCCTTGTCAGCGGCCTGGCCGCCGTTGGCGCATATGTGACGGGCAGCGCCGTGCCCTCAGCCGCATTGTTCATGCAAAGTGCAGCGGCAGTGGGTGAGAGTTTCGACCGCTTACCGCTGTTTGCAGCCCTGCAACACAGCGCGGCGGGGCATATGTCGATGTCGTCCCTGCCGATTATCTCAATCCTGCTGGCCGCCCTAGCTGATCGCTCCAACACCGATGAGCGGGAGGCGCTGCGGCGTGGCATGATACTGGCGAGCTTGTGGATGGTGATCGTAATCGTCAGCGGCTGGTTCTGGCTGAGCTATGGCTAGTGCCTGCTCGACAGGCGCTGTATTTCGGGGATAGAGTTTTGGCAATGCCTGTCAGCGCTATAGCGTCGACGGGCGACCACCGAAAAGGAAATAGCCATGAAACTCAAACTGCATCGCGCCACTGACCGCTCTACCAAGGTCGCGCCGGCGGACAATTTCACCGGCACGGTCATGCAAGACCCGGTTCTGGTCGGTGAAACGCCATCGCGGATGCGGGCGACGAATGTGCATTTTACGCCTGGCGCTCGCACAGCATGGCATCAACACCCGGTGGGGCAGACCCTGCTGGCGGTCTCTGGTGTTGGCCGGGTGCAGATTGAGGGCGAACCGGTGCAGGAGTTGCGGCCGGGCGACACCGCGATCATCCCGCCAAACACCCGCCATTGGCACGGCTCAGCACCAGATCGGCTTTTTACACACCTGGCCATGTCAGAGACTGGCGAGGACGGCAGCGGCACGGCCTGGTTTGAGCATGTGAGTGATGCGGACTACGGTCAGAAGCCAGATTGACCGCCTAAAGGTACATTCCGGACCCATGGACCTAGTCTTCACCCTGAGCCTGTCGAAGGGTCATCAGCGAGTAAGAAAACGCCCTTCGACAGGCTCAGGGTGAAGGGGAAAAAACGTACTTCGCCCCGCCCTAAACGTGCTGACCGCCGTTAATGTGCACCTCCGCACCATTCACATAAGACGCCGGTGCCGAGCATAGGAAGTGGATCGTGGCAGCCACTTCTTCCGGTTTGCCGAGGCGTTTGAGCGGGATTTCGTTCTCGACGATGTCTTGTGTGCCCGGCGACAGGATCGACGTGTCGATCTCACCAGGAGCGATGGCGTTGACGCGCACGCCCAACGGCCCGAACTCCCATGCCATCTCTCTGGTCAAAGCTGCTAATGCCGCCTTCGACGTTGCGTAGGCTGAGCCCGCAAACGGGTGGACGCGCATGCCGGCGATGGAGGTGACGTTGATCACCGCGCCCTTGGCCTTTGCCAATTCCGCGATCAGGCCGCGGATCAAAAGGGCCGTGGAGAAGAAGTTGACGTTGAACACCTGCTCCCAAACCTCACGGTCGCTGCCCATAATGCCAAGACGGCTGCCGCCTTCACCCTTTGGAGAGATAGCTGCATTGTTGACCATGGCGTCCAACATGCCATCGCCCAGCCGGGAGCGAATGTCGTCAATGGCGGCAGGCAGATTGCCCAGGTCTGCCAGGTCGAGTTGGATATGGTTTTCGGCACCGCCATCCCACGGGCAATCCTCGCTAAATGCCTGACGCGAGACGGTCAGCACGCGCCAGCCGGCCGCGCTGAAATGCTTGACAGTTGCGTGCCCAATGCCACGGCTAGCGCCGGTTAGCAGCAGGGTTCGTTGACGATTTCCGGGCATCTGGGGGTGAGCCTCACCATTTTCGTGTGAGGCGCACCCTAGCAGATGCTTCAGCAAATAGCCCTAGGAAAATGTTGCCGTCACCTTGCCGAGTGGACCGAAGTCAGCCTCAGCAACGCACGGATCGGGGCAAGGCAGAACGCCTGTGGCCGAGCCGGTGGTGACGAACTGGCCTTTTTCCAAAGTCAGGCCACGGGCGGAGAGATAGTTGGCGAACCAGGTCAGCGCTTCCAACGGATGGCCCATCATTGCAGCACCCTTGCCACGGCCTTTTTCCTCACCGGAATATGTGAGGACGACCTCGGTGTTGGCGCAGTCTTTGCCCTTCCAGTCGGTGAATTCGTGGCCAATGACAAATCGGCCGGTGCCACCGTGGTCAGATACCGAACCCAATGCGCCCAGGCTGTGGTCGTTGGCCAACCGGCGCTCTGGAATCTCAAAACCAATGATTAGTGAGCCCACGGCAGTCTCTACCTCCGCGCGCGTGTAGGGCTCGGCCTTTGGCGGCAAATCGGCGGACATGCGGAAAGCATATTCGCTCTCCACAATGGGGCCTAGCATATCTGCATGCTTGTAGGTGACGCCATTCTTGTCGAGCATGTCAGCGGTCAGGAAGCCGACGAAGGGGCCAGCAAGGCCCATCGCCTTCTGCGCCGCATCTGCGGTCGCGCCGATCTTCCAGCCAACGATGGGTTTGGTGTTCGCGCCCAGGATATGCGACCAGATCGCGCCGGCCTCCGCTTCCGTTTTGGGGCGCAGAGCCTCCGGCAGGTCTGGCTCGCGCCGATGACCGACACGGGCATCCATCAGGAATTGGGCGGCTTGGCGAATCTGGTCGGGGGTCATTTAGGCGTTCTCCTCTTGTGGTCTGCTCAGACCACAATCTCTAGAATTTTATGGTTCGATTCAGTTGGGGAATGAGGACCATTCTCCAACATCGAGCCACTAGGCGCTCTCAGCGCGGGCTTTGACAATATCATCAGCTTGCCGGCCGGAAAGTTCCTGCAGGTGGTCGAAGCGCCACTCGAAGCTGCCAACACCCATGGTGAGCGAACGCAGTTCGACGATCATGTCGCGGATTTCCGCTTGTGGCATGTACGCCTCAACCTGGTCCCATCCAGACCAGCCGTCGCGGGCATCATACCCCAAAATCTGGCCACGTCTGCCGGAAAGCAGGCGTTGAACCGCCGCAGTCGCGCTGTCCGGCGTCGAGACCGTGACGTGGCAGATCGGCTCTAGCAGCACCGGCTTACAGTTGGGTAACGCCTCCTGCACGGCCATACGCCCTGCGGTTTTGAAGGCCTGCTCGGAACTATCGACGGCGTGATGCTTACCGTCGGTGAGCGTGACCTTCATATCCACCACCGGAAAGCCAAGCGGCCCGCGCTTGATCGCCTCGCGCATGCCGCTCTCAACCGCGGGGACGTATTGCTTGGGCACAGCGCCACCGACTACGGTTTGGGCAAATTGCTCGCCCTCACCGCGCGCCATAGGCTCCACAGTGATACTGACATCGCCGAACTGGCCGTGCCCGCCGGATTGCCGCCGGAAGCGCGCTTGATGGCTGGTGCCGGCCTGGATGGTCTCGCGGTAGGGCGTGGCGACCGGATCAGTTGTGACGGCGACGCCGAACCGATTCTTCAGCCGGTCGAGTGCGATGGCGGTGTGCTGCTCCCCTTGGCCGCGCAGGATGAGCTGGTTCAACTCCGGGTCCTGATCCACGGTGAGCGACGGGTCGTCATCTCGCAGCTTTTGCAACGCGCCGGAGAGCTTAACCTCGTCCTGGCGATTTTCGGCATGGACGGAGACAGCGAATGTCGAGGGCGGCGGCACCGGCCAGCCTGCGAAACGCCGGCAGCCACCATCGGCTAGCAACAAGTCACCCGCAGCCAGGCTCTCGACGCGGCCAATGGCGATAACCTGCCCGGTAGTTGCCGTCGGGCATTTGGCGGTCTTATCGCCCTGCATCGACAGCAGCGTGCCGAGCTTCTCGCCGCCGAGTG
>CALKDI010000035.1 GCA_938084065.1 uncultured Alphaproteobacteria bacterium
CCTTCCAAACATCTCCTGCCAGCACTGGCAAGAGCACGGCCCGCTGCTTTATCTTTGTGACGCCGGATGCAGAGCGCACCATGATGACCTATCTGGGCGCGTGTACGGAATTGGATAAATCTGACATCGATGCCGACCTGATTGCCAGCGGTCAGGTGATCTATCTGGAGGGTTATCTGTGGGACGATCCGCGCGCCAAGGCGGCCATCGCGGATGCTGCTACCATTGCGCATCAGCATGGGCGCAAAGTTGCGTTGAGCCTGTCCGATCCGTTCTGCGTCGGTCGGCACCGGGACACCTTCCTGGAGTTGATCACCGACCAAGTCGACATCCTGTTCGCGAATGAGGCCGAAATAACCTCGCTATTCGAGACCGATGACTTTGAGGAAGCAGCGCGGCGCGTCCCGGCCTTCGTGAGCGTGGCGGCGCTGACTCGCGGCGGGTCAGGCTCTGTCGTGATCGCTGGCGGCGATCGGGTTGAAGTGCCGGCGGAGGTTGTCGGCAAGGTGGTTGATACCACTGGCGCTGGTGATTTGTATGCTGCGGGCTTTCTCTACGGCCTGACGAATGGCAAGGATTGGGCGGCTTGTGCGCGGCTCGGCGGCATCTGTGCTGCTGAGGTGATCAGCCATATGGGCGCCCGGCCGGAGGAATCGCTTGCCGATCTGGTACGCAAAGCAGGCCTCTAATGGGCTAGCCAAGCTGCGCAGCGGCGCGGGGCTGCAGGGCGATATCGTCCAGCGACTGCGGTTGTGGAGCGGGTTGGTGCTGATGGCCTATGCAACGACCCACCTGGCCAATCATTCAATCGGGTTGTGGTCGCTGGCTGATATGGAGGCTGTGCGGCTCTACTTTGTCGGTTTCTGGCGCAGTTGGCCCGGAACCATTGCACTGGCCGGCAGCATGCTGGTGCATCTCTCGTTGGTGACGGCCAAGCTGTTTCGCGGCAAGACGTGGCGGCTGGCGTGGTGGCAATGGGCACAGATCGTGCTCGGGTTCACCATCCCCTGGGCGCTGTCCGAACACCTGCTTGCGACCAGACTAGGGCACGAGGTTTATGGCTATGAAGACAGCTATACCTTTCTGATCGCGGTCGGCTGGCCAAGTCATATTTGGCCGATGGTCTGGTTAATCGGTGCGGTCTGGCTGCATGGCTGTGTAGGCGTGCATTTTTGGGCGCGGCTGTATCCCAGCTATCGGCGTATGCGTCCGTGGCTGTTGGCGGTGGCTGTGCTGCTGCCAGTGCTGGGGTTTGCCGGCTACACCTCTGCTGGCAAAGAGATCGCGGGGCTTCGGGCGGCCGATAAGTTCTGGACGGGAGACATGCTGCGGGAAGCCAAATTTCTGGGCCGCCCGGTAATCAGCTTCATCAAAGATGGTAAGGACGCTGCAGATCTAACGCTGCTGCTGTTGGTGCTGGGGCTGGTAAGCGTGCGGGGCGTCCGTGTGCTGCGGGCGCGACGTGGAGAGATCGTACTCTTATATCCGCTAGGCCAGCGCCTAGCCGTCCAGCAAGGTACGACCGTGTTGGAGGCCAGCCGCCGGTTCAATATTCCGCATGCTGCGGTCTGTGGTGGACGGGGGCGGTGCTCTACCTGTCGCATTCGCGTGGGGGCCGGCGCGGAGCATTTGCCGGAACCGTCTGAGGCGGAACTGCGCGTTTTGCGGCGAGTGTCTGCGCCGCCAGGGGTGCGACTTGCCTGCCAGGTTCACGTAACGCGGCCTTTAGAAGTCACGCCCCTACTACCGCCAGGCAGTAGTCCATCCGCAGCAGGTGCCGACCGGGCCGAGGGGCATGGTGCCGAGCGAGAATTGGTGGTCCTGTTCAGCGACATCCGAGCCTTCACCAATTTCTCCGAACATCGTTTGCCCTATGACGTGGTGTTCGTATTGAACCAATATTTCAAGGCGATGAGCGAACAAGTCGAGGCGCATGGCGGCCATGTGGACAAGTTTATCGGCGATGGGTTGATGGCCTTGTTCGGGCTGGATTGCGACCGGGATACCGCGTGCCGGCAGGCAGTTGCCGCCGTGAAGGGCATGTCGGAGCAGCTAGAGATCCTCAACCGCGACCTGAAGAATGAATTGAGCGAATCATTGCGCATCGGAATTGGTTTGCATGTGGGCCAGGTGATTGTCGGGCGGATCGGCCATGGTAGCGCCGCCAACCTCACCGCCATTGGCGATACGGTGAATGTTGCCAGTCGGCTGGAGCCTCTCAGCAAGCAATTCAAGGCGGAAGCGGTGATCTCACACGACGTTGCAGTGGCTGCGGGTTTGGATATGGCGGGGCACCAGACGGCGGAATTGCCATTGCGCGGACGCTCTCAACCACTTCTGGCTGTGGTGGTGGAGCGCGGTAGCGAGTTGTAGCGAGCCCAGGCCAGCAATGGACTTCGCCAGCGAATAGCGTCACAATCTAAATCCCCGCCGCCCACTGGAATCCGCCCACTGGAATGATGACCATGCCTGATGGCAGCGAGACCCCTGTTACCCTTAAAATCATCAGCCGCGTGTCCGAGGTCAGTGCTGCTGACTGGGATGCCTGTGCTGGGCCGGACAACCCGTTCGTTAGCCATGCCTTCCTGTCAGCGCTGGAGGATTCAGGCTCAGCCGTGGAGGATGAGGGCTGGGGACCGCAGCATCTGGTGCTAGAGGATGATGACGGCCAATTAATCGCCGCTGTCCCGGCCTACATCAAATCACACAGCCAGGGCGAGTATGTGTTCGATCATGGCTGGGCGCACGCGTTTGAGAACGCCGGTGGCAAGTATTATCCAAAGCTGGTGGTTGGCGTACCGTTCTCGCCGGTGCCAGGCCCCCGCCTATTGATCCGCCCTGATGCCGATAAGGAGCGAATTACTGGGGTACTAGCCGCGGGTTTGATCGAACTTTGCGATATGCATGACGCCTCATCTGTCCATGTGAATTTCCTTCCCGAGGATCAATGGACTGCATTGGCCGAGCACGGCTTTCTGCAACGGCAGGGCCAGCAATTCCACTGGCAGAATGACGGCTATGAGACGTTCGACGACTTCCTGGGCGCACTCTCGTCCCGCAAGCGTAAGAATATCCGCAAGGAACGTGCAGCCGTTGCGGCGACTGGCGTTACGATCCGGGCGCTGCACGGCGATGATCTGAAGCCGGAGCACTGGGACGCTTTTTACGGCTTTTACCGCGACACCACAGACCGCAAATGGGGTTGGGACTACCTAAAGCGCGATTTCTTCCGTCTGCTGCAGGAACGCATGCGCGACAAGGTTGTGCTGATGTTTTGCGAATTGGACGGAATGCCGGTTGCGGGCGCGCTGAACCTGGTTGGCACGGATACCATTTACGGACGCAATTGGGGCGGGCATGCGCGCTTCAAACACCTGCATTTTGAGCTTTGCTACTATCAAGCCATCGACTGGGCCATCGCTCACGGTTTGAAACGGGTGGAGGCGGGTGCGCAGGGGCAGCACAAGATCCAGCGCGGCTATCTGCCGTCAGCCACCTACAGCGCCCATTGGATTCCGCACCCAGGCTTCCGCCGCGCGGTCGGGGATTTCCTGCGCCGAGAGCGGGAAGCAATTGGTGAGGATATGGAAATCCTGATGGATTACTCGCCGTTTAAAAAAGAGGGGTAGGGGCTCGCGCCAATGCCGGAATTCAATACGGATAATTGGGGCGCTCGCGCCCGCATCGGCATGTTTATCGTTGGCTCTGAAGTGGTGCCCGAGGCCGAATGGCAGGCGATGGTGCTGCCCGGTGTTTCGATCCACGCTGCCAGAGTGACCGCGCCATCCCCTTGGGCACCGTGGCGAGCAGACCGGCAGGGCGTTGATCTGTCCGACGATCTGGCCCGCGGTTGCCGGCAATTCGCGGACATGCACCTCTCGGCCATAGTCATTGGCCATACCTCCAGTAGCGTCGTTGGCGGCCAGGGTTGGGACGCAGCCGTGGTTGCGAAAATGCGGCAAATCCTGGGTGCAGAGGTGCCGGTGACGACCAATGGCTCCGATACCGTTGCGGGCCTGAACGCCGTCGGCGCTAAGCGGCCATTCGTGGTTGCACCAGCCTGGTTTGGCGATGCCGCCGTGGCGGCGGCGGTCCAATACTATTCCGACCTCGGATTCAATCTGGCTGGCCATCTGCGCTACGATCCCGGCCCGAAATGGCGGCATATCTTGCCACAAGACCTATACGCCCATGGCAAAGCGGTAGCTCAGGAGATTGAGCCGCTGTACCGGCAGATCGTCGAGGCCTGCCCGGCGGAGGCTGATGCCGTGCTGATCGGGGGCACCGGGTTTCGCTGTGTCGCGATCATCGAAGCATTGGAAACAGCGTTAAACCGGCCTGTGATCACCGCCAATCAGGCTAGCCTGTGGCGCTGTCTGCGCCTGTCCGGCGTGGACGATCCCATTGCCCATTATGGCCGGCTGCTCAGTCTGCCCGGCTAACTTCATGCCGCGAGAGCGGGCCCATCCAAGGAGATACATCCAGCATGAGAGCATTGATTACAGGCGCTAGCCCTGGAATTGGCGGAGCAGCCTGCTTGAAATTGGCACGCGATGCGCTGGCACGCGGTCAAACACCGAAAATCGCTGCTTGCGAAGTGCGGGAGACCGACGCTGTCCTGGCTTTGGCCGACGAATTGAGGGGGCTCGGCGCGGACGTGCAGGTGCTAACCGGCGACCTCAGCGACCCGGACGTGCCGGCGCGTCTGGTGGCTGAGGCTGTGCAGGCCTTCGGTGGTCTAGATGCCGTCGTCGGCAATGCCGGCATCACCTCGCCCGCGCCTCTGGCTGAGCTAGAGTTGGAGAACTGGGACCGAGTGATGAATATCAATCTGCGCGGTAACTGGCTATTGGCTAAGGCTGCGCATCCGCACCTGAAAGCCAGCGCTGAGGCGGGCGGAAATCCGGGCTTCGTCGGCGTCGCTTCCATGAGCGGGATGAACCCGCACCGGGGTATGGGCGCTTACTCAATGAGCAAGTCCGGCACGATTACGCTGTGTGAGGTGTTGGCGCAGGAATGGGCAGCCGATGGCATCCGGGTCAACTGCGTCTCGCCCGGCATGATCCGCACACCGCTGACGGAGACCACTTACCGCGACAACGCCCTTGCCTCAGCGCGCACCGCGTTGGTGCCGACCGGGCGCATTGGTGTGCCGGAGGATATTGCCAACGCCATCGGGTTTTTCCTGGGGCCAGACTCGGGCTATGTCACTGGCCAGAATATGTGCGTGGACGGAGCGTTCGCATCCTCCATACTCAGCCAGATACCGGGCCTGCCGACCAGCGGTACGTAAAAGAAACGCCCCGGATGGCGTTGAAGCCGTCCGGGGCGCAAAAGCACTACGTAGAAGGGTGGGCTGACTATTTGAGGTAGTCGTAGTTGCCCTTGCTCCACTCATAGAACACATAGCCCGGCGCGGTCACATCGCCCTTGGCGTCAAAGCCAAAGTCGCCCAGGACGGTGCTGAACTGATTGCTCTTCAGCGCTTTAACAACGCCGTCAAAATCGGTCGAGCCGGCTTTGGTCACGGCCTGTGCCCAAGCTTGTACCGCACCGTAGGTGTACAGCACATAGCCTTCTGGCTCGATGCCTTCAGCGCGGAACTTCTCAACCAGTGGAGCTGCGATTGGGTTTTTGCGCGGGTCGGGGCTAAAGGTCATCAGTGTGCCTTCGCCAGCATCGCCTGTGATCGACCAATATTCCTGCGTCACCAGTGCGTCACCGGAGATCAACTGGGTAGCCAGGCCCTGGTCGCGCATCTGGCGAACAATCAAGCCAGCCTCGGTGTGATAGCCGCCCACATAAAGCGCATCGATCTTGTTCTGCTTCAGCTTGGTTACCAGAGCAGAATAGTCTTTTTCACCAGCGGTATAGGCTTCGTACAACGCAACCTTGCCGCCCGCTTTTTCCAGATTTGCCAAGGTCGCATCAGCCAGACCCTTGCCATAGGCAGTCTTGTCATGAACGACGGCGACGTTCTTGCCGGCATACATTTTGGCCAGGAACTCGCCCGCTACTTGGCCCTGCTGGTCATCACGGCCGCAAACGCGGAATGTGCCGGGGCCACCCTCGTCGGTCAGCTTTGGGTTGGTTGACGCTGGAGAAATCTGGATGATGCCTTCCTCGCTATAGACAGCAGAGGCTGGGATCGATGAGCCAGAGCAGAAATGGCCGGCCATGAAGACCACGCCTTTGTTCACCATCTGGTTGGCGACGGCCACGGCTTGCTTGGGGTCGCAGGCGTCATCGCCAACTTCCAGTTTGAGCATTTGACCCATAACGCCGCCTGCCGCGTTGATATCACGCACAGCTGCTTCTGCGCCGGCTTTCATCTGCGCGCCAAAGCTGGCGTACTGGCCGGTCATCGGGCCGGCCGTTGCAATCGTGATGTCGGCATGTGCCGCACCCGCTAAGAACACGGCTGCTGCCGCAATAGAGATCGATTTTAGCATTGTCTTTCTCCCGCTCGAGTTAAGCCAGATCTCACATATTGCTCTGACCTGTATCCACTTTCAGCTACCATTTTGCATTGCCCGGTGGCAACTGAGATTCCACTAACCTCTTTGGTTGAGCTTCAAAGGCCGCTAAGATAGGCTGTAGGCGCTACCAGCAGTTGCAGGACAGGGTAAACCGCACGCGACGGTTTGTTTTGTTGAAGCTGAAAATGGAATTGTATCCGCTTAATACGGAGCAGACCGTGTGAAAACTCAATCGGGATTCCCTGACGGATCCGGTCGTGGTACTTTTGGCCATGGCACATATTTCAGGTGATGATCGGTCCCAGCTCCTGCTTTTGCCGGAGTCAGTGGATGACTATGTGGGACCCG
>CALKDI010000036.1 GCA_938084065.1 uncultured Alphaproteobacteria bacterium
CTCGGCGGCCCCGGCTGGGACGTGATGCAGCGCTCTGTGTTCGAGATCGAAACGGCTCTGGCTAGTGCGCCGCCGCCGCCAAATGCCGGACCACGGATGATCGGGCCGGTTTTGATGCAATACGGCAGCCCGGAGCAGAAAGCGCGGTTCCTGCCGCGGATAGCCTCTGCCGATGATTATTGGTGCCAGGGCTATTCGGAGCCAGGCTCAGGGTCCGACCTGGCGGCGTTGTCGCTAAAGGCGGAGTTGGTCGGGGACGAATATGTGCTGAACGGCTCAAAGATCTGGACCACCGTTGCACATGAGGCAGACTTTATGTTTGCGCTCACCCGAACCGATGCCTCCGGGCGGAAACAGGATGGCATCACTTTCCTATTGCTCGATATGAAATCGCCGGGTCTGACGGTGCGGCCCCTACCCTACATGACAGGCGTGCGGGAGTTTAATCAGGTGTTCTTCGACAACGTCCGCACGCCCGTCAGCATGCGGGTCGGCAAGGAGGGCCAAGGCTGGGAAATCGCGAAATACCTGTTGGAGTTCGAACGCGGCGGTAATTTCCTCTCAGGCCGTATCCGTGCGGGCATGGATCGGGCGAAGCGGGCGGCGGACTGGTCCGGCGTGTGGGATGATCCCGATTTCCGTCGACATTATGCCGAACTGGAAGTGCGAGCGGAGACGGTGGCCTGGACTGAGATGAAAATTCTGGATCAGGCGGCAAAGGGCGGTCGCCCCGGCGCGAACTCCTCCTATATCAAGCTGCTGGGCGCGGAAATGAACAAGGATGTGACCGAGCTTGCGATGGGCGCCATGGGCTACCATGTGCATTGGAGCGGAAGCTCCGGCAGTGACAATCTGGGCCCCGACAGCGCCATGAACGCCAGCGACCGCTATTTCAACCACCGCGCCAACTCCATCATGGGTGGCTCCAACGAAATTCAACACGATGTTGTCGCAAAGCGAATGTTAGGACTTTAAGATATGGCTACCCCGGTTATCGATGCCTTCGCCCTGCCGAGTGGCCCCTGGCCAACGCTGGACCCGTTCCTGTTCTGCGTGCATCACGATGACCAATACCCCGCCGGAGCGGCAGACATGGGGCCTAGTGCCAGCTTGGCAGGCCGTGATATTGGCCAGGATTTCAGCGGCAAAGATGGCTGGAGTATGTACCACGGCGAGCGTGTGCCTGGCTTTCCGCAACATCCGCATCGCGGATTTGAGACGGTCACGGTTGCGCGCCACGGCTATATCGACCACTCGGATTCCCTAGGTGCTCGTGCGCGGTTTGGCGAGGGCGATTTGCAATGGATGACGGCCGGCCGGGGCGTCGTCCATTCCGAGATGTTTCCCCTGTTGCAGCAGGATGCAGCCAACCCTACCGAGCTATTCCAGATCTGGCTGAACCTCCCTGCCCGCAGCAAGATGGCGGCGGCGCACTTCGCCATATTCTGGCGGGATGACATCCCGCGGCATGTGCAGAGTGATGCTAGCGGTCGGGAGATTGTAGTCACGACCTATGCCAAAGGGCTGGGCGGTCAGGAGACACCAACTCCGCCGCCGGCCTCTTGGGCCGCTTCTGCGGAGAATGAGGTCGGGATATGGACGGTACAGATGGCGGCGGGTGCGAAGTGGACACTGCCAGCAGCGGATGCGGGCTGTAACCGGCGCCTGTATTTCTTCCGTGGAGAGACGATAACTCTTCCTGGTGGCGAACTTCCGGTCGGCCACGGCGTGACGGTTACCGCGGATGCAGAGATCGAGGTCATTAACGGTGCGGTTGAGGGCGAATTTCTGCTGTTGGAGGGCCGCCCGATAGGCGAACCGGTTGCGCAACACGGGCCATTCGTAATGAACACACGCCAAGAATTGCAGCAGGCCTTCCAGGATTACAATCGCACGCAATTCGGCGGCTGGCGCTGGGCCGAAGCCGGGCCAACGCATGCGCGCGAACAAGGCCGGTTTGCGGAGTTTCCCGATGGGAAATTGCTAACGCCGGAATGCTGATTCCCTCACTAGACCCTGTTATCTTTCACCAAAAGCCTCTCAAACCTTCACCCTGAGCCTGTCGAAGGGGAAGAGAGCCACGATTAAAGACGCCCTTCGACAGGCTCAAGTTAAAAAGGGAGACGGGGCTGAACTTGTTGCTGTTCAGGCAGGTGCTCTCTAACTCGCGGTCCAACCGCCATCGATTGGCAGCACCGTGCCGGTAATATCGTTGCCGGCGGGGCTACACAGGAATGCCGCCATCGCAGCCACATTTTCTGGCGAGACGAACCGGCCAGTCGGATGGCGCTCGCCCACATAGGCGCGGGTCACGTCCTCAACGGATTCACCCTGCTCTGCCGCCATCGCCTCAATCTTGCCGAGGATGGCTGGGCTTGGCACGCTGCCGGGGCTGAGGGCGTTGGAGGTGATGCCGTGGGCGGCGGTCTCTAATGCTACGGCGCGGGTCAGGCCAATCAGAGCGGTTTTCGTGGTGACATAGTCAATGCGGTTCTCAGCTCCTCGAAAGCCATAGACCGACGACATGCTGAGGATACGGCCCCAGCCCTGCACCTTCATGTGCGGCAGCGCGAGGCGCACACAGTGAAAGGCGGAGGAGAGATTTACGGCCAGAGCCGTATCCCAATCCTCCGTGCGCATGTCCTCAATTGGGCCGGGGTTCCGCACTACGGCGTTATTGACCAGGATATCAACGCCGCCGAAGCGCGCCGCCGCGCGGTCCATCATCGCCTCAATGGCCGCGACATCGCGCAGATCAGCGGGATCGAACACGGC
>CALKDI010000037.1 GCA_938084065.1 uncultured Alphaproteobacteria bacterium
CGGAAATCATTTCCTCGGCGTTACGCCATGCAGCGATACCTCCAGCCTCCGCCATTGTGAGGGTACGCCGCGGGAATTTCTTCTCGAATGCCGCCAGTTCATGGGCGACGTACTGCGCAAACCGCTCAGGCGCAACCGCACCGCCGCGCTCGACAAACAGCACGTGCGGGGCATAGCAGCCTTGCTGGTCATAGCGGACAACGTCATAAGCTGCCAATCGCGCGGTAGCCGCCGCTTTGCTGGCGTCCAGGGCCGCGGCTGAAACCATGGCGAAGCTGACCTTGTGGCCATAGGCCAGAAAGCGCTTGGTAATCGGAATGCGGCTTTGGATTGCGGAAAGGGACTCGTTGTGGCCGTAGCCCAGCACCAGATCGGCCTCCCGCAACAGCGCAGTCTCTGGCTCGACATCGCCGCCGCGCCACCAAACCACGGCGAGGCATTCCGCCAACGCCGGCTCAACCTCCGCCAGCAACTGGGCAAACCAGCCGGCGAATAAGGGCTCTGCGCTGGGGACTTTGCCGACATTGCCGGCTTTCACCAACAGGCCGGCGACCAGGCTCCACAGCGGCAGACCCGGCACGTTGCCAGCCCAGATATGCGCCAGCACGTCCGGCCCGAACGCCCGGCCAAAGCCCCCCTTCGCCAACGGTTGGAAGTCATCCAGGATTGCGGGATTGGCGAAGTCCTCGGCCAGAAAGCGCTGCAACTGCGGCTTGCGGAAAGTTTTCAGGTAGCCGGTCAGACCCAGCCGCACCATCTCCCGGTCATAGCCGGTGATAATCGGCAGCAGGTCGTCCATCCGACGCCGATAAGGGTCTTGGCGATCCAGCAATCGGGCGATAGCGCGGTCAATCGCATCGACGATCTGGCCGACCGGCATGGCTTTGAGCCGCGCCCGTGACTGCTCGCGCACATGCTGCGCTACAGCCGCGATCTGCGCAGCCTCCAGCACCGGCAGCAGCACGGAGATGGGCGCCTCCGCGGAGCCATAGGACTGCGCCAGCCATGGCACGGCATCGGCATCCAGACCCGGCAGATATCCGGCGCGCTCGGTCATGGCGATCAAGCCGCCCCGGCGGCTTTCAGGAACTCATCGACCGCCATGGAGCAGCCCTGTGCCTCCGCGCCGGCGGCCCGCCCGAGCAACAAGAAGCCATCGTCGGTCTCAATGCCGGCATCTTCGGTCAGGATGGTGGTGACGATGTTGAAGTGCGCCAGATCGGTATGAGCCAGCACACCGGTCTCACCCTTAGGCAATGCCACGCCGGTCAACGGATTGACAACGCGGGTGCGGATCCAATGCGGCCCGGATTTGACTGAGGGGCAGACGGCATTGCCATTGTCATAGAACTGGGTGCTGAGCTCGGTCATGCCGTACATGTTAATGCAATGGCTGCGCGGCACGCCGAACGTCTGGCTCAGCGCGTCGTAAAACTCATCCAACTCCAACTCACGGGACTGGCCTTTGAAGCCGCCGGTATCGAGGATACGGCTACCCGCCGGCAGGCGCACGATCTGGCCGCGTCTTTGCAACTCGTCCAGCGCATGCACCAGGCTGAAACTGGCGCCCAACAGCGCGTAGGGCTGGCCCGTATGCTCGGCACGGGCGAGGTCTGTGGTCAGGCGGTCGAAATCGATACCGGCCTCGCCGATCAGATGGGTGCTGCCCGGCGTGCCGAAGTCCTGCACCGCCAGGTTCAGATAGTGCGCCAGCGACGAGTTCGGCATCATCGCCGTGGTCGGGAACAGAATGCCCATATCCATCCGCTCTAACCCGCCCATGAACCGTTCACCAAAATTGCGGCGCATGGAGGCGTCATAGACGCTGAGGGTCGGGTGATAGCTTTTGCCTCTAACGCCACCCAACGTCGTGCCACTGGTCATGAACACGGCGGCGGCTTCCGCCGGCGGGCAGCAGGTCAGGTCCAGAGTCTTGAAGGCGTTGATCGGCACGGCGGGAATATCGGCCCAGGTCTTCACCGTGCGCGGTGTCTTTCCCCGCGCGCGGGCGAACTTGGCGAATGGCTGATTGTGCGCGAACTGATAGGCGAAGAGTTGCAATGCCATCTGCTCAAACGCGTCGTCACCAAACGCATCCGCAGCGCCGGGCGCATCCGCAGCGATGAAGGTCAACAGGTCAGCAACGATTGCGTCGTATTCCATTCGCCCAGCTCCGACAAGCGAAACGGATACAGGCGTTGAATGTGAGTGCTGGCGCAAGCAAATCCCATTCCCTACGCCGGCATGATCCGGTTCAGGTTCAAAGGGTCATCGCACCGGCGATGCGGGCTGACAAAAGCCAATCCGAACGCCTATCGATATCTCAGCCTCTCTGGCGAGGCACCCCTACGGTAATGCTGCGGACGCTAGAGCCGCGCCCGCCTGTCGTCAAGTGTGGTTACGCGACGAGTTCCAGCCGCCCCGAGCGCTCCCCCTCTTCCAGTTCCGCCGCTGCAATGGCTTTCGCCAGCGCACCTTGCAGAGCCTTGGCCGATTCCAGCGTCAACTCGACGGCGGTTCGGGCGGAGGGGCCTTGGGCATGGTTGACGAAATCAATCATGATCGCGTCTTCCAGCAAGGCGTGCTGCGGATGGTCATAGGCGACGACCGCATGGGACAATGCGAACCAGCGCCCGCCGTTCTTGCTGGAGCCGTCCGCCTCGACAATCTCAACGATGGATGTGCACATCGACCCTACCCCGCCAAATGCTTGCCGAAGAAGGCGAAGATCTTCTCCCAACCATCCGTCGCCTGCTCCACCCGGTACATGGGCCGGTGGTAGTAGAAGAAGCCGTGGCCGGCATCGTCATAGCGATGGAAGGCATAGTCCTTGTCGTGCTTTTTCAGCTCGGCCTCGTGCTGGTCCACCTGTTCCGGGCTAGGCGCGCGGTCCTCGTT
>CALKDI010000038.1 GCA_938084065.1 uncultured Alphaproteobacteria bacterium
TTCGCCTAACAAACGGATGTCGTTTTGGACGAAACGTTTCATTTCATGATCCTCCTCAGGAGGATCATTTCAACCGCGTTATGCCCCAATCAGCAATGTGGGTTGCTCGCACCGCCTACCCTATATCGACAAAGCTAGAGCGGCGCCCGATCCACAGGATTTGGCGCCGCTCTGCATTAGGTCTGGCCCAGAGCGTGGCCTACCCACCAAATACCAGCCGCCAGATCAGTGGCAACAGCAGCGCGGTTGCGAGCGCGTTCAGCCCCATGGCGAGGCCTGCAAACGCGCCGGCAGTCTCATTCACCTGCATGGCACGCGCCGTGCCGATGCCGTGGCTGGCAGTGCCAATAGCAAGGCCTCGCGCGGCCCAATCTTTGACGCCGACCAGGTTGAGCACGTGCGGCCCCAGCATCGCGCCGGTGATGCCGGTGACGATCACCAACACGGCGGTGAGAGACGGCAAGCCGCCCAATTGTTCGGTTATGCCCATGGCGACGGGGGCGGTGACCGACTTTGGCGCCATCGCGATCAACGCATCTTCAGACCCCTGCAAGAACCAGCCGATAGCCACAGCAGAGACCGCAGCCGTTGCCGAGCCACACAGCAGGCTAACTGAGATCGCCAGCGCCGAGCGCCGCACCTTGTCGAACTGACGATAGAGTGGGATTGCCAGGGCCACCGTCGCTGGCCCCAGCAGAAAATGCACGAATTGTGCGCCCTCGAAATAGGAGGGGTAGGGCGTCTGTGTCAGCGCCAACACGGCCACAATTAGCACCACAGCAATCATCACCGGGTTGAGCAGTGGGTTCATGCCCCCACGTTTATACAGCCATGCGCCCGCCTGAAACGCTACCAGCGTTAAGGTGAGGTGCAGCAGCGGGCTAGCGCTCAGATAGACCCAAATACCGCGGAGGTCGGTCATTGCCCGTCTCCGCCCTTTACTGCATCACCCTTAGCCGGGCCGCCGCGAGGCCCCAGCCACTGCATTAGCAACGCAGTCACTGCGATGGCTAGCAGCGTGCTGGCAAGTAGGGCGACGGAGATCGGCAGCCAGTCAGCACCGATCAGTTCCACATGCAGCATCACGCCGACGCCAGCAGGCACAAAACACAATGAGAGATTGCCGATCAACGCGTCGCCGACCTTGCCCAGGTCAGCAGGAATGCCTTTGCGCAGCAGCAGGCCGCAGAACAGCAATGCCATGCCGACGACAGGCCCCGGCACTGGCAAGCCAAGGCCTTTCGCCGCCAACTCCCCCGCCAACTGGCAGCAGAAAATAACCGTCAACCAGCCCAGCATTGCTCTTGCCTTTTCAACTCTGCTCCAGCTCGTAACGGCTAGAAGCTTGGGGGACGCTCGGGATCTTCGCTAAGTGCCGGTCGAACCAAAACCGCCCGCACCGCGTTCGGTCTCATCCAGGTTGGCGGTTTCCTGCCACTCGGCTTGTGACACCTGCGCCAGCACCAATTGCGCGATGCGAAGGCCGCGTTCGATGATGAAGTCTGATTGGCCGTGGTTGATCAGGATCGCGCCCACCTCTCCCCGATAGTCAGCGTCAATAGTGCCCGGCGCATTCAACACGGTCACGCCGTGGCGCAGCGCCAGGCCAGAGCGTGGCCGCACCTGTGCCTCATAGCCGGCGGGCAGGGCTAGTGCTATGCCGCAGGGCACCAGGGTTCGTTCGCCCGGCGCTAACGTAACCGTCTCGCCCTCAGGCAAAGCCGCCAGCAGGTCGCAGCCTGCTGCCAGCGCTGTCTCGTATTTCGGCAGCGGCAGGCCTTGGGCGTGGTCCAGGATTTGCACCGGCACCGGTACACCGGCGGCGCTCACTCTGCCGCTCCAGCCAGAGCCGCAGCGATGCGGTCTGCCAGCCGTCCGGCGACCTCATCCTTGCGCATGCGCGGCCATTCCTCCACGGCATCGGCGGAGACCAGATGCACCGTGTTGTCGTCGCCACCAAACGTGCCGGTACCCGGCGAGACGTCATTGGCGACGATCCAATTGCAGCCCTTCCGCCCCAGCTTGGCGCGAGCGTATTCCACAACATTGCCGGTTTCCGCCGCAAAACCCACGATTAGCCGTGGCCGCGCATTCGCTGCCAATTGGCCGAGGCTCGCCAGAATATCCGGATTTTCCACCAGAGGCAGCGGCGGCGGGCCGTCCGCGCTCTTCTTAATCTTCTTGTCCGTGTCCAGATCAACGCGCCAGTCGGCCACCGCCGCCGCACACACCGCAATATCCGCGGGCAGTGCTGCGTGACAAGCGTCATACATCTGCCGGGCACTCTCAATCCGCACCACGTCAACGCCAGCAGGGTCCGGCATATTGGTCGTGCCGGAGACCAAAGTCGTCCGCGCGCCCAACTTCGCCAGCGCCGCCGCGATCGCGTGCCCCTGCTTGCCGCTGGAGCGGTTGGCGATGTAGCGCACGGGGTCGATGGCCTCCCACGTGGGGCCGCTGGTGACGATAGCGTGCCGACCTGCCAGCGGCTTGGGTGAAGCCTCCTCGGCAAAATACCCTTCGACCGCCGCGACAATGTCCATGACCTCGGCCAACCGCCCCGTGCCAACCTCACCGCAGGCCAGGTTACCAGCACCAGGGCCGACGCGCAGCACGCCGCGGGCCTCCAGCGTCAGCATGTTGGCCTGGGTGGCAGGATGCTGCCACATCATCACGTTCATGGTCGGGCAGACCATCACCGGCTTGTCGGTCGCCAGCAGAGCGGTGGAGGCCAGATCGTCCGCCAACCCGTTCGCCATCTTGCCCAAAAGGTCAGCGCTGGCAGGGCAGACCACGACCAGATCGGCCTCCCGGCTCAGGCGGATGTGGCCCATTTCGGCTTCATCCGTCAGGCTGAACAGGTCCTGATAGACTTTGTTTTCGCTGAGAGCGGCTACCGACAGTGGCGTCACGAACTGCGCCCCACCTTTGGTCAGCACGCAACGCACGTCCGCGCCCCGCTCCCGCAGGCGGCGGATTACGTCGAGACTGCGGTAGGCCGCAATGCCGCCCGCAATAATCAGCAGGATGCGCTTACCGTCGATCATACATTACTCACCCTCCCGGAAGGCCAAAGGCCTATCCGGGATCTCCTGCCAAAGGGCTCTTGATTGCCTAGGCAACCCGGCTTTCGGCCAACAACGCGCTGACACCGGCCTGATTTTCCAAGCCGGAAATCGCTGCGACCATGCTCTCGGTCTGGGTGGCACCGATCAACGGAGTTGCCAGAGCCCGGAACTTTTTCTCCAGCTTGGCTTCCTGCTCAGACAGGTCACGCATCGGCTTGCCGATGTCGAACTCCTGCTTGATCACTTTGCCGTCTTTCTGGGTCACAACCAGTTCGGAGTAGAACGAGGCGAACTCCGGCTTGCCGTGCACGACTGCCTTCTTGCGCAGATCGGCCACGCCATCCACCTCGAACGTCTCGTCCTGGTACAGCGCCAGTGAACCATCGGCCTTGTCCAGCAGACCCAAAGCCACGTTGTGGGCCAGGGAGAATTTCGCTTCCAGGCCGGTCTTCGGCTCGGCGATGTCGCACATGCCGATGGCGTTCTGCGGCACACTGATCTCGATCTTCTCAACCAACGCCGGATCGAACCCATCTTGCAGGCGCAATGCCAACGCGGCCTCCGTCGGCGCGTGCACGCCATAGCAGGCCGGGTGGTATTTGAAGAGCGTGTCCTGGGTGTGGAACAACTCGCCGATACGCTCCAGCGCGCGGTCGATATTCACTTCGCCCTCGGCCATGCTGTCGCCAAAGCCCTGAGCGATATCCAGCGTGTTCTCGCGCGCCGTAAACCCGCGAGCGGCCAGAGAAGCAGCAAGCAGGCCGTTATAGGCAGCCTTACCCGCATGCAGCGGCTTCGACATCGTGCCGAAATTGCTCTTCAGGCCGGCAGCTTGCGTCGCGGCTATGCCCATGGCGCGGTTGGTCGCCTCCGCATCCAGGCCCAAAAGGTTAGCGCAACCAGCAGCAGCACCGATGGAGCCAATTGTGCCGGTGGAATGCCAACCGCGGGCATAATGGCCCTTGCTCATCATGCCGCCAATGCGGGCCAGAACCTCAACGCCGGCGACGAAGGCCGTGATCACAGCCTTGCCGTCCTTGCCGTGCCGCTCTGCCAGTGCCAGCACCGCGGGCATCACAGCGACGGTCGGATGGCCGGTGAAAATGCCCAGCACGTCGTCATAATCCAGCGCATGCGCTGTCGCACCGTTGTAAAGCGCAGCCTGGCTGGCCGAGGTCTTCTCCGTCTCGCCGATCAGTGAGGCATGCGGCGAACCGCCTTCATCCTCGACCTGCGCCAACAGCATTTGCGCCAATGGCTCGGACTTGCCGGCCAGCGTCACGCCGACCATGTCCATCAGGCAATGGCGGGCGACCGTGCGCGCCTCCACCGGGATCTGGTCAAAGGTCAGGGTCGACGCAAACTCGGCAAGCGCCTCGGTCACTTTCGGTTCGTTGGTGAGTTGTTCGGACATAGTCATTCCTCCACGCCGGGGGTGGGTTGATCGATCAGATCCAATTAGTGGGGCTGCTGGCGAATTCCGTCAAGCATTTGAAAGCTGCTGGCCAGTCGGCTAGCATCAGCGCAACAGCCTTTGGAGGACTTCGCCATGACCACCACAACCCTTCCCGACCTGACCGTCACACCCCTGGACGGCGCCCAATTCGGCGCCAGCGTCAGCGGGCTAGACCCGCGCAACATCACACCAGACCTGCGCGACGCGCTCTGGGGCCTCTATAAAGAGCGTCACGGCCTGCTGTGCTTTGAGTTTGCACACATGCTGGAGGCAGACGAACTGCACGCGCTGACCGCCATTTTCGGCGAAAATGAGTTCGCACCCGGCCGGATCAACGGCATAGGCAAACGCGCAGCGCCCGGCGAAGAGCACCTGACGGTCGAGGAGCAGGTGGCTCGGCTGCAGGCAGAGGGCGTTGATCCATACATGGCTTATATCGGCAACCTCGACCCAAAAACGCTGGAGGTGAACCAGAAGGGCGGCAAGTTCTATGGCGAGTGGGAGTGGCACACCGACATGTCCTACATCCCCAAGCCGCCAACCTTCAGTCTGCTGCACGCGCGCGTCATCCCGCCGGAGGGCGGTGACACCGGCTTTTGCAGTCAGGTGATGGCCGCAGCAGCGCTGCCCGCTGATCTGCGCGAGCGGGTCAGAAACGTGACCATCAAGCATGACAGCACATATGGCAGCAGCGGCCAGCTGCGCCCTGGCATGACGGCGCCGGCCTCCCCCATCGAAGCAGAAGGCCACGCCCACCCTGTCATCCGCAAGATTCTGACCACGGGCGAGGAGGCGTTGTTCCTCGGCCGCCGTACCAATGCCTACATTCCGGGTATGGAACTCGCCGAAAGCGAAGCGCTGCTGAACGAAATCTGGGCGCACGCGACCCTGCCGGAGTTCTGCTACCAGCACCGCTGGCAGGTTGGACAGGTGGTGGTCTGGGACAACCGCATGATGCTGCACATGCGCCACCCGGTAGACGAGTCAATGCACCGCCTAATGTGGACCCAGACCAAGGGCGAGGCAGTTGTGGCGGCTTAGGGTTGGCTGGCACGTATCGAGAAGGGGCAGTATCGGTCGAAATTGGCCCAAACCGACGACGCAGCCAACGTCACTTTCGGCCCTGAGCTGACTTTGGGGACGCTTGGATCGAATGGCCGTTTAGAAAACCAAATTGGACAGCATTGCCGCTACTTTCGGCCCAAGCTGTCATTTGGGCTTTCATTAATTTTGGCCTTACTCTGTTCACACGCCCATCAGCACGCATGCTGCATTTAACAGCACTTTGGGGTCCAGGTCGGTTCGCGCTACGGGCGAGGGCGGCTCAACCCCGGTGTTCAAGCACGCTACAGCAGTACGTGCAGAGCGAACGGAGTACTCCACTGTGAAGACGCAATCTTCAGGCAGTTCGCAGTATTGGCCAATGATCGCGAAGTTCTTTGAGCCAGGGGGACGAACATCGGGGCGATCCCCGGGCTGGCGCGGCATGAACTGGCTGGTAATGAAGGGCATCCGGCATGACCGGACACGGGCACCGTCGAACCAAGCCCGCTGTTTCTTTGTCAAATGTAGGTGCCCGTGCAGCTCGCCTAGAATCTCGTCGCCTGTGGCCTCCCACATCGGTTTCGTCACGAAATCCCCTGATCGGTCACCGCGGAGACCATTGCCCCAGAACACATAGGTGCCGTGTTTCTGGTCGCGGAAGTGGGGTTGGTGGAACAGCACGATCGAGAGAATCCAGCCGGAATCACTGAACGTT
>CALKDI010000039.1 GCA_938084065.1 uncultured Alphaproteobacteria bacterium
CTACACCGATCAGGCTGCTTACGACCTGCACCGCGCGTCTGAACGGCTGCAGCGCACGCGAGCTGCCTATCAGGACATGATCGAGGGCCGCACGCTGACGCTCTGCGATTTTTAGCGAAATTATCTTCGCGCAAAATTACCGCAAATTCTGGCTATTTCGTTTGAACCGATGTTAAGCGTCCGAGGCCTATACGATCACGACCTGAAACCGGGCGAAGGGGTCGTGCTGGTGGAGGCGATTCTAATGTCGGTTCAACAAAACATGATCACTGTGGGCAGTATTGATCCCGCAGCCTTGCAGCGGGCGAAAGAGACTGTGGAGCAATTGCGGTGGCTCTATATCCGCGAGTGGGCGCCTGAGGCGTTGAATGAGATGGAGGCGGCAGTGCTGGCTCTGCAGCAGTATTCAGGTGCTTCCGAATTGGTCGAAAGCCGACGCGCGGCTGTGCTGCAGCGTAGCCACGATATGAAAGGGCAGGCGGGCACATTCGGACTGGACCTGCTGGCAGACTTTGCGGCCTCAATCCATGCCGTGATCAGCGCCTCGCTCCAAATTGGGACGCGTGACGGTGATGTATGCCTTGGCCACATAATGGCAATGCGCACTGCGCTGCGGGCCGTTGCGGTTGAGCCGGACGGCGTGCTGAACCCGTCGTTGGAAAAGCATCTGCGGCGGGATCTGCGCAAGATTATTCGCAAGACCTTCAACTAGCAGCAGCGCCGGCCGCTCGGTGCAGACGCTGGATCTCAATACTATCACGGTCTCTTTATCGATTTGCGCTAGCACGCGTCAGGATGCAGGCTGGATCATCGGGCTCGGGATGCTTAGGTTTAAGGGTATACGCTGTTTGGCCTTGGGCATTTCCGCCTAAGCGAATCCGCGCTATCAACGCCTATAAGCAATAAGGAGGCTGATCCCCATGTCAAAACTTTGGGTGATCGTTCTGGGCACAGCCGTTGCCGCGGTAGTTGCCGCAGGGCTGTATCTGAACCTAACCAGCACAGATGCGGGCATTTCGCAGGCGATGGCCAGTGATCCGGATGCGTTAGTCGTAGAGGTTGCTGCCGACGAGCACATAATCGGCGACCCGAATGCACCGGTCACGATTGTCGAATACGCGTCGCTGACCTGCCCACACTGCGCGGCGTTCCACACGGAAATTCTGCCTGAGGTGAAGAAGCAATTGCTGGACACCGGCAAGGCACGCTTGGTCTATCGCGACTTCCCCTTGGATCAGCTGGCCTTGCGCGCCTCGGCCCTGGTGCGTTGCGCTTTGCCGTTGCAGCGCCCAGCCATGCTGTCGCTATTGTTTCAAACCCAGGCGACCTGGGCACGCTCGCAGGACCCGATGGGTGCTTTGACCCAAATTGGCCGTGGCGTTGGCATGTCCGAGGCCGCTGCGAATGCCTGCTTGCAGGATCAAACCGTGCTGGACAAGGTGATCGCGCAGCGCCTGGAGGGAGAGCAAAAATACAAAGTTGCCTCCACACCTAGCTTTATTATTGGCGGCAAACTCTACGGTGGCGGCCTCTCGGTCGAGCAGATGGTGGAGTTGGTCACCAAGGGTGATCTGTAACCGCAGTTAGGCTGCCCGCCGCAAGGAGCGTTCGTGCATCTCACCCGCCTGCGCCTTGCCGGCTTCAAGTCCTTCGTCGAATCGACGGAACTGCGAATCGAGCCCGGGCTGACTGGTATTGTCGGCCCGAACGGTTGCGGTAAGTCGAACCTCGTCGAAGCGCTGCGCTGGGTGATGGGCGAGAGCGCGGCACGGCAGATGCGTGCTAGCGAGCTGGATGACGTTATCTTCGCCGGCACAGCGGCCCGCCCCGCGCGGAATTATGCCGAAGTGGCGCTGGCGCTAGACAACCAGGACGGACTGGCGCCACCACCCTACCGCGATCAATCGGTGATTGAGGTTGTCCGCCGTCTGCCGCGTGGTGGCGCCAGCGGTTACCGCATCAATGGGCGGGGCGCACGGGCGCGGGATGTTAAGCAATTACTAGCGGATGCTGCTACCGGTGCCCGCTCTACCGCCATCGTTGCGCAGGGGCAGATCGGCGCTTTCGTTGCTGCCAAGCCGACCGAACGGCGCGGTGTGCTGGAGGAGGCTGCTGGCGTGGCTGGCCTCTATTCCCGGCGGCAAGAGGCGGAAACGCGCTTGCGTGCGGCCGACACCAATCTGGAACGGTTGGAGGACGTGCTCACCACTCTGGGTACCCAGCGCCAAGGCCTGGAGAAACAGGCCCGCCAAGCCCGCCGCTACCGTAAGTTACAAGAGCAAGTGCGTGAGACGGAGCTAGCTCTATTTGGGCTGCGCTGGCAGTCCGCGTCCCACCAGGAATCCGAGGCTAGACAGGCGGCTCGGGCTGCGCAGGGGGCAGAGGAAGACGCGGCCAGGGCTGCTGCCCACGCCGTCAAACTGCAGGCCGATTCTGCTGGTGTTCTGCCAAATTTGCGCAAAGCCGAAGCCGAAGCCGCCGCAATCTGGCAGCGTCTGTCAATTGAGCAAGACAGCAAATCCCAGGAGGCCAAACGGGTCGCGAATGAACAGGCCCAAGTCGCCAGTCGCATCGCATCCCTTGAAAGCGATTTGGCGCGAGAGACTGCTCTAGCGGCAGAGGCGGCGGAGGCGCTGGCAGCATTGGCGGCGGAGGCTGTGCGGCTTCAAGCTGAAAGCGCGGCAGGCGATGCCGAAGCGCGGGCTCTCAAATCTGTTGCGGACGGTTGTCGAGATGCGCTGGCGCATGCCGAATCGCATGCCGAAAATGCTGGAAAGGCGCTCGCCGCAGCAACGGCAGACCGCAATGCGGCAGACCGTCAGCGAAAAGAGGCGGAAACTCGCCTTGCAGCGGGTGCCCAGCAGTTGGAAAAGGCAGAGCGCGACTATGAGGGCGTTGCCGCCACGGTGCCGGCAGAGGCTGCTATCGAAGCCGCGAATCAGGCTGCTACCGAGGCGCGGCGCGCCCGCAACCTCATGCAGGATAGCCTCGCCAAAGCGCGTGAGGTAGAAACCGAGAGCGAAACAGTCTCCCGTCTGGCAAACGACCGCCGGCAGGTGGCGGAGCGTCAACGCCTGCAATGCAAAACCGAGGCAGACACGCTGCGCAAGGTGTTGTCAGGCGTGAAGGCACCGCTGCTGGACCTGTTGACGGTCGCGCCTGGCTATGAACAGGCACTGGCGGCTGCTTTGGGCGATGACATCGCCGCCGACCTCGACACTGCCAAGCCGTTGCATTGGCGTGGCGGCTTGGACCAGCCTGAACAGCGCCTGCCGGACGATTGCGATTGCCTGAGCGATCATGTGCAGGCGCCGAGGGCCTTGATGCCCAGGCTCAGCCAAATTGGTGTCGCGCCAGATCCATTGACCGCGGCATCTTTGGCTTCGTCGTTGAAGCCAGGGCAGCGGCTTGTCACCCGCTATGGCGGGTTGTGGCGCTGGGATGGCTATACTGCACTGCCGGGCGCGCCGACCGCAGCCGCACAACGGCTGGAGCAACGCAACCGGCTGGCAGCACTGAAAAAGGAGCTGGTCATTGCGGATAAGGCGCTGGATGCTGCGCTAGCAGCTGTGAAAACTGCCAATGCCGGGCGCGAACAGGCGATCCAAGCCCGCAATCAGGCCCGCGACCGGTTGCGGGCGGCAGAAGGCATTCTCGCCAAGGCTGAGCAGCAGGCCGGCCAACTGTCTCAGGCCCGGGCGGTTGCTGCCTCGCGGGTGCAGGCGTTGGCCGATACGGTGCAGCGGCTGAGGAGTGAAACGGAGGATTGGCAGCAACGGCTGACACTGGCCGTGCAGACACTGGATGGCCTGGCGCACCCGGCGGCGGTAGAGGCTGCAGTCGTTTCGGCTCGTGCCAGTGTCGCTCAAGCCCGTGAAGAATGGCTGGAGGCGCGCGGCGCATACGACCAACTGGCCCAGACCGTCGCGGCGCGCAGCAAACGGCTGGAGGCGATCCAGCGCGAGCAGTGTTCCTGGCAACGTCGTGCAAGTGACCAGCACGGCACTGCGTTGCGGAATCGGCTGGTCGCCGAACAGGGGCAAGCTGCTGCCTTAGCGGAACGTCCCGCCGCGCTGCGTGCTGACCTGGACCGACTGGCTGATGTTCTGGTGGATGCGGAGGCCGGGCGACGTATCGCTGCTGACCAGCTGGTCGCCGCTGAAACCGCTTCCGCGGACCGAGGGCGGGAGCTCAGGAGCGCCGAATCGGCGGCTGTGACTGCCCGAGAAGCTCGCATCCGCGCCGATGCGGGCTTAGAGCAAGCGCAGCAGGCCTCGCAAAATCTGGCTGAGCGGATTGGCGAGCGCCTGTCCCTCTCGCCATGGCAGCTGCCCGCTGCGCCTGAGGGGGCAGCTACGGACGAGTTGGAACACCGTCTTGCTCGTTTGCAGCGGGAACGGGATGGCTTGGGCACCGTCAATCTATTGGCCGACGACGAAATTACCGAGTTGGAGCAACGCCTCGCCACATTGATTGCCGAACGGGACGACCTGACGGCAGCTATCGCCAAGCTGCGGCGCGGCATCGGCGATTTGAACCGCAACGCGCGCGAAAAGCTGTTGGCCGCCTTCGACAGCGTCAACCATCATTTCGGGCGGCTATTCACCCGACTGTTCGGCGGCGGCGAGGCACAGCTGCGGCTGGTGGGGCATGACGATCCGTTGGAAGCGGGACTAGAGGTGTTCGCCTGCCCACCTGGCAAGAAACCGCAAGCGTTGACTGCACTTTCCGGCGGAGAGCGAGCGCTGACGGCGGTGGCCCTGCTATTTGCTGCCTTCTTGACCAACCCAGCGCCCATTTGTGTGCTGGATGAGGTTGACGCCCCGTTGGACGACGCCAATGTCGACCGCCTCTGCCGCCTGATTGAGGAAATTGCGGATGAGGCTGGCACGCGTTTCCTGTGCATTACCCATCACCGGTTGACGATGGCGCGTATGGATAGGCTCTATGGCGTTACCATGGAGGAACGCGGCGTTTCCCGCCTTGTATCCGTCGATCTGCGCCAAGCTGATTCGTTCCGCGAGCCATCTGCGCCGCTGCGGGCTGCGGAGTAACGCCAGGACGTCACGCCGAGTTGAACGGTTCTCGCGCATCTGTGAGAGTGCAGAGCGTCCGACCCTAGTTATGATTTGGTGCTGTATTCCCTTCCCGAAGCGAGGACATCTTTCATGACATCATTTTCCCGCCTGATTTTCAGCCTGATTCTGGTCGCGTGGAGCGGCACTGCGCTGGCCGGCGATGTGGCGCAAAACCTTGGGGCCGGTAACGTCGCGATCAAAGGCTATGACCCGGTAGCCTATCAAACACAGAATGCAGCGGTTCAGGGCTCGGACGCATTTGTTGCTGAACACAATGGCGCAACCTATCACTTTGCTAGTGCAGCCAATCGCGATGCCTTCCAAGCAAGCCCAGAGAAATACGCCCCTGCCTTCGGCGGCTATTGCGCTATGGGCGTCGCTTTCGGCAAAAAGTTTGATGTGGAGCCCACGGCCTTCCGCGTGGTCGATGGCACGCTTTACCTGAACCTGAACAGCGACGTTCAGTCTCGCTGGTTGCAGGATGTTCCGGGGAATCTCGAAAAGGCGAGCAGCAACTGGCCAGAAATCGCGGATAAAGCGCCTGTCGATTTGCGCTAGCCAGCGTTCTGTTCAAACGAATTTTGCACGGTGGAGGAGGCATCAGCTGCCCGTTGTTGCGTCCATACCGCCCCTATTGGCCAAAAACTGTGGCAAGTGGGCGCAACGCGGCGTTGGGTGCATTGACCCCCGTCCCTCGCCCCGCCTATGTTCCGCCCGCCTTGCACCGGGTAGACGTTTTCGGGGTAGGACATAGCGGACGATCTGCCTCTGGCGCTGAGCCAGCGAAACAGGCTAGACAATCGCGATGACCGACCCGAAGTCCGCAACCGATTTTGACAAACGCCTCGCTCAAGCGCGGGATAAGCGGGACTCAGAATTTCGGTCACGCGGAAGCGCCGCTTCGATGTCGGGTGCAGCCGTTGGCTTGCGCATAACGATCGAGATCATGGCGGCAGTGGCTGTCGGTATTGGTGTTGGTTTTGCGTTGGACAATTGGTTGGGCACCAAGCCGTGGATGCTGATTTTGTTCTGCATGTTGGGGTTTGGCGCAGCATTGGTGAATGTGATGCGGACGGCGCGCGAATTAGAACGCAAGCGCTTGGAAGCAAAACGTAAAGCCGCGCAGAACGATTAGAGATTGATACGACCTGTAACTGAGACGAGCGGGTAAACGACCGTGGCATCGACCGGACACGCAGAAACAGCTCAGAACGCAGTGGCACAACATGCCGCTGACGTTGCACATCACAGCGACAAGGTGATTGATCCGCTGCATCAGTTTGAGATCTGGTCCATATTGGACATCCAGATCGCGGGCTTTGATGTATCGTTCACCAACTCTGCGCTGTGGATGGTGATCGCTGCCGTAGTTGGCTTTGGCATCATGCACTTTGGCATGCGCCAGGCCGAATTGGTGCCGGGTCGCATGCAAAACGTTGCGGAAATGCTCTATGGCATTGTCGCCAACATGATCCGGGATAACGTTGGCGACGAGGGCAAGAAATACTTCCCCATCGTGTTCGCCCTGTTCCTGTTCCTGTTGTTCGGCAACGTGCTGGGCATGCTGCCGTACTCCTTCACCTTCACCAGCCATCTGGTGGTGACATTCTTCATGGCGGCGGTGATTTTCATCGGCGTGACTATTCTCGGCATTGCCCGGCACGGCACGCATTTCCTGCGGCTGTTCTTCCCAGAGGGCGCCCCGGCATGGACGGCGGTCATTCTGGTGCCGATTGAATTGGTCTCCTACCTCTCCCGCCCGGTCAGCCTGTCCGTGCGTCTGTTTGCCAACATGATGGTTGGTCACACCCTGCTAAAGGTGCTGGGCGGATTTGCCGTCCTGATGGGCGCAGCCGGCATCTTGCCGTTGACCCTGTTGGTCGGTATCACCGCGTTGGAGTTCCTGGTCGCTGCATTGCAAGCCTATGTGTTCACCATCCTGACCTGCATCTATCTGCACGACGCTATTCACCTGCATTAACCGGCAACCGCCTGGTTGGTGTTCTGTTACCCCCTCTAGAAACCGCTCGAACTGAGTACGCTTAAAGGAGTTTTCGACATGGAAGCGGATGCCGCGAAACTGATTGGCG
This sequence comes from uncultured Alphaproteobacteria bacterium, assembly GCA_938084065.1. GTDB lineage: Bacteria > Pseudomonadota > Alphaproteobacteria > Bin95 > Bin95 > JACKII01. The sequence continues at coordinate 7,169 of CALKDI010000039.1, forward strand.
CTGGCCTTGCTGCAATTGGCATGATTGGTGCCGGTATCGGTGTGGGTAATGTTTGGTCGTCATACATTACGGCCATTGCTCGCAACCCGGCCTCAAAAGAGGAAATCGGTGCAAACATCTGGATCGGCTTTGCCGTGACCGAGGCGATCGCGCTGTTCGCCCTGATCGTCGCGCTGATCGCACTGTTCGCCTAGGCGACACGTATCCGCTAGGGTTGGGTTCGGATTTGTCCGAGCCAGCACAGCCCAGGCGGATCGTTCATGTTCGAGCGATAAGCCGCCTGGTGCTTTCGGTACAAACCGACGCCAGGCGTCCTTGTTCGTCTCGGTTGGCGGAACGCCTAGCTCCCTTGGAGCCGCACAATGCCTCAATTTGAACCAACATGGTTTGCAAGTCAGATCTTCTGGCTGATTATCGTGTTCTTCGTGTTTTATCGCCTGCTAAAGACGATGATCATCCCGAATGTCGCTGGCGTGCTAGCGGATCGCGATGCGCGTATTCAGGGCGATTTGGATTTGGCGCAAAAACGCCGTGACGAGCTCGAAGCCATGCGCACTGCGTATGAGGCCGATCTCGCCAAAGCGCGTGCCGATGCACAGGCGGAATTGGGCGCTGCCCAAGCCCGTATGGCGGCACAACAAGCCGCAGCGCTTGAAGAAGTCTCCAAGGAATTGGCGGCTCAGGCCGGCAAGGCTGAAGAGCGGATTTCGGCGGAAAAAGCCATAGCACTGGCCGATTTGCGTTCAGTTGCGGTTGATGTTGCTGCCGCTGCCAGCGGCCGTTTGACGTCTGGCTCAGTCGATCGTGCTCAGATTGAAGCCGCTGTCGACGAAAGCATGGAGGCAGGCTGATGACCCCAAGTATTGTCGTCGCGATTTCGCTCGTCATTTTCCTTGCCCTGGTATGGTGGAAGGGCCGGGGCGCCATTCTGGACATGCTGGACAAGCGGTCTGATGGCATTCGCCACCAGCTAGACGAGGCTCGTCGCCTGCGCGAAGAAGCGGAAGCTATGTATGCCGATATCGCCAAGAAACAGCAGGAAGCTGCTGCTACTGCTGCCTCAATGATCGAGGAAGCCAAGGCGCAGGCGGTTCGCATAGAGCGGGATTCGCAGGCAGCCTTGCAAGCAACCATTGCCCGTCGCCGTGAACAGGCGTTGGAGAAAATTGGTCAGGCTGAATCGGAAGCCATTCGCGAAGTCCGCGCGAAGGCAATCGATGTTGCCATTGAGGCCACTCGCCGCGTGCTGACGGCACAAATGGCTGGTGCGCAAGGCCAGGCTGCGGTGGATGCCGCGATTGAGGAATTGCCACGCCGCCTGAACTAACATGGCGGGACGCAAGGGTCGCAGTACCCATGAATGATTAAAACGCCTGCTCTCTGGAGTGGGCGTTTTTTTGTGAGTAATTTTTGCGGTGCCTAGGCTGCTAACAACTTCCCGCGAACGCCGGATTTACAGGGAAAAGTCGCACGCAAATGCTTGACGCATTCGCCACAGCACCCCACGATCAGACGCATCCGAATACCAACATAATTCCGATCCGGGAAGGATACGCCCCTCATGCCCACCATTGCCCATGACCGCGCGCAAGCCATAGCCGAAGCCTTGCTGAAAGGCGCTGGCTGCAACGACCACGAGGCCGCCGTTGTCGCCAAAGGCTGCGTTGGCGCCAATCTGGCCGGTCATGACAGCCACGGCATCATTGCCATCCCCACCTATATCGACCGGGTGAAGCGCGGCCATATCGTGCCGAATGCGCCTTACGAGGTGGTAAAAGAATCCGATAACCACATGGTCGTAGACGGCAATTGGGGTTTCGGTTTTTCTGTGACCGAGCGCACGATGCGCACCTTGATCGAGAAGGCGCGCACGTCCAACATTGCCGCCGCTACGGTCTACCACCAGAGCCATATCGGCCGCCTCGCCAACTATCCGCTGATGGCGGCTGAGAACGACATGATTGGCCTGATCACGGCTGATTCGGGCCGCTCGCCTAAAGCGGTCGCGCCGTTCGGTGGCCGCGAAGCACGGCTTGGTACCAACCCGATTTCGATTGCGGTGCCGTCCGACTTAGGTCCGCCGCTATTCCTCGACATGGCGACCAGTGCCGCCGCCGCCGGCAAGGTCAACGTTGCCGTCGCCCGTGGCGAGCAGGTGCCGGATGGCTGGGTGATCGGCTCTGATGGCCTACCGACCAACGACCCGACGCAGTTGAAAAAAGGCGGTGCGCTGCTGCCCTTGGGCGGCCCAGATGGCGGCTATAAGGGTACCGGCTTGGCTGTGATGGTCGAGATCCTCTGTGGCCTGCTGACGGGCCTTGGCTTTGGCGTGGACCCCACGGGCAAGCACAATGACGGCTGCTTCATGGCGGTCTTCAACGTGGCATCGTTCCGCGATGTGGGGACGTTCAAGAAGGATGTCGCCGACTTCGCTCGCTACCTGAAAGCGACCCCACCGTCTGCTGGCAGCAGCGGCGTGCTCTACCCCGGCGAGATCGAGCACATCAAAGAAGAAGCCCGCCGCCGCGACGGTATCGAGATTGAGGACGCCACTTGGGGTAAACTCACCGACCTCGCGGTGGAATATGGTATGAAGGATAAGCTGGGGATGTAGGCCCCCGTGCCATCCCTGACCGTCCGGAGCAGCGGCGCGGCGGACTGGGCCGCACTTGCGGCGCTCTATCCCGCCGCCTTCCCGGACGAGGACCTCCTCCCCCTGGTCGCCGCCTTGTTGCGGCAACCGGCGGAGGTCCTATCCCTGGTGGCCTGCGAGGGCGAGGCCATTGTCGGCCACGCCCTGTTTTCGGTCTGCTCGATAGTCGGCAGCGACTGTAGCGCTGCATTGCTCGGCCCTTTGGCAGTGACGCCGGCGGCGCAGCGGAAAGGCATCGGCAGCGCTCTAATCCATGATGGGTTACAACGGCTGGAGGCAGAGGGCGTCGCGCTGGTTTGCGTGCTGGGCAACCCCGCTTACTACGGCCGCTTCGGCTTCAGGGCGGAGAGCGCAGTGCAGCCGCCTTACGCTCCGCCGCCCGAGAGCATGCCACCCGAATGGCAAGGCGCCTGGCAATCTCTCCGCCTGCCAGGTGCGGAGCACCGCAACTGCGCCGGCGTGCTCACCGTGCCGCCGCCCTGGCGTGATGAGGTGCTTTGGCTGCCATAGGGCCCTTGCTCGAAACAAGCAACGCCCGGCTCCGCAAAAGGGAACCGGGCGTTGCGTTTCGGTATGACGCAGAAGCGTCGGGAGACTATGCCCGACGGTGCAGACGCAACGCGGTCACGGCCAGGCCAACCCCCAGCAACATCAGCGGCGCCGGCTCACTCACCATTGCAGCCTGAGTGTAGTGGGCCTCATCGGATGTGATGTGCCCAATCGGCTCGCTCTTAACCGGCGGAGTTGTGCCCGGGCACTGTACCCCAGCATAGAAGCCATTGGCGGGGAGCGCTGCGGTGTGCGCATCCATCGGTGCCGGATCGTGACACCAGGGCCCAACGATCGGCCGGAAATCCAGGTCTGGGAAAGTGACAACCCCGTTAATAGAAATATCTGGTGGTGCCAAAGGCAGGCCGCCGACCTCGAAGAACAGCACCTGATAGTTAATGACCAAATCCAGTAACATAAACATGCCACCATTCGATTCTGAATGATCGACCTGCATTGTGCCAACCGGGTTCGACGGCTGCCCCATCAAATCGCCGGAGAAAATGAACATATCGAACAACGTCCCGTTGATGTCTATCGGATCGGCGCTCTTAAGCGACAGCGCGACAAGTTCGATATCAATGACTACTGCGTCCGCCGAGGGGGCAAACGGCACGCCGGAGCCATTCAGACGCTCGACGATGGTATCGGTGTTGCCAAGCCCTGTAATCGGGTTGCCTTCCAGCGGCACCACACCGACTACACCACCGGTCGGTAACGTCAGATCAACAAAACTGCCAGGCGTGGTCGAAAACAGATCGAAGCCTGGGCCAAAGGTAGTGGCTTCTGCCGCACCAACCAGCGCCACGGAAAACCCCGCCGCAACCGCGAGTGAACGCAGTGTCGAGACCGTACCAGAAATCCAAGATTGATCGCCAAACATTGCACACCTCCTCAGGATATCGCCAAACGGCTCTTCCAATGCCGTTCCGCTGGTGCATTAACACCCGGGAGCTCCACAATTATCCCTGGAGTCGCCTGGCACACTACACGACTCTCATTTTTTGCGGTTTCAAAGCGTTCCAGCAGGCAAGTGCGTTTTCGGGGTTGTTTCTGAGCAGGTGTCTGAGGTGGTCGAAGCCGACGCGGAACCATGATTTGGCATAGTAGCCATGGGATTTC
>CALKDI010000040.1 GCA_938084065.1 uncultured Alphaproteobacteria bacterium
GCCAAGTAGTTGGCGCAGGCCGCATTATCCGGAAATCGCGCCTCGAATTGGGCGCGGGAGAGCGGGCGGTCATGTTTCCAGCGGTTCGGCATTCGAGTGCATTAAGAGAACATGCTCCGCGACGCAAGTGCAAATCACCACATTTGGTGCCACCGGAACGAAAGGGAGAAGCCTCAATTCTAATTCGATGTTGTATTTTGAAAATAGCATCGATAATTTGTTGGTGGATTGACAATATATTCCAGTGCAATGACCGCCATACATAGGGGTGGCCACAAACAATTTTCGTTTGCGCAGTTTTTCAATTTTGATTTGGACTTCCATCGAGCGTCTTTCCGCCTGCGCTATTTCCGGTTAGGCTATCCGCATACATGCAATTGCCCTCGGAGCCTATCCCATGAAATTCGGTATTTTCTACGAACTGCAAATCCCCCGCCCGTGGGAAAAGCATTCCGAACATCGTCTACACCACAACGCCCTCGACCAGGTCGAGCTCGCCGACAAGCTGGGCTATGATTATGCGTGGGAGGTGGAGCACCACTTTCTGGAGGAGTATTCCCACTCTCCAGCACCGGAGGTGTTCCTCGGCGCCGCCAGCCAGCGCACCAAGAATATCCGCCTCGGCCACGGCATCATCCAGCTGACCACCAACCACCCGGCCCGCGTGGTTGAGCGCGTCTCAACCCTGGATCTGCTCTCCAACGGCCGTGTCGAGTTCGGCATGGGCGAGAGCGCCAGCAAGACGGAGCTCGACCCGTTCGGCGTCGCATTTGAAGATAAGCGCGAGATTTGGGAGGAGATGGTTCAGGCCATAATCCCAATGTTCGGCGATGAGCCCGTCTCGTTCGATGGCAAGCATTTCTCTATGCCGAGCCGTCTGGTGGTGCCGAAAGCCTTGCAGACGCCGCACCCGCCGCTGTGGGTCGCGTGCTCGCAGCTCGATACCATTGAGATGGCTGGTCGCCGCGGAATGGGCGCACTGGGCTTCCAGTTCGTGTCCTCCGACGCGGCACATGCCTGGGTTGCGGCCTACTACAACTCCATCACCAAGCGGTTGGACAAACTGGCTGACTACCAGATCAACCCGAACATGGCGCTGGTCAGCTACTTCATGTGCGCCAAAACCGATGAGTTGGCGCGCGAGCGCGCGGAGGGCCTGACCTTCTTCCAGTTCGCCCTACAATTTTACGGCCAGAGCAAAACCCGCGAGCGCCCGCCGGCAGGTTCGGTGAACCTGTGGGATGAGTTCGTGAAGTGGAAAGACGCGAACCCGGACGTGGTCGAGCGCGCCCTGCGCGGCGGTCTGGTCGGCTCGCCGGAGACCATCCGCAACAAGCTGCGCAAGTACCAGACCAGCCACATCGACCAGGTCATCCTGTTGAACCAGGCTGGCAAGAACAGCCACGAACACATCTGCGAAAGCCTCGAACTGTTCGCCCGTGAGGTCATGCCAGAATTCCACGCCGCAGAGGGCGAACATCAGGACTGGAAGCGCCGGGTTATGTCCGGCGAAATCCAGTTGGAAGACCGCGATACCTCCGCTCATAAAGACCGCTTCGGGCATCTGGCCAAGGTCGCGCCCAGCAACGTCGCGGCGGAATAATAGATAAACCCCCTCAGGAGCATCAGTCACGGCGCTCCTGAGGGGGGGGCCAGTATGCTGCATGGCAGGAAATCTAGGCGCAATCCAGAATTACCAGTCCTCGCTTTCACCGAATGATTGATGACGATGCATAGAGACATTATTGCACCGCCGCCCGGCTTGCTTTGTAGCGAGAGAATTGGCACGCACCACCTAGTCCACGCCTAACCAAAGTGGTAGCGTTCAATTCTGCCAAGATTCCATTGAATTGAAGCCAGTTGGCGAGAGCCCTCATGTCCGACGCCCGCGCATCCGGAGAGCAGAGCCTTCGCAAGACGAAAGCGCAACTGATCGATGAAATCGACGGGCTGGAAAAGCGTGTCGCGCTGATCGAGTTGGCAACCGACGACCATTTTTTTGACCTTGATTTGAAAACGGATGCCTTCTCCTTTCCCATCGATGGAAGGGGGCGCCTGGCGCTCCTCGACTTCGATGGCACCGGTAAGGGCTGGCTCAAACGTCTTCATCCCGACGACTATGAAGCACATAGGGTTGAATTTATGGCGGCCATGAAGGGTGAAATAGAGCAATATTTCCGGGAAGTTCGAATAATAGGCGATGACCGCAACTGGCGGTGGCTGCAAATGAGGGGCGTCTTTCAACGCGACTTGGATGGCAAAGCCACCCGCTTTACCGGCTACGCTGCCGACGTGACGAGGCGCAAACAGACCGAAGAGCAATTGTTGGAGGCGAAACAGCAGTCGGAGGCGGCCAGCAAGCTCGTCGCTGAGAAGAACCAAATGCTGGAATCGCTTTCCAATCAGTTGGCGAAATATCTCTCGCCGCAAGTCTATGCCTCGATTTTCTCTGGCGACCAGTCGGTAGAGATCGCGTCAAAGCGCAAGAAATTGACCGTATTCTTCTCCGACATCGCCAATTTCACGGCGACGACGGAAAGTCTGGAATCCGAGGACCTGACCAACCTGCTGAACCGCTACCTCACCGAGATGTCGAAGATTGCCCTCGAATATGGGGCGACGATTGACAAATACGTTGGCGATTCCATCGTTGCCTTCTTCGGCGATCCGGAAACCCGTGGTGTCAAGGAGGATGCCAGAACCTGCGTAGAAATGGCGATTGCCATGCAGCGGCGGATGCACGAACTCCATTCCGAATGGCTGGACCTGGGATTGGAACGGCCGTTTCAGATACGCATTGGCATCAATACGGGTTTTTGCACGGTCGGCAACTTTGGCAGCGCGGACCGCATGGACTACACAATTATCGGAAACGAGGTCAATCTGGCAGCCCGGCTCGAGTCACAGGCAGAAGTCGGCGGCATTCTGCTGGCGCATGAAACGCAATCGCTGGTCAAAGACACTGTCATGACCGAAGAACGCGATAGCCTTACCGTAAAAGGATTCACCCAGCCTGTTCGAACGTACTCAGTTGTGGGGCTGTACGACGACTTAGCGGAGCAGGGCAGAATTATCCAAGAGGAACAAGACGGCGTTCGGGTCTTGGTTGATTTGAAGTCCGGCGATCAAGCAGCAGCTATCCAGGCCCTTGAGGCGGTGCTTTCCCGGCTGAAGCGTTGAGCCAGCCAAAACCTAACCCTTACGCCTTCACCGCCGCCTCCACCTCCCGCATCACCCGCTCCATCACGTCCGCATCGCTCCACACATCGTACCGGCCCTCGGCATAGCCCAGGGCGTTTTCGTAGTAGATCAGGGCGTTGCGGTGGCACTGGCGGAAGTTGTCTCGGCTGGCGACTACCTTGCCCGGTAGGCCCATGACGACGGAGTTGTCCGGGATCACACTGCCTTCCTTCAAGAAAGCGCCGCCGGCGATGACGCAGTTCTTGCCGACTTTCACCCCGTCCATCAACACTGCGCCAATACCGACCAAAGTATTGTCGCCGATTTCCGCGCCATGCAGCACCACCCGGTGGGTGATGGAGCAATAGTCGCCGATCACCGTCGGGCCGTTCGCTCCCACATGGATCATGGCATGATCCTGGATATTACAGAACTTGCCGATGCGGACGCCGTTCATCTCCGAGCGGACCACGCTATAGGGCCAAAAGCTTGTACCCTCTCCCGCCACCACGTCGCCGAAGATGCGGACGGTTGGGTCGATGTAGGCTGGGTTGTCCAGCCGCACCGTCGCGGCAAACGGAGGGGCGCCGTGGGTCATGTGAATGCGCCGGGTGGGTCGGTGACGATGGATTTCAGCGCCGGGGTTGGCTGGGTTAGCTTGCTGAGGTCCGGCATTGGGCGGGCGGTTGCGGTGTTGCCAGCCATCGCCTTTTCCAACGCCAAGGCCATCGCAGCCAGTTCTGCGTCGCGCCCATAGGCGCCGACAACTTGGATGCCGAACGGCATCCCATTCTGGTCGAGGCCGCAGGGCAGGCTGAATGCCGGGTGGCCGCTCATGGAGACGCCCCAACTGATCCGCATCCAGGTGTAATATTTGTCGAAGGTCTCGCCGTTGATCTCCCGCAACGCGTTGATTTCCCACGGGAAGGGAGAGATCGCTGTGGTCGGCGTGATCAACAGGTCATAGGTCTCGAAGAACTGAGCATAGCGGCGCATGTGCGCCGAATGCTCCTGATGCGCCCAGGCGGCGTCGGCCAGACCGTATTTCAAGCCTAGCTCGTAGTTCTCCCGCACGTTCGCGCCCAGCAGGTTTGGGTCTTTCTCATAGGTCGCCTTGTGCTTGACCATGTAACCCAGCGCCCGGACGATATCGAACGCCTTATCGACGTCACCATGGCCCGGTTGATTCTCGTCGACCTCACCAAAGAAGCCCTGGATCAGGCCGCGTTTCTGCTCGAACACGCCACGGTAGGCGTTGTCGATCGGGGCAAACCCACCCAGGTCCGTGCTGAATGCCACCCGCAGGGTCGAGAGATCGATCCGGTCCAAGTGCAGAAAGTCGAGCGGGTGCAGATCGCGGGCGAGCGGGTCCATGTTTGAATCGCCCACCATGGTGGACAGCAGCAGGCAGAGGTCCTCCACAGAGCGGCCCATGGCGCCGTCAATGCTGGTAGGGTTCCAGGCCTGGGCCTTCTTGTCCGTCGGCACGGTGCCGGCGGTGGTGCGGAAGCCGACAACGCCGTTCCAGGCCGCCGGATTGCGCAGCGAGCCACCCAGGTCCGAGCCGGTCGCTACCGGCATCATGTTGCAGGCCAACGCCACGCCCGTTCCGCCGGACGAGCCGCCTGCGTTCAGTGTTGGGTTGAACGGATTGCCGGTCGCGCCCCAGACAGCGTTCCGTGTGTTGGAGCCCGCACCGAACTCCGGCGTGTTGGTTTTGCAGAAGATGTTGGCGCCGGACTCGCGGAGCCGGGCGACCATCAACTCGTCCTCATCCGGCACGTTGTTTTTGAACTGTGGCGAGCCGTGGGTGGTCAGTAGGCCGCCGGTCACTTGCAGATCCTTCACCCCGCATGGGAGGCCATGGACGACGCCTAGCTCGTCACCATTCATCACGGCCTGCTCATCGCGCTTGGCTTGCGCTCGTGCGCCGTCGAAATCAGTGGCGCAGATGGCGTTGACGGCGGGATTGATCGCCTCGATCTGGGAGATGCAGGCGTCGAGCAGTTCCACCGGCGATAGTTGTTTCGCGCCGATCATGCGGCGCAATTCGACAGCGGAGAGTTGGACGAGATCGTTCGACGCCATGCTGAGGTCCTTCTGGGCGAGCCAATATTTGCAATTTCAGCCGAGTCCAGCCGGTCTGGCAGCAAAGGTCAACGTCTCTTATCGCAGACAGACAATGAATCGGCGCTTCCCTCCGGTGGTGGCCTTTGATTAGAATGGGCGGCATGAGTACAGATAACACCCCCCGCCAGCCGCTCTCGCCCGATCGCTCTCGCACGACGGAGCGCACGGTTGCCGACTTGGGCGGCCTCACCGACGCCGGCCCGGTCGTCCGAGAAGAATACGACGCTAGCATCAAGGATAAGCGCATCGATGCGATGAGCATGCTGCTGCGCCAGGTTGATGACCGCCTGACCTCCGATACGTCCCGCCGGGCGCAGGAGGAGTTGGACGAGGCGGTCTATGACACCATCCATTATTATGATCGCTGGCTGGTGGCGATGCGCACCAACCTGATCCGCCTAGGCTATCTGACTGAGGCAGAAATCGATGCAAAAATGGCTGAGATCAAAGCGCGCCAAGGAGCGGCGTAACGGCAGTCACTGGTCTTTAGCCAGCTGGCCTGGCTAATGACGATGGGCCGCGCCAACCGCCGAAATATGCAGCCAAATATCGCCACAATTGAATTAAATAACTTGGTTAAGTTTCGGATGACGCTTTTTTGAAGGGAAATTCGCTCTACTGAGCCAGGAATGTGATCGGCTAGGGTGCAATCGGGTAGGATTGCGCTATATCATGGGAAACAATTCGCACGCTAGGCATCCGGGAGCCTAACCACCATGGCGCGACAAGCCATCTTGATGATCGACGATGACGACGCTCTGCGTGAATCGTTGGCTGAACAGATGCGGCTGCATGAGGATTTTGACGTCGTGCAGGCGCCCACCGCGACTCTTGGGCTGGAGCGTGCTGGCGAACAACATTTCGACGCCATTATCCTAGATGTCGGTCTGCCCGATATGGACGGCAGAGATGCCTGCCGGGTGTTGCGCCGCAACGGCGTTGCCTGCCCCATCCTGATGTTGACCGCGTCCGATGGGGATGCTGACACGATCCTGGGTCTGGATTCTGGTGCGAATGATTACATCACCAAGCCCTTTCGCCTGGGCGTGCTTCTGGCGCGATTGCGGGCGCACCTGCGCCAGCATGCGCAAAGCGAAGATGCGGTGTTTACGATTGGACCCTACTCATTCCGGCCGTCCGCCAAAATGTTGATCGAGGCGGAAACCGAGCGCAAAGTGCGGTTGACGGAGAAAGAAACTGCGATCCTCAAATACCTCTACCGTGCGGGCCAGCGTGTCATCGACCGCGAAACGCTGCTGCATGAGGTATGGGGTTACAATCCCGGTGTAACCACGCATACGTTGGAAACTCATGTCTATCGCTTGCGACAAAAAATAGAACAAGACCCCTCGACAGCAAAACTATTGGTAACAGAGACTGGCGGCTATAAGCTGCTGCCCTAGGAGTGCTTGACTATCCTGGGGGGTTTCGTTTGATGGATCGCCGCCATAATGGCTGCAGGAAAAAGGATCCGGATTTGACTATTCAGAAGGTTCGATGCCGGTGACTGAGAACTTTGGCGAAGCCAACCCATCATCGCCGTTTCAGGTGCGGTTCTGGGGCGTACGCGGCAGTGTTCCCACTCCGGGGCCAGAGACCGTGAGATATGGCGGCAATACCTCGTGTGTAGAGGTGTTGTGTGGCGGTCGTCGAATTATCATTGATGGCGGCACCGGGCTGCGGCTTCTGGGGCGTTCTATGATGGAAGAAGGTGCGGTGACCGCAGATATTCTGCTGTCGCACACCCATCTGGATCATATCGAAGGATTTCCGTTTTTTGTTCCGGCGTTTGGTGCGGGCAATCAGTTCCGCATCTGGGCGGGACATCTGTTGCCAGATACAACACTGGAAAAAACACTGGGGCGGTTAATGTCTGCACCCTTGTTTCCAGTGCCGCTGGAGGCGTTTGGGACGCAGGTTCGATACTACGATTTCCGGGCAGGTGATAGCCTGGCGTTGGGCGATGGCATTACGGTGCAGACCACCATGTTGGATCATCCAAACGACGCGGTCGGCTATCGGATTGCCTATGGCGGGCGATCAGTCTGCTATATTTCCGATACGTCCCACAAGGCGGGTCAAACCAACCAGAACATCGTCAATTTGATCCGTGATTCCGATCTGGTGATTTACGACGCGATGTTCACGGAAGACGAGTTTGCCGATCGCCCGCATTGGGGCCATTCAACCTGGGAAGAGGCGATCCGCCTCGCGCAATTGGCAAACGCTCGGCGGTTGGTGCTGTTTCACCATGACCCGGCCCGGTCCGATGATGATTTGGACATGCTGGCCGAAACCGCAGCAGCTCGGCAGCCAGGCACCATTGTTGCCATGGAAGGCCAAACGCTGGATATCTGAGCAGGCACAAAAAATGCCGGGCAGCTAGCCCGGCATTTTCAGCACTGTTCTGGTGTCAACAACCAGCCTTACATGTAGTCAGCAACTAGGGCTTCCGCGATTTGCACGGCGTTGTAAGCCGCGCCTTTGCGCAGATTGTCTGAGACCACCCACATGGTCAGGCCATAGGGCACAGTGGTGTCTTCGCGCAGGCGGGAGACGAACACCGCCGGATCACCGACGCAATCAACCGGTGTTGCATAACCACCATCTTCGCGGCGATCGAGCAGCAGAACACCCGGGGCATTCTCCAGGGCTTCGTAGGCCTGTTCCAGGTCAATCGGCTCTTCGAACTCGATATTCACCGCTTCGGAATGGCCAACCAATACCGGCACGCGCACGCAGGTGGCGACCAGCTCGATCCCGGAATCCAGGATCTTTTTGGTCTCGTGCACCATCTTCCACTCTTCTTTGGTGGAACCGTCTTCCATGAAGACATCAATGTGCGGGATGACATTGAAGGCCAATTGCTTTGGAAAAGCCTTCGGCTCGACATCCTTCATCTCGTAGATGCCCTTGGTCTGGTAATAGAGCTCGTCCATACCCGCCTTGCCGGCACCGCCAGCGGCCTGATACGTGGCGACCACGACGCGCTTGATCCGTGCGATGTCGTGCAGGGGCTTCAACGCCACAACCAATTGGATGGTGGAGCAATTCGGGTTGGCGATGATGTTGCGGTTGGTATAACCAGCCAGCGCCTCCGGGTTGACCTCCGGCACGACCAGCGGCACGTCTGGGTCCATGCGGAAATGGCTGGTGTTGTCAATGACGATACAACCGGCCTCCGCCGCGCGCGGCGCGTGGATAGCAGAGACAGAACCGCCCGGCGAAAACAGGCCGATGTCCCATCCGTCGAAATCGAATTTCGCCAGGTCTTGGACTTTCAGGGTTTTGTCACCGAACGAGACCTCTTTGCCGACAGAGCGCTCAGACGCGAGCGCAACAATGTCGTCAACGGGGAAGCCAGTCTCTTCGAGGGCTTCGAAGATTTGGTGGCCAACGGCGCCCGTGGCGCCGGCGACAGCAACTCTGTAGCCCATGGTAACGTAACCCTTCGGCGTATGGAAAGAAGACGCCTCAGGTACGCGTTAGCAAGGATAGATGCAAGGTGTCCGTTGGTTCTGGTTGGACATTAACTAGCTGTTAGGGCCAACTCTTGAATCCAATCTGCTTTTTATATCGGCAGGGCAGTCTGGAATAGTTAGACCCGCCGGCAGGATCGTATTGCTGTTGCCGCATGCAGTGTCCAGCCGATCCTGACGCAGGCCACGGGCCATGCTGAGGTTGCAGTCGCTGAAATTCGCAAGGCGCATGTTGACGGAGGAGAAAATCGCACTGGTCAGATCAGACCCGGTGAAATTGGTCCGCTCCAGCCGCGCGTCGCTAAAATCGGCATTGCGCAGATCGGCGTTTACAAACTGTACCCGATCCAGGTCGCTCTGGTTAAATTCTGAGCGGCTGGCCTTAACACCGGTAAGGTCCGAACGCTCCAGCTTTGCATTGCTAATGCGAGCGCGCATCAGCATTGCGCCGCGCAGATCGACGCGTTTCAACAGAGCATTGCGCAAGTCGGCGTCTTTCAAATTGGCGTCGCGCAGATCAGCCTTGCTGAGATCGGTCTCACGCACATCGGCTCGTTCCAGATTGGCGTTTGCCAGGACGGCCTTTTCCATATCCGCACCAGCCAATTTGCCTCCGCCGATATCGGCGCCAGCGAGGTTAGTCTTTTCCATATTGGCGCGGCGCAGATCGGCGCCACTGAGATCGGCACCGGAGAGGTCTGTGCCTTTTAAGTCTGCCTCTCGCAAATTTGCACGAGACAGCTGAGCCTTGGGAAAGGACTGGGTCGCCAATCGGATGCCGCTCAGGTCACAATGATCGCAGGATTGGCCCGATTCGAGTTGTTTCTGGTCTGCACGGTCAAAAGCCATTGCGTCCGGCATGACGGCGAAACCTAGAACGGTGCAACCCAGCACAGTAGCAATCAGAAATGATCGCACGGCAATTCTCCCTCCAGCATTCTCTTTGAACGGGCATTTACGCGGCCCGCTGTTTTTAACCTTCGCGAGCCACAATAATTTTTCCAGCGTTCGCCTCGCTTGACGTCTATCCACCGTTGCGCCATAAAGCGCACTCTTTCGATCACGTCAGTCCGCGAGGGTTCGCGCACTGGCGCGCTTTGCGTTTGTAACAGAGGTGGAGCACCACCTCAAGGGACGTGGAAACACCCCATGTTTGACAGCTTAACAGGTCGCCTCGGCGATGTCTTCGATCGGCTGCGCAAGCGCGGTGCGCTCTCTGAATCTGACGTCAAGGCGGCGATGCGGGAAATCCGTATTGCCCTGTTGGAAGCGGACGTGGCACTGCCTGTGGTCAAGTCCTTCATCGACAAGGCAACCGCCGCCGCCATCGGCGTTGAGGTGTTGCGGTCCGTTTCGCCCGGTCAGCAGGTCGTCAAGATCGTCCATGACCAACTGGTGGAGATGCTGGGTACGGAGCCATCAGAGCTCAATATCCGCGGTAACCCTCCGCAAGTTGTGATGATGGTGGGTCTGCAAGGGTCCGGTAAGACCACCTCGACTGGCAAGCTGGGTCTGCGCCTTAAAGATCGTGAGAAAAAGAAAGTTTTGATGGTTTCGGTCGACGTTCATCGTCCTGCCGCCATCCAGCAGTTGCAGCAACTCGGCCAGCGTGCCGGCCTAGACGTTGTGCCGCCGATCTTTGGTGAGATGCCGACCGCCATCGCCAAGCGCGCGCTCGATAGCGCCCGCAAGGGTGGCTATGACGTGCTCATGGTCGATACTGCCGGCCGCCTGACCATCGACGAGGCGATGATGCAGGAAGCCGCCGCGGTTCGTGAGGTCGTTAAGCCAAGCGAAGTGCTGCTGGTCGCCGACGCCATGACCGGCCAGGACGCGGTGCAAATCGCTGAGACCTTCCACAAACGCCTGGGCGTTACCGGCATCATGCTGACCCGCGTTGATGGCGATGCGCGCGGTGGTGCGGCGCTTTCCATGCGCGCGGTCACGGGCCAGCCGATCAAGTTCTTGGGCGTTGGCGAAAAGCTGGACGAGTTGGACGTCTTCCACCCAGACCGTATCGCCGGCCGCATCCTGGGCATGGGCGACGTGGTCAGCCTGGTGGAGCGCGCCGGCGAAACCATCGAGCAGGAAGAGGCTGAAAAGCTCGCGGCCAAGATCCAAAAGGGCCGTTTCGACCTGGATGATCTATTGGGCCAGTTGCGTCAGATGAAGCGCATGGGCGGGCTCGGCGGGTTAATGGGCATGTTGCCGCAAATGGGCAAGATGAAACAGGCCATGGCCGATGCAAACGTTAACGAGAAATTGCTGGCGCATCAGGAGGCGATCATCCTATCGATGACGCCGGTTGAGCGGCAACGGCCAGAGATCATCAAGGCCAGCCGGAAACGCCGCATTGCGGCAGGTTGTGGCCTGGATGTGCAGCAAGTCAACAAGCTGCTGAAGCAACATTCGCAGATGCAGGATGTGATGAAAAAGATGAAGAAGAGCGGCGGCAAAGGCCTTGCCGGTCTTCTTGGCGGAATGGGCGGCGGCGGTGGTGGAATGCCACCAATGGGCGGCGGCGGCATGCCTCGCTTCGGACGGTAGGCCCTGCCCACTCAAGACCTAACACGACACCTTACACACCAACACAGACGATGGTTAAGACACCTTAAGGAGACACTTTTCGTATGGCTTTGAAATTGCGTTTGTCCCGCGGCGGCTCCAAAAAGCGCCCGTATTACCGGATTGTTGTGA
This sequence comes from uncultured Alphaproteobacteria bacterium, assembly GCA_938084065.1. Lineage (GTDB taxonomy): Bacteria > Pseudomonadota > Alphaproteobacteria > Bin95 > Bin95 > JACKII01. The sequence continues at coordinate 11,487 of CALKDI010000040.1, forward strand.
CCGAGGCGACGGCACCTCGTGACGGCAACTTCCTGGAGCGCGTCGGCACCTACAACCCCATGCTGCCGAAGGAGCATGAGGATCGGGTGCGCCTGTTCAAGGATCGCATCCAACATTGGCTCGATCATGGCGCGCAGCCGACCGACCGCGTCCAACGTCTGTTGGCTCAGGCTGATATGATGGCCGCGCCGGCGATCCCGAACCAGACCAAGAAGAACCAGCCGAAGGCGAAAGCGCAAGAGCGTATTCGCGAGGCCGAAGCTCGGGCTAAGGACGCTGCCGATGCAGCTGCTGCCGCCGCGGCAGAGCCGGAGCCGGAAGCTGCTGCAGAAGAGCCAGATGCTGGTGCTGATGCGGCTACGGAAGAAACAGTCGCTGAGTAGCGGCTGCCTCCACAACTAGCGCAACAATACACAGCACAGGCAAGGCCCAGACACGGTGTTGGCCATGACGGAACAACGGGATCTTTCCCCCAGCAATCCAGCGGCAGAACCGCCGGCGCGTATCTGCGTCGCGGCCGTTGCGGGTGCGCATGGGGTCAAAGGCTTAGTGCGCCTAAAGCCCTTCACGGAAGTCCCAGAGGACTGTGTCGCCTACGGTCCCTTGTCCAGCGCCGACGGCAGCCGCACCTATGCGGTTAAGCTGATGGGCCAGGTCAAGGCAATGTTGCTGGCCCGGATGGAGGGCGTCACCGATCGCAACCAGGCGGAGGCCTTGCGTGGCACCCGCCTCTATGTTGATCGGGCTGCTTTGCCAGAGCCAGAAGCAGACGACGAGTTCTATCATGCCGACCTCATCGGCCTGTCAGCGATGCTGCAGGACGGAACCGTTCTGGGGCGCGTGCAGGCGGTCTATGATTTTGGTGCTGGTGACACGCTGGAGTTGACCGGAACCGCTGACGGCAACACGCTGTTGGTGCCGTTCACCCAAGCCATCGTGCCAAAGGTGGATATCGCCAATGGTCGCCTGATCGTGGACCCGCCGAAAGGCCTGCTGGATATTGCTGACCCGAATTCCAAGGACCAGGATGGAGGGTCTGAAACATGACCGTCCAAACCACACCCTGGCGCGCTGTTGTGCTTACCCTGTTTCCGGAGATGTTTCCGGGCCCGCTCGGTTATTCGCTGGCTGGTCGTGCTCTGGAGCGTGGAGACTGGGCGCTGGATGCGGTCAATATCCGCGACTTCGCCACGGATAAGCATTCCACAGTCGACGACAACCCCTTCGGGGGTGGCGCCGGCATGGTGATGCGGGCGGATGTGCTGGATCGGGCGTTAGAGACGGTTGCAGATCCGCGTGGACCTGTGATCTATCTCAGCCCGCGCGGTGCGCCGTTGACCCAGGATAAGGTCAAGGAATTGGCGGCGGCACCGGCGGTGACGTTGCTCTGTGGCCGCTACGAGGGCGTCGATCATCGGCTGATCGAAGCCCGCGGGTTGGAGGAAGTCAGCCTCGGCGACTTTGTCTTGTCTGGTGGCGAGACCGCGGCACTGGCATTGTTGGATGCGTGCGTTCGGTTGCTGCCTGGTGTGCTTGGCGCACCGGAATCGCTGGCAGAGGAGAGCTTCGAGCGCGGGCTGCTGGAATACCCGCACTATACCCGCCCGGCAGAATGGCAGGGCCGGCGCGTGCCGGATGTGCTGCTGTCGGGCAATCACGCGGCGATTGCCGCATGGCGTTTGGCACAAGCCGAGTCCATTACCAAAACACGACGACCAGACCTGTGGTCCGCCTACAATGGCGCAACCGCAGCGGTCAGCTAACACGAGGAAAGTAGGTTAGACTACCATGAACATTATTCAGAAGATCGAAGCGGCGAACATCAAAAAGCTGACGGGTGAGCGGCCCGTCCCGGAATTCCGTCCGGGCGATACGCTCCGCGTCAACTATAAGGTTGTCGAGGGCACACGCGAGCGTGTGCAGGCTTATGAGGGTGTTTGCATTGGCCGCAAGAGTGCGGGCATGAGCTCGTCCTTCACAGTGCGCAAAATTTCGTCCGGTGAGGGCGTTGAGCGTGTGTTCCCGCTCTATTCGCCAAACATTGAGTCGATTGATGTGGTCCGTATGGGCCGCGTTCGCCGCGCCAAGCTGTACTATTTGCGTGAGCGTCGGGGCAAGTCGGCTCGTATTACCGAGCGCAGCCGCGCTTCGCGTAACGCGATGGCTGCCAAACTGGCGGCACGTAATGCTGCAGCTGCAGCACCAGCGTCAGAATAGAGCCTAACCGGCTCGCTCCTGCGTGGCAGGGTTACCCATCTTGCCGTGCGGGATTGATTGTTAGGCCAAACGCTCTGAAGATAGGGCGTTTGGCTATTTTCGAATGCGTACCTCTTTAGGGAGAAAACGGCGATGGCGTCTCCGCGCACTCTTTTTGACAAGATTTGGCAGAACCACCTGGTTGCAACCCAGGAAGACGGCACCTGCTTGATTTATATCGACCTGCATCTGGTCCACGAAGTGACCAGCCCACAGGCATTTGAGGGCCTTCGCGCTGCCGGCCGTGGCCTCCGACGTCCTGACAAAACTCTGGCTGTCGCCGATCACAACGTGCCGACCATCAACCGCACCGGTCGCATCGAAAACGATGAGTCACGCATCCAAATTGAGACGTTGGAAAAGAACGTTAAAGATTTTGGCGTGCCGTATTACGGCATCGACGACATCCGCCAGGGCATCGTTCACATCATCGGGCCAGAGCAAGGCTTGACCCAACCGGGCATGACCGTGGTGTGTGGTGACAGCCACACGGCGACTCATGGCGCGTTCGGTGGCCTCGCGTTCGGCATCGGCACGTCCGAAGTTGAGCACGTGATGGCAACTCAGACGCTGATCCAGCGCCCGGCCAAAAACATGCGCGTCACAGTCAATGGCAAGCCGCCGTTGGGGACGACCGCGAAAGACTTCATCCTGGCCATCATCGGCAAAGTCGGCACCGCCGGCGGCACCGGCCACGTGATCGAGTTTGCGGGCGAGGCGATCCGCGATCTGTCCATGGAAGGCCGGATGACGGTCTGCAACATGGCGATTGAGGCTGGCGCCCGTGCTGGCATGGTCGCGCCGGACGAGACCACCTACGAATACCTCAAAGGCCGCCCGCATGCGCCAAAGGGCGCGGCGTGGGAAGCAGCACTGACCTATTGGAAGACGCTGCCCTCCGACGACGGCGCTGCCTATGACAAAGAGATCGTGCTGGATGCTGCAGAGATCATTCCGTTCGTCACCTGGGGCACCAGCCCACAAGACGCTCTGCCAATCACCGGTGTCGTGCCCGACCCGGCCAGCATTTCTGATGAGGGCGTGCGCGCCGCTGTCGAACGCTCGATTGAATATATGGACCTGAAGGCCGGTCAGAAGCTGACCGATATCAAGGTTGATATCGTGTTCGTCGGTTCCTGCACCAATGGGCGGATCGAGGACATTCGCGCCGCCGCTGCCGTCGCTAAGGGCCGCAAGGTTGCTGACGGTGTCCGCGCCCTGATCGTGCCGGGCTCCGGCTTGGTCAAGGAGCCGGCGGAGCAGGAGGGTCTCGACCAAATTTTGCTAGACGCCGGCTTTGAATGGCGTGAGCCAGGGTGCTCCATGTGCCTGGCGATGAACGACGACAAGCTGCGTCCGGGCGAGAGGTCGGCTTCGACCTCCAACCGCAACTTCGAAGGGCGTCAGGGCCCTGGCGGACGCACCCACCTGGTCAGTCCTGCCATGGCGGCAGCGGCGGCCATTACCGGCCACTTGGCCGACGTAAGGGATTTCCTCACATGAACGCGCCCGTGATGATCGACATCGATTGTGAGTGGCTGGATGACGATGAGGAAGACGAGGAGGATGATTCCCTAGGGGAATTGTTCTATCGTGACGCCAAAACCGGCATCTACACCCAGATCGATGCGATTCACCTGCCGCATTTCATTGCGCTCTATGAGCGTGATGAAGATATTCTGAACTAGCTCGTGCGGAGTTTTTAAGATCATGAAAAAGTTCGAAGCATTCACCGGTGTTGCCGCTCCGATGCCGGCACAAAACATCGATACCGACAAAATCATCCCGGCCCGGTTTCTGAAGACTATTCAGCGAGCTGGCCTGGGCAAAAGCGTGTTCAACGATCAGCGCTACAACGACGATGGCAGCGAAAAAGCTGGCTTCGTCCTCAACCAGGATGCCTATCGCAAGTCAGAAATCCTTGTGGTTGGCGACAATTTTGGCTGCGGCTCCTCCCGTGAGCATGCGCCCTGGGCGCTGACGGATTATGGCATCAAGACCATCATCGGCACGGATTTTGCCGACATCTTTTTCAACAACAGCTTCAAGAACGGCATGTTGTTGATCAAGCTGCCGAAAGAGATCGTCGACGAGTTGATGGACGACGCCCAGAAAGGCGCCAACGCCCGCCTGACCGTCGATCTGGAGACCCAGGAAATCACCCGCCCGAACGGCGAAGTGGTCAGATTTGACGTCGATCCTTTCCGCAAGCATTGTCTGCTGAACGGTCTGGACGATATCGGCCTGACCATGGAAAAGCGGTCGGACATTGATTCGTTCGAAGGCAAAGACGGTCAGTCCCGCCCCTGGGCACCCAGCATAGCGGCGGAGTAAGCGCCAGCCTCCCAACAGCAACGAACAAGGAGACGCTCATGCAAACCATCCCCATAGGCCCCGGCTTTGGTGCGGAAGTGCGGGGCGTCTCGCTGTTGGATGCAGCCTCTTCGGCAGAGGCTTTTGCTTATGTAGAAGCGGCGTTCGAGGAACACTCCATCCTGTTGTTTCGCGGGCAGGAGGTGACTGACACGACACAGATTGCCTACTCGCGCGGCTTCGGCCCGCTAGAATTGGGCAAAGTCGGCTCGCGTAGCGCTGGCAGCTTTTTGGGCGTGATCAGCAACATTGGCGATGACGGCTCCCTGCTGCCGCCGGAAGACAATTCCTGGCTGGTCGCGGCGGCAAACCAGCTCTGGCATACAGACTCGTCGTTCTTGGCGCGGCCTGCGAAAGCTTCTGTATTGTCCGCTCGGACCGTGCCTGCCACCGGCGGTGAGACCGAGTTCTGCTCTACCCGGTTGGCGTGGGAGCGGCTATCGCCGGCTCGCCAGTCGGAATTGCAGGACCTGACGGTCGAGCATGCGTATTTCCACTCCCGCGATATGATTGACCCGAACCTGATGACGCCGGAACAGCGTGCGGCCATGCCGGCGGTGAACTGGCGCATGACGTGGCGCAACCCAAAGAACGACAGACGCTCGCTATACATTGCCAGCCATGCTGGCCGCATTATCGGCATGCCGGATGCGGAGGCCAAAGCCCTGCTCGACGAATTGCGGGCGCATGCAACGGCTGAGGGCCACACCTATCTGCATCAATGGCGCGATGGCGATGTGATCATGTGGGACAATCGTGCTTGCATGCACCGCGGCAGGCCGTGGCCGGCGGACACGGGTCGTAAAATGGTGCGTACTACGATCAAAGCAACCGACGCTGATGGCCTTGCCGAAGTGCGCCCACCCGCGAGCTTTGCAGCGGCGGCGGAATAGGTTTTGGCAACAGAGGCCAAGGCGCAAGCCTGGCTCGCCCGGCAACGGGTGGCGCGGTTGGCATCCGCCGATGCTAGCGCCGCGCCGCATGTGATCCCCGTCTGCTTCGCGCTCAGCCCGGATGCGCAATCGCTCTACATCACGGTGGACGAGAAGCCGAAGGACACCAGCCGGCCGTTGAAACGGGTACGCAACATCCTGGAAAACCCCCAGGTCGCCTTGGTGGCAGACCATTGGGATGAGGATTGGAGCCAGCTCGCCTGGGTCATGGTGCGCGGGCCGGCAGATGTCATCGAAATGGGCGAGAAGTCGGGTTCGGAGCACGCTGCGGCCCAAGTGCTGCTGCGCGCCAAGTACCCACAATACCAAGACATGACGCTAGAACCACTGCCGGTCATTGCCGTGCGCATTGCCCGCCTGACCTGGTGGGGACGTCTCGACAGTTGATTTTTCCCGCAATATGGAAACAATCCACGGCAATCATAGAAACCCTGTTTGGAGCTTTGGCCCATGAATGCCTCCGTAAATGATCCCCGTGCCCCCAAGACCGTAGACGCTGTCGTTGTTGGCGCCGGATTTGGCGGCATGTACATGCTGCACAACCTGCGCAAACACGGTTTTACCGCCCAGGTTTTCGAGGCCGGCAGCGATGTTGGTGGCACCTGGTATTGGAACCGCTATCCCGGCGCGCGCGTCGATATCGAGAGCATGCAATATTCCTATTCCTTCTCGGAAGAGCTGGACCAGGAGTGGGAATGGTCGGAAAAATACGCACCACAGCCGGAAATCATGGAATACGCCCGCCACGTGGCTGATCGGTTTGACCTGCGCAAAGGCATCCAGTTCAACACCCGCGTGACCAAGGCGCATTTCGACGAGAAAGCCAAACGCTGGACCGTAGAAACCGACCAGGGCGACAAAATCTCTGCGCAATTCTGCATCATGGCAGTCGGCTGCCTTTCGGCTGCGAACAAGCCGCCCTTCGCGGGCATGGAAGATTTCCAAGGCCCGATCTACCACACCGGCGAGTGGCCGCACGAAGGGGTGGACTTCACCGGCAAGCGGGTTGCCGTGATCGGCACCGGCTCCAGCGGCATCCAGTCGATCCCGCTCATCGCGCAGGAGGCGGACCAGCTGTACGTTTTCCAGCGCACACCGAACTACACCGTGCCGGCCTGGAACTCCCCAGTCGATCCCGAGTGGGAGGCCGAGGTTAAGGCCGATTATCCGGCCATGCGCGCCAAGGCTCGGGCGCGGCCAACCGGCTTCTACTTCGACTTCAACACCACGCCCGCGCTTCAGGCCAGCGAGGAAGAGCGGCGCAAAACCTACGAGGAATATTGGGAGCGCGGCGGCTTGCCATTCCTCGGCGCATTCGGCGACCTGCTGTTCAACAAGGAAGCCAACGACACCATTGCCGAGTTTGCGCGGGAGAAAATCCGCGCAGTCGTGAACGACAAGGCAACGGCGGACCTGCTCTGCCCGGAGAATATTTTCGGCTGCAAACGGCTGTGCGTCGATACCGGCTATTTTGAGACGTTCAACCGGCCAAACGTGAAGCTGGTGGATATCTCCAAAACCGGCGTAGAGCGGATCACACAGAAGGGCGTGGTCGGCAACGGCGAGGAGTTTGCGGTGGACGCCATCGTCTGCGCCACTGGCTTCGCCGCCATGACCGGCTCGTTCGACAAGATCGACATCCAGGGCCGCGATGGCCTCTCGCTGAAGACAGCATGGGAGGCGGGCCCGCGCACTTATCTGGGCCTCGCCACCGTCGGTTTCCCGAACTTCTTCATGATCACCGGGCCGGGCAGCCCCAGCGTGCTGGCGCAAATGATCCAGTCTATCGAGCAGCACGCCGACTGGATCGTCGACTGCATGGCACACATGCGCGACGTGGATGCAGAGACCTTGGAGCCAACACTGGAAGCCCAGGATGCCTGGGTGGATCACGTGAACGAGGTCTCGAAGATCTCGCTGCGCTCCACCTGCTCCAGCTGGTATGTCGGCGCCAATATTCCGGGCCGCCCGCGGGTTTTCATGCCCTATATCGGCGGTTTCCCGATCTATGTGCAGAAGTGCAACGAGGTGCAGACCAATGGCTATGAGGGCTTCGTGATCGAAGGCGGAGAGGCTCGCAATGCAGAGCCGACCGTGCGCGAGACCGAGCGGTGGCGCGTGCCGTTGGACGTGGACGTGATCTCCCCAGCCATGCTGGCGTCCGGCCAGGTGCCGCTGGTGTAAGGCACCAATTCTTTTTCCAAAACTGCGGCATTCCGAGCCTGAAATCGCGCTTGGCTTTGCCGCAGTCGGGCACTAGTATGCGCGCTCGTTCGGAAGAGCTAGCAACGCTCCGAACGTCTGGTCCGCGGTAGCTCAGTGGTAGAGCAATCGGCTGTTAACCGATCGGTCGTAGGTTCGAATCCTACCCGCGGAGCCAATATCTCTAATAATATACTGATAAACAAAGATATTTGCTGTGCGGCGAGGGTAATGCCACCCTTAAACCCGCCCTTAAGAAAACTCTCATTCTTGGCCGCTTGTGGCCACCCTTCTCTCAAAGTCTTCCCATGAGATCAAAGGCTGACTTGGACATCGGCAGGCATTGGGGCCGAATCGGTGGTGCTACCTTGCGTATAGAGACGGTGTATTTGAACCAGCGTTTGCGAAAGGCGTAGCCCGAGTATGCGGATACCATCCAGTTGTCGGACCAACAGCCGCCATTG
>CALKDI010000041.1 GCA_938084065.1 uncultured Alphaproteobacteria bacterium
CACAACCGTCAGACCCACCCAATTTTGGGCGAAACGCGGGGTTGGAGGCTCTCCAGTCGGGCTACGCCCTCCCTACGATCCTCCAACCCCGCGTTCTCATCTTGATTGACGCTGGATTCTCATCCTGTTTGTCGCGCTGCAGCCCGTGATCTCTCGGCCATAGACAGAGCCATAGGCTGATCCAGCAAAGCGGACACACCAATCCGATGCATCTTCATCCCGTTCCAGCAGGAACGTAATCGGCCATAGCCGGTGAAATTCAGCAGGATCCAGATCGGTACGGGCAGGCAGACCATTGCCCTGTCACTTAGCATGCCAGAGAGATTTGATGAACGCGAGGCGTTCTTCCAACTGACCGGCATCGGATCGCACGCCGCTGTTGACCGAAGCATTGTCGCCAATGCTGGACATCCCCGCGCCGCTAAAAAGTGATCCGTCGTCACTCACCTTGGCACCTGAAAACTCTTTCTGGTCGCGCACGTCCGTCATACTTCCGCACCCTGAGATCGTATCAGTGGGTGCAGTGGACAATCGGCAACGCTGACTGGTTGTCGTTCGCCCGCAGCTGCATCCAGCAACTGCATCCACAATCTTAAGTGGTAACCATACAACGCGCAACTAAACGGAACGTTAGCCGCCGCCTAATTTGTACTATCTGTGGCAGAGAGATCACGCTGCAGCAGTGCCAACAAAGCATCATTAAATGCGGCGGCCTCTTCATACATTGCCCAATGGCCGGCATTCGGAACCGTCTCGAACGGGCAGCCCGGTTGCACCCGACGCATTAACTCCGCACGTTCGTGCGTGAACGGGTAGGTGGTCGAATCCAACTCTCCCCAAAGGCCAGCAATCGGTGCGGGGCATAGCGGTAACACGCGGGTTAAGCTGGCGTCGCGGCTGATATTGCGGCTTTTGGTGACGGCGCGGGTAGTGTTCAGCATCTGCATGAGCACGGCAACGTCATCGATCTTCTCTCGGTCACGCAGCATCAGAATGCCCAGATTGTTGCGCGCCAATGCTTTGAACTCGTCATGGGTCATGTCCCGGCGAAAGCGAGCCATCGGCATGCCATCAGGGCGTCGCAATCCCATGCCACCAGCGCCAACCAATGTGAAGCTACGCAACCGTTGGTCCATATACTGCGCTGTGTGCCCGCCCAAAATCGCACCAAAAGAGAATCCGACCAGATCAAAGCGGTCCTCTGGATTCGGGAACAATTGTTTCAGGCCGTTAGCAATGACAGTGCCAATGCTATCAGCATCCTGCACGTCCGGCGGTGGGTCGCTGTCACCCAGGCCAGGGGAATCGGCGCAATAGACGGTGTAGTGTTGTTTGAAAAACGGCACGTTACGGATCCAGTGGATCCACGAGCCATAGCCGCCATGAAAAAACACCAGATTGGGTTTGCCAGAGCCTAGCCCCCACACCCGCCAGATCTGGCTGCCTTCGCCAGAGGGCGTACGTAGGATTTCGGCGTCGGCCTCGACAGCGCCAATCGCAGCCGCAGCCTCCGGCATCGGGGGAATACCGTGGTCCATGCGCGGTTCGCGCAACACTCGCATTGTCATTGAAGGTCAGGCCTCGTCCACAAAAGCTTTCAGATCCTCAGCCATATCTTCGACTGAGGCGTGGTAAATACGCTCCCCATGCGCCACCGTCGAGAGCGATGGGTCAGAGCCGATGCGACCATCGGGGAAGCGGCGGCGATAGTCATCGGCATCGCGGATTGGCCCTTTAGCCGCAATCTTCGGTGACATCTCCGCCTTTTTCACGAAATCCGGGTAGGCGTAATAGCTGAGCGATACTTCCGATGGCGTCGCGTGGCTCCCCTCGCTGTCGCCATAGAGTTCCTTTGAAATTTCCCGAAACCGCCGGCCCATGAACCAGCTTTGCAGCTTCAAGCGAAACGGCCGGTTCGAACCCTTGAGGCTCGATTCCGTATAAATCTCGTTGAACGCCGCAGTTATCGTGGCGATGTTGCCACCATGGCCATTTAGAAAATAGATGCGCTCGAACCCATGCTTTGTCAGCGAGGCGACAACGTCCTTCAGCGTCTCGATCAGCACTTGCGGGCGGTAGGTGATGGTGCCCGCGAAAGCCATGTGATGCTGTGCCATACCAATGGAGAGCGTTGGCCCAACCATGACGCCCGACTTCTCTTCCACGCCATTGGCGATGATCTCAGGGCAAATCGAGTCCGTCCCGATCAAGCCGTTCGGCCCGTGCTGCTCGGTCGAGCCGATGGGCATGATAATGTCACGACGGCTGTGCAGGTAGGTATCAACCTCCTGCCAGGTGGAGAGTTGCAGACGGGGCATGGGGCACTTTCTGTTCGGGCGCTCGGTTCGTCCCATAAAGCTTACAGCCCGAACCGGGGAAGAACGAAACAATTTTCACAAACCCCAGAGCCAACGCCTGATGGTACAGCATTATATTGACCAGGAAACCGGCCGCGAAAACTAATGCCAAAACAGTTTCGCCACGCAGACTGGGACAACCAGCTCGCGTGGCAAACGAGAGTCCATCGGTGGAACTTTTGATTAGTTGGCCATGCGGGGGCCGATCTGCATCGACAGCAGACCCACCCCCAAATGTTGGGGAAGTGACGCCGGCGTCCGCTTAGGCCTTGCTGCGACGCCATGCCAAGACTAGCCCTGCAATCCCGCTACCCAGCATGCCAAGGCTGGCAGGCTCGGGGATATGTTCCACGCGAACAGTCAGATCCTGAAAGTCATGGTCACCTACATCCGGAAAGTCGATGCCCGGTCGATCGCTAAAGCCGATGTACCCAATGTCCTGCGGCCCGAGGGCTGGGCTAATGGAATTCGGCGAATTTTCCAACGCTACAAGATAGTGGCATTGCTGCGCAACGGGAGAAGAGACCCCGCCATTCGAAATTGTGCATGGAGTCGTAAGGTTATCGTAAGTGAACGATATCACCTGCCCGGCACCAAGGATTAAGTCAAAAAACGTACCAACAGCAGTCGAACCTGGACCAGTACCTCCAACTCCGACTGTCGTAAACACATTTGTACCACTGGTGAACGTATTGGTATCCGTCGAGTTGCCAGAACCCAGGTAGGTAAACCTGTACCGACCTGCGTGTTGGGTCATAAGTTGCGCATCGTGTTGATAGCCATAGGTATTTAAAGGAAACCCAGGCCCACCTGCCGTCTGGGGTTCAAAATCAGCTGCGTCGATGATTCCGCTATTGGGAACGACGACCAAGCTTGCCTCTGCTGGCACTGCGGCCAACGATAGAATGGAGAGCAAAAGGGCAGTCGAGCCCCTTTTATAAAAACTTTTTAGCGACATTTTTGAATCTCCTAGAGATGCTCGGTTAGCCAGTGCGATGTCCTCAGCTATCAAAGCTCTTTGGGACAAACCAAATGTATGTGGCCGGACCTGTTATCGTCTTGTCCAATCGATTGGTTAAAATTGGACATCTCTAGATATCGAAATAGCCCTCTAGCCGCATATTGGTTGGATGCCTCAGCCGCGCCTGCTAATGTCAGGGCCGACATATCACCGACACACTAGGGCTTCCCTCTCAAATGATAGACAAGCGAGTAGCCAACCTGGATGAGGCTTTGGCCGGTCTAGGCGATGGCATGACCATTATGTTCGGCGGCTTCGGCGGGGCCGGGCTGGCAATCCATCTGATCAAGGCGCTGGCCGCTTTGCCAGCCAAAGACCTGACCGTTGTCTCCAACAGCGTGCGGTTTCTGGAGGATTTCGGGCCGGCGCTGTTTGAGGACAAACGCATCAAACACGCCGTCGCCTCCGCCGCCCGCAGCCGCGGATCGGTCTCTGGCATCTCCGAGATCCAACTGGCAGACGGCACGCTGACCCTGGATATTGCGCCACAAGGCTCGTTTGCTGAGCGAATTCGCGCCGGCGGGGCTGGCATCCCAGCGTTCTACACCCCCACCAGCGTCGGCACGCCGGTTGCGGACGGTAAAGAGCATCGCGAGTTCAATGGCCGGATGTGTGTGCTGGAAACGGCGCTCACGTCCGACTTCACGCTGATGCGGGCTGACAAGGCCGACCGCTATGGCAACCTCTACTTCCGCGGTACGCAGGGCAATTTCGGTCGCGACATGGCCGCTGCATCCAAATGCACCGTGGTTGAGGTGCGGGAGATTGTTGAGGGGCTGCTGCCTCAGGCCGATATTCATGTGCCGGGCGTTTTCGTCAAACGCATCATTCAATTGCCCGACGTCCGCGGCGCTTAAGAGAGAGCATTCACAAATGAGCTTCAAACCGCTTTCCCGCAATCAGATCGCCTGGCGCGCTGCCCAGGATCTGCAAGACGGCATGGTCGTCAACTTGGGCCTCGGCATGCCGGTGTTGTGTGCCAATTACTGCCCGGAGGGGCGCGAGGTCCTGCTGCAATCCGAGAACGGCGTCCTGGGTGTTGGCCCGGTGGCGACGAAGGAAGAAGAAGACCTGGATCAGACCGATGCCGGCAGCCAGTTGATCACCTTGATCCCCGGCGCCTCCATCTTCTCGTCGGCTGACAGCTTTGCCATGATCCGCGGCGGCCACATCGACGTGACCCTGCTGGGTGGCTTTGAGGTGGCAGAGAACGGTGATCTCGCCAATTGGGATGCCGACATGCCAGGCAAAGGCCCGCTGATCGGCGGTGCTATGGACCTGGCAGAGGGTGCCAAAGAGGTCCGCATTATGATGCAGCACACCACCCGCGACGGCTCCGCCCGGTTGCTGAAGGCCTGCAACTACAAGCTGACGGCACCCGCCTGCGTAAACAGGATCTATACCGATTTGGCTGTGATCGACGTAACACCGGAAGGCTTCGTCGTTCGCGAAATTTTGGATGGCCTCAGCCGCGATGAATTGCAGGCAAAGTCAGGTGCAGCCCTTCGCTACGCCGATGACTGCGGCGTGCTCAGCGCGCCAGACGTCTAAGCGGCTAACACTCTCCCTTCACTCTGAGCTAGTCGAAGAGCGGAGGGAGAGCAAATTTAGTCTGTCAGCAGGTTCCAACACCCTGTCTCTTCCAACACAGGCCGAATGCGGGCGCGGGCTTCATCATCGAGGCCGGCCAACTCTTCGCGCAGCCAATCAAGGCATTTAACCTGATAGCCAAAGGGCGCCTGCGCGTAGGGCTGACCCATCAACGTCACCGCGAACCGATCCTCGCCGGCATTCGCAGCGGCAGCGTTGGCGTGCAAGAACGGCAGGTAGACCTCGCCCGCCAGCCGCAACAGTTCCAGCGTCGCGTCAGGAAGGTCTGAGACGTTCTCAATCCACTCGCCCTCAACGCCCGACACATCGTCCATCTGGCGCAACCAATGCTCGACCATTGGCACCTTTCCGCGCATTTCCAGCATGGGTGACGTGTCGGTAGCCAGCGTCTTCAACTGGCCGAACATGCCAAAATCACCGAGGCTGGGACGAGAGCCAAACAGGTAACGGTTGATGCGGACGTGCGGTGCCAATGCCTCCAAGGCCCGCCAATAGCTGGCCTTGATCACTGGCGCATTCTCTGGCGTACATCCCACCAGCCTCATACGCCCAACCTGCCGCTCCAAGATCCCCTGCACCGCGTCTTCAAACGCCTGTCCATCAAGATCGGGGCGCGAGTCAGCGATGATCCAGCGGGCGGAATATTCCTGATCCTCTGGCTTCTCCCAGCGATAGAGGAACATGGCCTTGGTGATCCACTCGTCGGCCATGTCCTCAATCAGGTGCGAGAGGAAGGCCAGCCCCGGATCGTCCGGCAAGATTGACCGCTCGCTATGTCGCCGCTCCAGCTCATAAGCGATGGGCGTCGAGTCGACGAGGTAAGCGTCATCCTTCGGAATATGCAGGATCGGCACCAACGCAACCTTCAGGCGGTTCGCCAGGCGCTTGCCCATATCTGGCGAGCGATGCACCCAGTCGAATGGCAGCCGGCGATAGCGCATGATCGCGCGCAGCTTCATCGAATACGGCGAGCCAAGGGCGCCGATTACCTGATATCGGTCCATCATTTTCTCTCTATCAAAATCGAATGTTCCGCGATTTACACCGCACCTGGCGCAATGGCCGTTACCACATGGCCTTGGATCTTGGCGCTAACCGGTCCATCACCAAACGCCGCCCGAATGGCACCCGCCGCCGCTTCTGTTACGCGTTCCAACGCACTGGCATCTCGCATTTCAATCTCATTGCGCAGAGGTGTGCCCTGGCAAAAAGCGATAGCCGGATCACGGTGAGACGCGGCGGCGCTATTTTCCGTCACTGTCTCAATTGAAACGTCTGCGAACCCGGCGGCTTTAACATCTGCTCTGATCGCAGCTGCGTCGTGATAGCCATGTGGAGTCCGAGCCAAAAACATTGGCGGATCATCTGGGAAAATTGCAGCTGCAGCTTTGGTGACGGTATCGGCAAAAACATTGTGCTCGATGCGATCCCACGCGTTGAATACGAACTTCCCACCGGGTTTCAACACCCGCAACGCCTCCCGGTATCCTGCAACGCGATCCGGAAAGAACATCACGCCGAACTGGCAGCAAACCACGTCGAAATGCCCATCAGGGAAGGGCAGATGCAAAGCGTCCGCCTGCTGCCACCGAATACGACCGTCGCTCCCTTGTTGCCGCGCTGCATGATCAAGCATTGGCTGATTGAGGTCAGTGACGGTGTATTTAGCGTCTGCCGCCAGTAATGGCGCCAGCGACCGCGTGACGCCCCCGCTGCCGGCTGCAGTCTCCAGCACAGACAGCGGTTTCGCCGCCGCGACCCGCCCGGCCAGATCAGCCGCAAACGTCTCGAAGATTAGCGGCACCAAGTACGTATCATAGAACTCCGGAATTGATCTGGAAAACACTTTGTCAGCTTCAGCCATTGCAAAACCCTCCATGCAAGACAAGGGCGGGCGAGATTGTCGCCCGCAACATCAGTCGCCCAAGAACTTAAACCGGAACGCATCGCCCTCGCTGTGGAAATGGCCAAAGCTGGGAGAGGGGAAGTGCGTGGCGCAGATCAGCGTGTCGGTATCTGCATACTTCTCCAGGTAAGCACGGCGCGTCAGGGATGCCAAAGGCTTGTCCACATCGGGCCGTGCCTGAATGTGCGGGTAGACGCACTGGATCGGTGAGTGGATCAAATCGCCGGTAATTACGCCGGTATGGCTGCCATGCTTCATGCAGATGCTGAAATGGTCCGGCGTATGGCCGGGCGTCGGTTCACACCAGATCATGTCGTTGAGCTGGTGATCATGCTTGACCTTGGTCGCCCGGCCTGCGGCAACAATCGGCAACACGCTCTCGACGACGTACGGAATCTCTTTTTTGGCGTTGGTCGCCTCCCAATACGCCAGTTCCTGCTCGCTGAAAATGTACTGGGCATTCGGGAAGGTCGGCACCCATTGGCCGTTCTCCAGCTGCGTGTTCCAGCCGACATGATCTGGATGCAAATGGGTGCACATGACCACATCAATATCGTTCACGGTCAAGCCGGCGGCCTTCAGCGCATTCATGTAAGTGCTGTCGGTCTTTTGATGCCAGGAGGGCCGGGCCGGGTGGTTCTTGTGGTTGCCGATGCAGGTATCGATCAGGACGTTCTGCGTCCCGGTGCGGATCACATAGCTCTGCATGCAAAAGGTCATGAGGCCGCTGACCGGGTCCAGGCACTTGGGCTCCATCCAGGAGCGATGCGGATCCACCATTTCCTTGGTCAGTTCCGGCAGGAATTCCGCCGGATCGAACATGGGAAATTCCTGTTCGATAATGCGGTCGATGCGAATGTCGCCGATATGATTGGTCAGCATGGGGCATTTTCCTCGTTCTGTAGGGTTGGCACCAGTCTAACCATGGCTTGACACCTTGTCGCCTGCCACGATCTAAAGGGGGTAGAAATTTTCGGCAAAGGAGTCCTCCCATGAGCGAATGTCTGGTCGGCTGGTCCCATATCCCCTTCGGCAAGCGCGATGACGATCTCGAGGCCATGATCTGTCAGGTGGCCATGGGTGCCTTGGCCGATGCTGGGCTGGAGGCGAAGGACGTGGACGCCATCGTCGTCGGCAACTTCAACGGCGGCTTCGTCCAGCAAGATTTCCCGGCGGCCTTGGTTATGCAGGCAGACCCGGCCTTTCGCTTCAAGCCAGCCACGCGGGTGGAAAACGCCTGTGCCACCGGCTCCACCGCCATCCATGTCGGCCTCAATACCATCCGGGCCAAGAAGGCACGCATCGTGCTGGTGGTCGGTGCGGAGAAAATGACGGAATTGCCAACACGCGAAGTTGGCGACGTGCTGCTGAAATGCTCCTACGTCAAGGAAGAGGCTGAGGTCGAGGCAGGCTTTGCCGGCGTCTTTGGCCAAGTGACGGCGCGCTATTTCCAAAAGTATGGCGACCAGTCAGACGTGTTGGCGCAGATCGCCGCCAAGAACCATCGCAACGGCGTCGACAACCCCTACGCCCACATGCGCAAGGATTTCGGCTTCGACTTCTGCAACACCGTCTCGGACAAGAATCCGCTAGTGGCAGGCCCTCTGCGCCGGACAGATTGCTCTCTGGTCAGCGACGGCGCTGCCGCTGTGGTGCTGGCGGATACGGAGACCGCGCTGAGGCTTAACAAAGCCGTGGTCTTCCGCGCGGCGGAGCAAGTGAACGACTTCCTGCCTGTCTCCCGCCGCGAATTCCTGGATCTGGAAGGCCCGGTCCTGGCCTGGCAAAAGGCGCTGGCCAATGGTGGCATCGACCTGCTGGACCTCGACGTGCTGGAAACCCATGACTGTTTCACCACCGCCGAATTGCTGGAATACGAGGCGATGGGCCTGACGCCTAAGGGCCAGGGCCGCCTCGCCATCGACGAGGGCTGGACGATGAAAGACGGCAAGCTGCCGGTGAACCCCTCTGGCGGCCTCAAGGCCAAGGGCCACCCCATCGGCGCCACCGGTGTCTCGATGCACGCCATGATCGCCATGCAGATGCGCGGTGAGGCTGGGGCCATGCAAATTCCAGGTGCGAAGCTTGGCGGCGTCTTCAACATGGGCGGCACGGCGGTGGCAAACTTCGTTTCGATCCTGGAGCCGTTGCGCTAAACTCCCAGCCAATTGACCGATAAGGAGACACTCCATGCTCAAAAACAGCCTGAACGTCCGCCCCAGCGGCGGCGGTGCCGGTGCCTTTATCGAAGGTGTCGACCTGAACACATTGGACGACGACAGCGCCGGCGTCATCCGTGAGGCCCTGGGTGAGCATGGCGTCGTGTTCTTCCGCGACCAAGCCATCGCCCCCGAAAAGCACATGGCCATGGCGGAATTCTTTGGCGGCATCAACGTCAACCGCTTCTTTGCCCATGTCGATGGCTATCCAAAGATCGCGGAGGTTCGCAAGGAGCCGGACCAGAAAGGCAATATCGGCGGCGGTTGGCACACAGACCACTCTTACGACCAGATCCCAGCCATGGGCTCCATCCTGCTGGCGCGCGAGACACCGCCCGATGGCGGCGACACGATTTTCGCCAATATGTACACCGCCTATGAGAGCCTCTCCGACGGCCTGAAGGCGACGTTGCAAAGCCTGAACGCTGTCCACTCCTCCCGCCACGTATTTGGCGCCAAGCCGAAAAGCCCGCTTCAGCGCGAGAGCCTGAAAGGCCGGATCGGCAATCAGGAGGCGGCCCAGCAAGACGCCATCCACCCCGTGGTGATCAAGCACCCGATCAGCGGCAAGCAAGCGCTCTACGTGAACCCCGGTTTCACCCTGCACTTCGAAGGCTGGACTGAGGAAGAGAGCAAGCCCCTGCTCGAATACCTCTACAAAAACGCAGCCCGGCCGGAGCACACATACCGCTTTCAGTGGGCCGACGGTTCCATCGCCTTCTGGGACAATCGCGCCTCCTGGCACTATGCCCTCAACGACTACCACGGCCATCGCCGCCTAATGCACCGCATCACGGTCGAAGGCGTGCCGGTCGGGCGGTAAGCAGCCCCTTCCCCCGCCGTCATTGCGTGGAGCCGCAGGCAACGCGCGGCAACCAAGGGGCCCCAGGCGATGTCCTCTGGGTTGCTTCGGCTACGCCTCGCAATGACGGCGGAAGGGAACGACCCTCCCACACCGCCGCAAGCCTAAGCCACTCCACCAACACCAAACACGGAAGAGACTGAACCGATGGAACACGCCAAGCAACTCGAAATCCTCGACGATCTCTTCCGCATGATCGACAAGCACGAGAACGTCGACGCTGGCGTGATGCGTCGCAATCCCACCGATGTTTATGTCTGCGAAGATCAAGCCAAAACCGAGTGGAACCAGTTCTTCCGCAATCACCCGCAGATGATCGGCCTGTCCGGCGAACTGCCAGAGCCTGGCTCATTCCTGACCACCGATGACTTCGGCGTGCCCGTGCTGGCCACCCGCGACCGAGACGGCAAATTCCATGCCTTTGTCAACGCCTGCCGCCATCGCGGCTCGCGTCTGGTGCAGGAGAAGCGCGGCAAGGCCCGCAACTTCGCCTGCCCCTTCCACTTCTGGGGCTACAACAACAAGGGCGAGTTGACCTCCATCCCCGAAGACCAACATTTCGGCGAAATCGACAAGTCCTGCCACGGCCTGGTGCGACTGCCGGCGGTTGAGAAGCACAACATGCTGTGGGTGCACCCGCAGCCGGATGGCGTGATCGACGTCTCTGCCCTGTTGGGCGACCTGGAGCCAGAAATCGCCGGCTGGCATTTCGACTCCATGGTGTTCATGGATGAGACCACCATCGACAAGCGCCTGAATTGGAAGCTGGCGAACGACACATTTGGCGAGACCTATCACTTCTCCCGCCTGCACAAGCGCACGCTGAACAACATTTTCTATGGCGACGCGCTGCACTACGAGACCTTCGGCAAGAACCACCGCTTCACCTTCCCGTCGCGCCGTATCGACCAATTGCGCGATGTCCCGCGGGATGAGTGGAACATCACCCATGGTGCAGTGACGCTCTACTACCTGTTCCCAAACATCCAGCTGATCTTGGGCCGCGGCACGGTCAATCTGGTGAAGATCTACCCGGACGGCACCAACCCCAGCCGCTCGATCAGCAAAGTCGGCCATTATTTCAGCAAGCGGTTGCTGGAAGCAAAGGAAGAGGCCGAGGCGGAGGGCAAGGAAGAGCTCGCGGCGGAAGACGCCTACAACCTGGAAAAAGTGCTGACCACCCTGCCGGATATCAAGGCGACATCCGAGGTGTTCGACAGCACGATTGAGCAGGAAGATTACGTCATGGGCGAAGGCACGCAGCGGGCGGTTGAGTCCGGCGCCCTGCCCTATCTGATCTTCGGCCGGAACGAGCCCGCGCTGCACCACATGCACAAGTCCTACCGCACCGCCCTCGGCCAGCCGCCGCTGGAGGAATACCGAGGCTGAATTTGGTGACGGCTCCGGTGCCGCCGCCGGTCCTAATCGCCGGCGGCGGCCCGGTCGGCATGACCTGCGCCCTAGCACTTGCGCAGCATGGCGTGCGCTCTGTCCTGTTCGAGCGCAATCCGGATACCACCCGCCATCCCAAGATGGACATCACCAACGGTCGCTCGCAAGAGCTGTTCCGCCGGCTGGGGCTGGCTGAAAAATTGCGCGATGTTGCCGTGCCCCGCGATCATGTGCTGGACGTCGCCTGGGTCACCAACATGGCCGGGTACGAGTTGCACCGCTTCCGCTACCCCTCCCCCGACGACCAGCGCGCCGCCTTTGCCGCCGCCAATGACGGCCGTCAGCCGCTAGAGCCAGCCATGCGCGTCTCCCAGGTGGTGATTGAGCCGGTGCTGAAGACTGCCGTTCTGGCAAATCCCCTGATTGAAGCGCACTGGGGCGTCGCGGTGGAGGGCGTCGCTCAAGATGCAGACGGCGTCACCCTCACCGTGCGCGACCGCGGCTCTGACCAAGTGCGGCAGGTGCGTGGGCGCTACCTGGTTGGCTGCGATGGCGGCAGCAGTGCCGTTCGCCGGGCGCTAGACATAGGCGTTGAGGGCAAGCACGCTGTCTCCAACCGTTTCATGATCCACTTCCGCAGCCAGGCCCGCAACGTACTGCAACGCTTTGGCATCGCCTGGCATTACCAATCGCCGATGGGCACGTTAATCGCCCAAGACGACGACGAGATCTACACTCTGCACGCCCGATTTCCAGAGGGCATGGACACGTCGAACGTTGATCCTCTGCCCACGCTGTTCGCAGCGCTGGGGACGGAAATCGAAGCGGAAATCCTGGTCGCAAATCCTTGGACTCCACACCTCCTGGTCGCCGACCGCTATCAACAAGGCCGCGTGTTCCTGGCCGGAGACGCCGCGCACCAATACATCCCCACCGGTGGCTATGGCATGAACACCGGTATCGGCGACGCCATTGATATCGCTTGGAAACTGGCGGCCGTCTGTCAGGGTTGGGGTGGCTCACAAATGCTCGCCAGCTATGAGGCAGAGCGCCGCCCAATCGGCCTGATCAACCGAGACTGGTCGGAGCGGCACACCGGCGTGCGCATCGATATTGCAGAGGCTTACGCTAAATGGCTTAGTACCGAAAACTATGACGCCAGCCGCGCAAACCTCGCTGCCTTCATCGCCAACGCCGGCAATCTGGAGAACGAGGCATCTGGGATCGAGTTTGCCTACCGCTACGACGCCTCGCCTCTGGTCGCGCCAATCTTGGACCAGTTCGAGACCGCGCCTCCCCCACCTAATGACCCTGCAACCATCCCCACAACAGCCTGGACAGGCATGCGCGCACCGCACCTATTCGACAACACTGGAACCGCGATCTTCGACCGCCTCGCCACCAACGGCCTGACTCTGCTGCGCTTCAACGGCCAGGGAGACCCTGCGCCTATGTTGGAAGAGGCAGCCCGTCACAACATTCCCCTCCACCTCGTCGAAATTGCCAGCGACCAAGCTCGGCAAGTCTACGGGACGGATCTCGCGCTGGTGCGGCCAGACCAGCATCTAGCTTGGCGTGGCAACGCCGCTAAGATCGAGGCTTTACACATCGCCTGTGGCCACCTGCCAGGAGCCCCCACCCTATGACCAAAGTCATCATCGTCGGCGCCGGCATAGGCGGCACAGCCTGCGCCCTAGCACTCCTCAAGCACGGCCTTGACGTCACCCTCCTGGAGCAAGCCTCTGCCTTCGGCGAGGTTGGAGCCGGCGTGCAGATGAGCCCGAACGCCAACCGCGTGATCGATGCGCTGGGCCGGCTCGACGCCGTATTAGACGTCGCCGTGCGCCCGGAGGCCGCCGTTGCCACGATCTGGGACACCGGCGAGCCCATGCGCGTCATTCCCTATGGCGAGAAGGTGCTGGAGCGCTGGGGCTATCCCTACATCCACCTCTATCGCCCAGACCTGATCACGGCGCTCTCCGCCGGCCTACCAGACGGCCTCGCCAAAATGGCATCGAAAGTCGTTGCAGTTCGCGAAGAACCCGGTCGCGTTGGTGCCGAACTCGCGTCGGGCGACATCGTCTGGGGCGACGTGCTGGTCGGTGCGGACGGCATTCACTCGACCGTGCAAAAGCACCTGCACGGCGACCACCCGGCGCGCTTCACTGGCAATATGGCCTGGCGCGGCCTCTGCCCTGGCGACGTGGCACGAGACATGGGCGTGCCGATTGTCTCTGGCCTTTGCTGGGGGCCAGGCTCGCACTTCGTCAACTATTACGTTGGCGGCGAGAATGGCGTCGGGCGTTACATGAACTGGGTTGGTACAGTGCCATATGATGGCTCGGCCATTGAAAGCTGGACCGCCGAGGGCCGAATCGAGGACGCCGTACGCGACTATGACGGCTGGCACGAGCGCATCCGCGATATCATCGCCGCAACACCAAAAGCCATGAAATGGGCGCTGCACGACCGCGACCCGCTGCCGTTCTGGAGCCAAGGGCGGGTCACGCTGGTGGGCGACGCTTGCCACCCGATGTTGCCCTTCATGGCCCAAGGTGCCGCCCAGAGCATCGAGGACGGCTACGTCTTGGCTCGCTGCCTAACTGAAACCAGCGGCAGCACCGAAGACGCGCTCCTGCGTTACCAACGCAATCGCATGGAACGCACGGCATGGGTGCAGGAGGGCTCTCGCCGGAACGAAAAGGTCTTCCACCTCAGCGACCCAGTCGCCGTTGCCGAGCGCAATGCCAGGCTCATGGCCGAAGTCAAGACCAACCCAGACGGCGTCTCCGCCGACCAGTCACGCCTGTTCAGCCATGACGTGGTCGCGGACCCGTTGGCGGACTAGCGTCGGCCGCTGCCAATCAGCGACCGCACTACCCCATCAGAGATAATGCTTCGGAATCAACCGGTTTTCGTAAGCCTCGCGCTCTAACCCTTCGCGATAATCCGGGTGAGCGATGGAGATCAGGGCTTTGGCCCGATCTGCCACGGACTTACCCTTCAGGTTCACCATGCCGTACTCGGTGACGACATACATCATGTCCGAGCGCGGCGCGGTGACGATGTTGCCTTCGGTCAGGTTGAGCACGATGCGGCTAGACCGTTTGCCATGCCGCTCATAAGTCGAGGAAAGACAGATGAAGGATTTACCGCCCTCTGACGCATAGGCGGCACGCACGAACTGCAATTGGCCTCCAGTACCACTGATATGGCGATGCCCGGCTGTCTCGGAGGCAGCCTGACCCTTCAAATCGATCTGGGTCGTATTGTTGATCGCTACAGTTTTGTTGTTGCGCATCACGTTGTGCGGCAGGTTGGTATACTCCACCGGCGCGCACAGAAAATCTGGATTGCGGTCGATGGTATCGTAGAGGTATTGCGAGCCCAGGGCGAATGTGTAGACGCTCTTTCCGACATCCAATTGCTTGTTCGCGCCCGTAATCAGCCCGGCTTTGTACAGGTCGATGATGCCGTCGGTCAGCATCTCCGTCTGCACACCCAGGTTGCGCGCATCGCTGTGCTGCAACAGCGAGCAAACAGCGTTCGGCATGCCGCCGATGCCAATTTGCAGGCAGGAGCCGCTTTCAATCTCCGCAGCAATCAAACGGCCCACGGCCTTATCAGCCTCGGACGGCGGAGCGCTTGGCAATTCCGGATTGGGCAGGTCATTGCCCTCGATAATGTAGTCGATCTCGCCACGGTGGATGCAGCAATGCTCACCATAGGTATAGGGGAGGTTGTCGCAAATCTCGACGATCACCACCCGCGCCCGCTCGATTGCCGCACGGTGCCACAGCAGGCTGCCACCCAGGTTGTAATTGCCATTCTCGTCCATAGGACGGACCTTCATAATGGCCACGTCCACGGGGTCGTTGAAACGGCGGTAATAGTCTGGAATTTCGCCCAGATTGACCGGAATATAGTGGCCAATGCCGGCATCATGCTTGGCCCGGTCATAGCCGCCGAAATGCCAGCTAAACCAGAAAAAATGTTTGCCTTCCGGGTCAGCCTCCAGCACGGCGCGCGGACGCATTGCAATGCAGGAGCGGATCTTGATCTGCTGTAATTCTTCCTTGCGCGCGGCCAGCGCCGTGTCGAACAGGTCGGGCTGCACCAACGTCGTGCCATAGTCCAGCCAGTCGCCAGATTTGACGACCTTCGCTGCTTCCGCCGCGGTTACGACACGCGGGGTTTTGTTACCAGGATTGATGATCCCAGGAATGATTGTCATTGTATCCACTCCAGATGGAGAAATGTTCTATTCCGGCTGTCCCGGATGATGATAATGGTTCAACCAGCGTAGGTGGCTGATCAGGCGCCTGCATTGCCGCAAGCGCCCGTTTTGCATCAAGCGAAGGCAAAGCCCTCATAGCCCTTTGCCGCCACACTATTGCAGATATCCCGGTATTGCGCCATGCCGCCGGCCCAGGCAAGGAAAGCGCGAGGCTTGCCCGGCACGTTTGCGCCCAGATACCACGAGGATTTGGCGGTGATCAGCAGGGTGGCGTTCGCCGCTGCCTGCACCTTCTCGCCCCATTCACCCATCACGTGCGATTGTGGCTCGATCTTTACCGCACCTTTGGCGCGCATATGGGCGATGGCGTCGGCGATCCATTCGGCGTGCTGCTCAATCGCGACCGGCATGTTGGTCAGGACGGACGGGCTTTGCGGTCCGGTGATGGTGAACAGGTTCGGGAAGCCCTCAACCTGCAGGCCCAAGTATGTTTGCGGGCCTTCCGCCCACACATCGTTCAGGCTGACACCATCCCGGCCCTGAACATTCATACGCAGCAACGGGCCGGTCACGCCATCATAACCGGTTGCGAAGATGATGATGTCGAGCTTGTGTTCCGCACCATCGGCAGTGCGAATACCGTCTGGTGTAATAGACTCGATCGGCGCCGCCTTCACATCCACCAATGAGACATTGTCGCGGTTAAAGGCCTCGAAATAATGGCTATCGATGATCGGGCGTTTGGTCGAGTAGTGGTGGTCAAAATTCGTAAGCTTCGCTGCGGTTTCCGGATCTTTCACCGTCTCGCGGATTTTGCGGGTCACGAAATCGGCAACAATCTTGTTGGCGTTCACGTCCAGCATCAGGTCTTTGAACACCGCACGGAATTGCATGCCGCCGATCTGCCAGGCTTTCTCCAGCAATTGCTCGCGTTCATCTGCCGGCGTCTCAACCGCCAGGCGGTCGTCTACAAAGAAGGGATGACCGGCAGGCGTAGCCTTCATCGTATCGCGGATTTCCGGGAAGTTTGATTTGGTCCACTGCTGAAACTCAGGCTTCAGCGGCTTGTTATGCGCCGGCACCGAATAGTTCGGTGTGCGTTGGAACACGGTCAGATGATCCGCCGTCTCCGCGATTACTGGAGTGGCCTGCACGCCGGTGGAGCCGGTGCCGATCAGCCCGACGCGCTTGCCGGAGAAATCCACGCCCTCATGCGGCCAGGAGCCGGTGTGGAACCACTGGCCTTTGAAGTCATCCCGCCCACGAAAATTCGGCACGTTCGCCGCCGAAAGGCAGCCGACCGCAGTGATCAGGAATTGCGCCGTGTAGGCGTCACCCGCCTCGGTCCGCACCCGCCACACCCCTGCAGCAGCATCCCACTCCGCACCGTTAACCCGGGTGTTGAACTGAATGTCTTTCTTCAGGTCCAGCTTGTCCGCCGCGTAGTTCATGTAGCGCACGATCTCCGGCTGCTGCGGATACCGCTCCGACCATTCCCAGCCCAGATACAGGTCTTCGGAGAAGGTGAAGCAATAGGCATGGCTTTCGGTGTCGCAGCGCGCGCCCGGGTAACGGTTCCAATACCAGGTACCGCCAACACCATCCCCTGTCTCCAGAACGCGGGCATTAAGGCCCAGCTTCTCGCGCAGCAGGTGTAGCTGGTACATGCCGGCGAAACCGGCGCCAATGATCAGCGCGTCGAAATGATTTTGACTGTTGGTTGCGTTAGCCATGGGATAAAGACCTCTCGCCTATCAGAATCAGGAGTTGTCACTATGCCCTCAAGCGACCGCGTGATCTATGAGGTCAAGGACCGTGTAGCGGTTATCGCCATGAACCGCGCGCCGGTCAACGCTATCGACCACCCGATGATCGACGCCATCCATGGTGCATTGCGTCAAGCGGAGGCAGATCGGCAAGTCCGCGCGGTCATTATCACCAGCGCG
This sequence comes from uncultured Alphaproteobacteria bacterium, assembly GCA_938084065.1. Lineage (GTDB taxonomy): Bacteria > Pseudomonadota > Alphaproteobacteria > Bin95 > Bin95 > JACKII01. The sequence goes on from CALKDI010000041.1 coordinate 17,552, forward strand.
CTGGACGGCATGTTCTGTGGTGGCATGGACCTGAAAATGGTCGCGGCAGGAGATGCGCAGGACCTGCGCCAATTCGTGACCAAGTTCTATATCGGCACCATGAACATCCAGTATGAGATGACCAAGCCGACCATCGTCGCGGTCAACGGCCCGGCCAGAGGCGCCGGCATGACCCTGGCTATTACAAGCGACATGATCTTCGCCGCCGACGACATTGACCTCGGCTATCCAGAGATTGATGTGGGCGTGATCCCGGCCATCCACTACGTGCACCTGCCCCGCCAGATCAGCCGGCACAAGGCGTTTGAACTGCCGTTCGGCGGCCAGCCAATCCCAGCGGCGGAGGCGGTCACACTCGGTATTATCAATGAGGCCGTGCCGCGGGCGGAGTTGCTGGATCGTGCTATGACGACAGGCAGGATGTTCGCGGAGAAGTCACCAACGATCATGGCGCTGGGCCGCCAATCCTTCCTGCGCGCCAACGACATGGACTACCGCCGCAACGTCGAGAACCACATCGAGACCCTCTGCAACATTTTCAGCACACCCGACGGGCGGGAGGGGCTGGCGGCGTTCTTAGAGAAGCGCAAACCGGTGTGGTCGGAGTAAAGCAGCCTTACCGCTTCCCAGCGACATACCGCACGCCGGAAGGCCCGACGACCTCCGTGTGCATCGTTCCTGCGGCCAGGCCGTAAATATCACCCACGCTATAAGTCTGCTCCGTATCACCGGTGCGCAGCGTGATCGCGCCCTCCAGGACCATGGCGCGAGCCTCGAAGTCGTGGGTGTGTAGTGGTTTCGGCTCAGCTTCGGACATCGGCCCTTCCGAAACACTAAAGCGATCCTTGATCAGTTCGGCTTCAAAGGCTGCGCGGTCCATCGTTAATTGCTCCATCGGTGGTGTTTGGTCGAATACAGGACCATCAAATTCCGATGTCCTGCAGGTTATAGTCCCTAATGTCCGCCCGCTTCTCCGGGCTCCAGCGCCATTGGTCCGCCGCATCGGCCAGGGGCTGATAGACATACGGAGTCTCGTCCGGGTAGCGTTGGCGGCGGGCGTCGATGCCATAGGCG
>CALKDI010000042.1 GCA_938084065.1 uncultured Alphaproteobacteria bacterium
TCACCCGCCGCGACGTGCCGCCGACCAACAACATATCCGAACGCCTGTTACGTATGTCGGTGATCTTCCGCAAGGTGACCGGATGTTTCCGCTCAGAATGGGGCGACGGACTCTATGCCGACATCCTTTCGGTGATGGCCCCCGCTGCCATTCACGATCAAAACGCCCTTGAAGCCATCCGCGCTTGCCTCAAAGGCAAACCCATACTGCAGACGATTTGACAGGGGGGTGAGCAGTTACGAGCAATCGTTCCTGCGCTTCAGCCAATTGGCCTTCGGCGCGTTCGCGTTCAAATTGCTGCTGTTTCTCAGAATCGATGTTGAAGGCGCCACCGCGATACCCTTGGAAATTTCCTCCGGCATCGTAATAAGGTATCCCGGTTGTCCGCATCCAGTTGCTGATGGCGGGGCCGACGCGTTCAAATTCAAAGCCGCGGATTGGCTGGCGGTTCTCGAACAGTCTTTCGAGTTCGGCGATACTATCTTCTGATGCCGTCTCGCGCGTCAGGTCGCGGCGCGTTTTTCCATAATGCCATTCAGGCGGTGCGCCAGCAAATTTCTGGACGCTTCGGGACATAAACGTGAAACGCCCGTCGAGATCGGTTTCCCAAACCCAACCGCCCATCGCCTCTGCCATATCTGACATGCGATCCTCAGCCAGTTGGCGCTCTTGTTCAACGGCATTCCGGCTTTGCTCGAGCTCCTTCTGTATTTGCTTGAGTGTTGAAATATCGTGCCATTCAATCAACCAGCGGCGCTGCGTTTCGGAAGGAATAGCAGTGACACTCACATCGGCTGGGAATGTCGTTTCATCAAAGCGCTGCATCATCCATTCACCGCGTTGAGTGCCTTGGGTGCGGGCAGCGCGCAGCCATCCAGCCCCAATATCCTGCGAGTTGCGGCCATCCGGTTGGGTCGGTGGGGCAAGGTCCTGCAACGTCCGCTGCAGAACTGCAGCTTGATCTGGTGATCGAAGCGATTGGATGGTTGCCGTGTTGCATGCTGATATTCGACCGCCTTCGACGATCAGGTGAGGGTCCGCAGCAGTGTCGAACAGAACCTTGAATTGCTGTTCCAGTTCCTGTTGTTCGGTCACGTCATGAAACAGCCAAACCTCTGCGCCAGTGCCGAACGATACGGTTAGCTCGAAAATTCGGACGGCGCCGTCAGCCCGTGCGACCGTCGCATGCAGCTTGGTCGGTTGGCGCTTTTTCTTGATCTCGCGATACAACAAGTTGGATTTGGCCGACTGGTCGCCATAGGCAAGACGGAACCAATCCTGGACGGTTTGCAATTGTGCGCGGGAGTATCCCGTCATGATCTCCAGCGCAGTGTTCACCCTGACGCTCTCATCTTCTGCGATAAGGGCAGCACCAGCAGGAAGGTTTTCGATGAACAATTGTAGCCGGTCGCGGGATTCCGAGAGCTCCATCTGCTCGCGGCGGCGTTCTGTAATGTCCCAAATTAAGGATCCAACGCCCTCTAGGCCGCCATCGTCGCGGCTGATGGGAAATGCGACGAGCGAGAATGTTTTATCTCCGACGCTCAGTTCATGTTCCACCGCCGTGGGCGATTCCGCCTCGCCGAGAGATGAGGCGATGGCATCCATCGCAGCCAGATCCTGAAAATTGGATGTTTCCGCCTGAATTGCGTCAAAGGTCTGATTTGAAATCAGTGTGGTTCCGTTGAAATCCTTCAGGCATACGGCACCGGGCAGGTTGTCGATGAGAGAGCGCAATGCACGCTCGCTTTGAACGACCGCCAGGTCTGCGTGCGCCCGATCTACATAGGGGCGGACCTGACCAAAATACCCGATGAAGTTGTTGTTTCGGTCTTTCTTTGGCCAGGCGGAGAGGCGCAAATGCAGCGGATCTCCGGAGGTTTGGGGGATATAGAGGTCGGCATTCCGGATGACGGTCCGGCGTTGCATCGCAGCCGAAGCGGGGATGTTCAGGGTCGCGATGGCCTCATTGGTTGTGTTTAGCAATGGTCGGCCAGCCAGTGTGGCCAGAGATGCCAAAGCGTCCATACCGGAGCGATCAATGATGCTGACGACTCGCAAATCCGCATCAGTCTCTAGTATCGCACCTCTCGAAAGAGCTGCGATTTGACCGAGAGTTTCGCGAAGTTGCCCCTCGCTAGAGAGCTGGCGGCGCAAATACAGTAATGCTGTCGTGACGACGCCTACCAAAACCGCGAGCATTAGCGCGCTGGCGACAACACGGCTTTCCCCGAGTGATAGCATTAGCGCCGCGTAGAAAATAGCCGCACATAGGCTGGCTATCGCGGCAATCGCGGTCTTAGGGAGAACATTCCATAGCACGTTGTGACCGGGCCTCTACTGGTGGTCAAAAGCCAGAATGGCTGCTGCCTGAGTGCAGGCTATTGGTCGATCCAAGGGTTCATTTTGCAAGAAATACATTAAACGCGGCCTAACCGTTCGGGATGGTGACTATGACAGCCGTGGAAGTTGGCAGCTATAGGCGCGGGTCTCTATAGGTGCAGGTTGTTGTAATGACGCCGCTCCAACTATGAAGCGATCCGGCGTGGCCTAAATTAATAGTAGTATCTGGTTGGGGGCAAGATAGTGATTTTGGATCGCCCTCAATAGTGTTCCTATTAAGCTGTTAAACTGTCATTTTTGTTCAATAATTTGGCGCGAAACGGTTAGAGAAAACCCGGCGCGGCAGAGCGAGGCGATATCGCGTTTTGGTTGATCTGGCTTTCCGGGGCTTAGCCGGAATGGGCCAAGACGTTTGCGCTTTGCATAGCGTTTGGCAGCGCTGTGTTCATCGTCATCCAGTGGCCGTATTGCTTCGGCAATGTCGTCGGTTCCGAGGCCCTTTGCCATAAGACGTAGGCGGATTTTGGATAGGGACTCGCCGCGGGTGCGATACTGCCGGGCCAGGTTTGTGGCGTATTCCGTGTCATTTAACAGGCCGAGGTCTGTCATCCGGGCCACAGCGGTTTCGATTGTGGCAGCAATTTCTGTCGCCGGGGGGAGTGGGGTATCAGTCCGCATGGCACGGCGTTGGACTTTGCGTTGCAACACTAGGCGCAAATGTGCCGTGCTGGCAGCGTAACGTGCCAAGTAGGCTAGGGCAGCGGGGATAAGGTCCATTGTAAGTTCAAACGCCGTTTTATAGGGATTTGAGCCGTTGACAGGCCCGAATAACCCTCTATTACTGCTTTTTTTCCTGATCCACTACTAACTATCGGAGCATGTGTCGTGACACAGGCATTGATGCCCACATATGGCGAACGCACCCTGACTTTTGTTCGGGGCGAAGGGGCTTATCTCTTCGACGCCACCGGGCGACGATTCCTGGATTTCGGCGCAGGCATCGCTGTGACATCGATTGGCCACTCCAATCCGATCATGGTGAAGGCGTTGCAAGAACAGGCGGCGACGGTGATGCACACCTCGAACCTGTATCTCATTCCGGGCCAGGTCAAAGCGGCGGAGCGGCTGTGTGCCAACTCGTTTGCTGACGTGGTGTTCTTCGGAAATTCCGGCGCTGAGGCGTGTGAGGGCGTGATCAAGGTCGCGCGCAAGTATCAGGCACATAACGGCCATCCAGAGCGCTATCGGATGATCACCGTTGAAGGTGCATTTCATGGACGGACGCTGGCGACGATTGCTGCCGGCGGCAGTGCCAAGCATCTGGAGGGCTTTGGCCCACCGACCGAAGGCTTTGACCAGGTTCCGTTTGGCAACATGAACGCGCTGCGCAACGCCATCACTGGCGAAACCGCAGGCGTGCTGATTGAGCCAATCCAGGGCGAAGGCGGCATTCGGCCGATGGACCTGGATTACCTGCGTGACGTGCGTAAGGCTTGCGACGAGTTCGGCATCCTGATGTGCGTGGATGAGGTGCAGTCTGGTGTTGGCCGGACGGGCAAGTTGTTCGCTCACGAATGGGCTGGCATTACGCCGGACGTGCTGGCTTCGGCCAAAGGCCTGGGCGGCGGCATGCCGGTGGGTGCTGTATTGGCCACCAAGGAAGCGGCGGCTGGCATGGTCGCAGGCACGCATGGCTCCACCTATGGCGGCAATCCGATGTCGATGGCGGCTGTCAATGCCGTGTTGGACGTGGTTCTGGCTGACGGCTTCCTGGATAGCGTTCAGGATATTGCGGCTTATCTGCGCGAGAAAGCAGAAGGTTTGGTGGCAAAGCACCCGACCGTGTTTAAGAGCGTCCGCGGCGCGGGTCTGATGCTTGGCTTCGTTGCCGGTCCGCCGAATGGTGAGATCGTGGCTGCGGCGACCGAGAACGGGTTGTTGACGGTTCCGGCGGGCGACAATGTCGTGCGTATGTTGCCGCCATTGACCATTGGCCGTGCCGAGGTGGACGAGGCCATTGCGATCCTCGACAAAACCGCGGCTGCAATAGCAACAGCATAACGGCCTGCTCATGACCGATCCGCGGCATTTTCTAGACCTCGCCGACATTTCGTCCGAGGCACTGCGTGCTATTTTAAATAATAGCGCGGAGATGAAGCGCGCTAACGGGGTGGCAGGAAAGCCGCTAGCGGGCAAAACGCTTGCCATGATTTTTGATAAGCCGTCGACGCGTACGCGCGTCTCGTTTGAAGTGGCCATGCGCCAGCTCGGCGGTGATGTTATTGTTATGGATACCGGCTCGATGCAGTTGGGCCGCGGTGAGACGATCGCTGATACCGCGCAGGTGCTGTCGCGCTATGTCGATGTGATCATGATCCGCACCGGCGACCACGCCAAAGTGCTGGAACTTGCAGAACATGCGACCGTGCCAGTGCTGAATGGGTTGACCGATTGGTCTCACCCCTGCCAGGTGATGGCAGATGTGTTGACCTTCGAGGAGCATCGCGGGCCAATCAAAGGCCGCAAAATCGCCTGGAGTGGCGACAGCAATAATGTGCTGACGTCGATCGTGCATGCAGCGGCTAGATTTGACTTTAGTTTGCATGTGGCGGCCCCTGAATCCTTGCAACCTGGCGCTGATATCGTGCAGTGGGCGAGGGCGAATAAGGCCGTGTTGCAGGTCACCAGCGACCCGGCAGAAGCCGTTTTGGACGCCGATGCTGTGGTGACGGATACATGGGTGTCGATGCATGATACTGACGCCGGGCGACGTCACAACCTTCTGGCTCCGTACCGGGTGACGGCGGAATTGATGGCGAAGGCGAACCCGGATGCTATCTTCTTGCATTGCCTGCCAGCGCACCGGGGCGACGAGGTCACCGCCGAGGTGATCGATGGGCCGCAGTCGGTGGTGTTTGACGAGGCTGAAAATCGGCTGCATGTGCAAAAGGGTATCCTGACCTGGTGCTTGACGTAACCAGGCTTTAGGGACCAGCTCCCTGACGTCGCCAACTAGCAGGAGTGTTGCGATGACGGCGGTGACTGACGACTTTTCATTGCCATTTGAGATTGATCAGACGGGGTTGCGCGGTCGTGTTATTCGGCTGGGCGATCAGGTTGACAGTATCCTAAAGCGCCATGCCTACCCCCCGGTTATAGCGACCCTTTTGGGCGAGGCCTTGGCATTGGCGGCGTGCTTGGCATCTACGGTTAAATTCGATGACGGTGTGTTCACGCTTCAGGCGCGTGGCGGTGGTGGGCCGGTACGGTTGCTGGTGGCGGATGTCACCAGTGAAGGTGCCCTGCGGGGCTATGTCGGTTTTGACGAAGATCAGCTAGAGGGCCTTGCCAACGAACCGTTGTCGGCGGCTCGGATGTTCGGTGGCGGGCACTTGGCCTTCACCGTTGATCCAGGGGGCGATTTCGAGCGTTATCAGGGCATAGTCGAGTTGGCGGGAGAATCGCTGGCGGATTCAGTCCATCACTATTTCCGTCAGTCGGAGCAAATCGCAAGCGGCTTAAAGCTTGCGTGTGCTGCCGATGAACACGGTCAGTGGCGAGCAGGTGCCTTGTTGGTGCAGAAGTTGCCAGATGAGATAGTGCGCAAGGCGGCGCCTGAGGAAGTGGCAGAGATAATCGAGGCCGATGAGGGTTTTCGCCGGGCGCTGGTGCTGCTGGGCAGTGCCTCAACCGCGGAAATGACGGATGCCAGCCTGAGTGCAGAAGAGCTATTGTTCCGGCTGTTTCATGAAGATGGTGTCCGCGTTTATGACAAGATGGCGTTATTCGACCAGTGCCGCTGTGGTCTCGATCGGATTGAGGATGTCTTGCGGCAGTTCGGGCGGGACCAGGTTGATGGGTTTAAGGTTGAGGGCGTGGTGACGGTAACCTGCGAATTTTGCACCGACACCCGTGCTTTCGACGAAGACGCACTCAGCGCTATGGGATTGGAATGAAACGATGATTCAGCGACGCGCGTGGATGACTGGAGTTGCAACGTTGTTGATGGTTGGACCATTATTGGGAGCTTGTGCGAGCAAGGGACCGGACAATCGCTTCGTTTCGAGTCCGCAACCGGTGACGGCACTGGTGTTTCAGCTGGGTGCTATAGAGATCGCTGATGAGACAGGGCCTAATGCCGCTGGTTCCGTCGCGGTGGAAGGCTTTTCCACGCCGCCACAGCGGGCCTTGCTGGATTGGGCGGCGGCGCATTTGCAGGCCGACGGCGGCCAACCTGGAATAGTCCGGTTTCGTGCGACCGAGGCCAAGGCGGAGCGCGTGGAGCTGGAGCGAACGCCCGGCGTCAGCGGCTGGTTTACACGTGACCAGGCCGAGCGGGTGGTGCTTACTTTAGGCGGCCATATTGAAGCCCGCGGCAGCGATGGGCGATTGATCGCATCGGCGACTGCCCGCACGGAGGCACATCGGAGCTTTGTCGAGAAAATTTCCCCGGCAGACCGGCGGAGAGGCCTGGATTTGCTGATGAAAGATGCTCTGCAATCCTTCGGCGATCAGCTTGAAAGCCAGGTCCGCGCTGAGATGCCCAACCTATTGCGGTAAAGATGCGTATGCCGGCCCTTTCGTTTGGCTGTGCGCCTGCTATATTAACAGGTGACTGGCAGCGGGCAGACCCCTCGCCAACTCGGTCAGGTCCGGAAGGAAGCAGCCGCAACGAGCTCCGGTTTGGGTCGTCGCCAGTCACCTTTTCCCCAGCCTATGGTTTTTGACGCTGGATGTCTGATCCTGCCTACCGTGTCCTCGCTCGCAAATATCGACCGGTCGATTTTGACGGGCTGATCGGACAGGAGGTATTGGTTCGAACCCTCTCCAATGCCATTGCTGCTGGCCGGCTTGCCCAGGCCTATGTGCTGACCGGCGTTCGCGGCGTCGGCAAAACCACGACGGCTCGCATTCTGGCCCGCGCTTTCAACTGTATTGGTCCAGATGGGCAGGGCGGGCCGACGGTCAAGCCGTGCGGTGTCTGTGAGAATTGTCTGGCCATTGCCGAAGATCGCCACGTCGATGTGGTGGAGATGGATGCGGCTTCGAACAACAGCGTCGATAACATCCGCGAGATCGTCGATTCCTCGCGCTATCGGCCGAGCTCTGCCCGCTACAAAATCTATATCCTGGATGAGGTGCATATGCTCTCGAACGCGGCCTTCAACGCGTTGTTGAAGACGCTGGAGGAGCCGCCGCCACACTTGAAATTCATCTTTGCGACCACAGAAATTCGCAAAGTGCCGGTCACTGTGCTTTCCCGTTGTCAGCGCTTTGATTTGCGGCGCGTGGAGGCCGTGGAATTGGCCGCGCACTTTGCCCAAATCGGTGCGAAAGAGGGCGTGGAGATTGCCCCGGCTGCGCTGGAACTGCTGGCGCGGGCCGCTGATGGCTCCGTGCGGGATGGCTTGTCGCTACTGGATCAGGCGATCGCATTGGCGGATGGCCGGGTAGAGGAATCCCAGGTCCGCGACATGCTGGGGTTAGCTGATCGCGGTGTCATCTTTGACTTAGCAGAGGCATTGATTGGTGGCGATGCCGCTGGTGCCATTGCTGTTGCCGAGCGGATGCATGCGGTAGGTGCTGATCCTTCGGTGGTGCTCAATGATCTGTTGGAACTGGTCCATTGGCTCACACGATTGAAAATCGATCCCGCTGCAGGCAATGACGCGCTAATGCCAGAGGCCGAACGAGTGCGGGGCGAGGCGATGGCGACGCCGTTGTCTCTGCCTGTGCTGGCCAGGCTGTGGCAAACACTGCTTAAGGGCAATGGAGAGTTGAGCCAGGCGCCGTCGCCGCAATTGGCACTGGAGATGGTGCTGATCCGCACGGCCTATATGGCGAACTTGCCTAGCCCAGCGGATCTGGTCCGCCAAATCCAGGATGGGGCTGGTGCGGGCGCTGTGAGCGCAGTCAAGCCGACTATTGCCAGCCCAACGGAGGCTGTGCCGCCAAAGCCGCAGGCTGTCGGTGCGATGCCGGTGGGCGAGATTGCGACTCATAAACCGCCGCCGCCGTTGCCGCCGCCAACACGGGAGCAGCCGCCGGTTGCTGTAGCGCCGATTGTCTCTGCTGAGGATGCGCCGCCAAGCTATATGGATGACGCGCCGCCTTTTGAAGATGAGATGCCGGCTGTCGCTGAGGCCCTTGTTGCCGCGGAAGAGCATCCGGTGCCGGAAAGCTTTGCGGAATTCGTCCGGTACCTTGACGCGCGAAAGATCGAACCGCTGTTGACGGCGCGGTTGCGCAACCAGGTCCGTCCGGTCAGCTTTGCCCGGGGCGAGGTGGTGGTTGCACTGGACCAGGGCGCTGACCGGGAATTGGCCGGCGGTATGCGTGTGCTGCTGGAACGGCTGTATGGTGGACAATGGCAGGTAAGCGTTGCGCCGTCGTCCGATGCGCCCACATTTGCTGAGCAGACAGAGGCAGCAAAACAGGCAGAGCATGCTGCGGCGCTAGAGCATCCGTTGGTGCAAGCGACGCTTGAGACCTTCCCTGGTGCGACCGTACGTGATGTGCGGACGCGGGACATTGTGATTGAGGCGGACGATGCGATTGTTCCGCCAGCAGATGAGGATTGTTAGATGAAAAACCTCGGCAATATGCTGAAACAGGCCCAATCCATGCAAACGCGCATGGCGGAAATTCAAGATGAATTGCAGGCGGTTGAGATTTCTGGCCAATCGGGTGCTGGCTTAGTTAGCGCTACGGTGAGTGGCAAGGGTGATTT
>CALKDI010000043.1 GCA_938084065.1 uncultured Alphaproteobacteria bacterium
TTGACCTCATGCACGAGACGGCGTTCGCGAATAGCAGTCGGGGCGACACCAGAATCTGTTAGCGGCAATGACATGCCAATAAATCGATCTAGGACCTCCTCTCCCCATGCGGTTCGAATAACAATGTTCTCTCTTGCCTCATCGACAAGCGTTAGCGTTGTCCTGTGTGAGGCACAAAGCCGTGCAGCGCTCTGCACGATCATTTGGAACACGGGTTCTTCATCATCGCGGCTTTGGCTGATGACGGAGAGGAGTTCCCGTGTCGCGGCCTCATGCTCCAGCTTGGTCTGGAGTTCGCGGAACGGGCGGGCGTTCTCGATGGCGATGCTGGCCTGGGCGGCGAAGGTTTCGACCAGCGCGATTTCCGCATCGCTAAAGGCCTCAACCCGTTGGCGGCTCAGTGTAAAGCCACCCATCGGCGTGTCGCCGCTGTAGAGCGGAACGGCCAGTTGCGTGCGCATCCCTTCTCCGTCAACGAACATGCGCCGGAACGGGTCACCGGCGCGGTACAACTCCGTATCGCGCATGTCTTCGGTGTGGATCGTTCGGTTTTCACGGTATACTTGCGTGATGGTCAATGGTGTATCGACCGAGAGAGTGGAGACGCCCACTTCGAACGCTTGCAGTGTTTTACCAAAAGAGGCTGCCAGGATCAGTGTATCCGGGTCTTCCGTCACCATAAACAAAGCGCACTGATTCACCCGACAAAGCTTGGCGGAGGCCTGCAAAATCGCCTCAAACACCGGCTGTTCGTCATGCCGCGACTCGGCCACAAGGCGCATGATCTCGCGCGTCGCCTCGGTATAGGCGCGCATGGTGGCTAGAGCGTCCAGCGGCTCGGCTGGAGCGATTTCTGTTGGGTGGTCAGACAAAAGGTGGAACCCCGCCGCAGCTTGTTTCGTCAGATCATACGCACTGTGGCGGCGCTTCGCTAGGCTGGTGCTCCAATGGGTGATGGAACGATCAGCGGCGGAGGTTTACTGCCCCAGGCAGGCGGGCAGCTTGGCAATCGGCGGTACTGGTTGCCAAGGTTGCAGGGTTGTGTTGCCGGCCCACAAATATTCTGGCGTCCAGCCTGAGGGGTCGGCAGGTGAATTTGTGCGAGTCCAAACCACCAGGCCGTGCTGGCTTTCGGTAAAGACCGCGGCCTCCAGATCGGACGACGCGCCAGTGATTTTGACATTTGGGAAGGTGTAAGCGCAGCCTCCTTGGCCGCCCGGTGATGGGCTGGCCTGGTCAATTTTTGTACCGCTATTGCCAACGATGACCATCCGCGGGAACAGCCAGCCACCATCTGTGTCAGCGAACGTTAAAGTTTGGAACAAATGCTGGTGACCCATCAGAAACTGGCTGGGGCGGCAGGGCGTTGGCGCAGCCGGCGTGCCACAGAATTGCAACTCGGTTGCGGCCTCCAGCGCCTGCCTAACGCCGGTATCGCCGTTGTTAACCGCCCCACCATAATAGACGGCTTGAACCCCTGGTGTGTGCATTACCCACCAGTTTGATGCTGGACCAGCCGCTGTGATCGTCATCCCCGTTTCAAAATCGGTGGTGGCCTGAGTGATATCGGCTGTTGCGAAGTCGGTATTGACGTCGATCATGACGAACCGATGCGGCTCGCCAGAGCCCAATCCGCCGGTTGCAACGTCGAAATACCACGGCATCATATATTGTCGGGCGGGAGGCGATCCGCTGCTTTGAACGGCACCGCAGCTTTCGCCCGCATTGCTGCCGAAGAGCTGGAAATACCCTGCACCGTAGGGCAGGTCCGCGCCAGGACAGCCCTCATGGTTGCCGCGCGTGAACACCCATGGTGCCGCCAGCAATAAAGGTTGTGCTGCGGGGAAGAAGTCCTTTTGCCAGAATGGCCAGCTTGTGTAGTCGTTCTTCTCGAAGAAATAGCGGTAGTCGCCAACGTGGATCACCAAGTCAGGTTGGAGATTGGCGGACGCTCCCGCTAACCACGCTAAGGGCCACGGATCACTGCCGTCAGAGGATTCGCAAGCCTGGTTGTGGCGGCTGGTTGGCTTCTTCGGATCTGGAATACCGCGGCAGCCGGTGTCGCCTAAACTGACAAGGGTCAGCTCACCATCTTGGCCGATAGAGGCTGGCCCTTTAACGCTGACGGCCTGTCCGTTCGACGGTCCGGCCGTCCATGGCGCAACTGTTTTGTGATGTCGGTCGGCATAAAATATGCCATCCTTAACGTAAGATCCGGTGTTGATTTGTGATGACAGGGTCGCGGGTTGGCCTTGGTAAAGCAGATGTGCCTGAACCCAGTCTGCCCCCATAGTCAACGAGCATACCGCAATAGCAAGAGCATCCCCGCTGCGCGTTGTCGGTGCTGAGGATGCCGGCTGATTTTGCATGCTGGCGGTGTCGAAGGCGACCGAGAATGCTCCGCAATCGCCGCCTTGGGCTATGATAAATCGGAATTCCGCGCCGGGAGCGGTGAGCGATGCGGCCTTAGTCGGGTCAGTTTCGCCTGTTATCTGGCTCCACGCTGCCAACACAGGCGGAGCGTCCGCAGCGACGCTTGTACCGGCACTCAGCAATAGCAGCGCAGCACACAGACTGGAGTATCGGTTTACCATCGCCAGCATCCTTATCTCTGATTTTACAGAGGCAGCTTAGACCGACGCTCTGGTTAAATCAGTGATGATTTTCACAAGGCTCTCTAAATAACAGGGCTCTCTAATTCGTTGCGATTGCGTTGGCAGCTGCTTGGGCATCTGCAACTGCATCCATGAGCATACCGGCATAGTCTGCTCGGGCGGCGCCGATGGCATAGATGCCCGGCACTGTGGTTTGCATCGCCGCATTTACGGTTAATGCTCCGCTGGCCACCCGCTCTGCTGCCGGAGGTGCCAATGCTGTTTGCGGCTCCAAACCAACAAAGACAAACACCGCAGCCGTTTTGAGCGTGTCGGTTTCCCCAGATTGCGTATTCTTAACGCTTATGGCTTCGACACCGGCATCACCCAGCACCTCAACCACTTCCGATTGCAGGCGGATGGTAAGGCCGGGCGTAGCTGCGGCTCGTTCGACAAACGCTTGCCGTGCGCGGGGAGTGGTGCCGCGCAGGAGTATGGTCACGGAACAGCCGATCTCAGCCAAATGCAGGGCTTCCTGATAGGCAGCATCGCCGCCGCCGACCACAACCACCGACTGTCCGACATAGAGCGCGCCATCGCAAAATGCGCACTGGGAGACGCCAAGGCCAGTCAATCGCTCCTCACCCGGAACGTTGAGGGTGCGGAGCTTAGCGCCTGTGGCGAGCACGATGGCTGGGGCGGAAATGCCAAGGTCTGGCAGGCTCCAGCCGTTATCGGTGCGGTCCAGAGCCAGGATCTCTCCGATTTGGTAGTCAACACCAGCCTCCATAGCATGGCCTAGCAGACCACCAAAGAGGTCGGCACCGGCCATGGCATCATAGGGACCGGGGTCTTCGATCAGGCCGACATTGGTGATCAAGCCACCGCTATAGCCATCGTCGACCAGGGCGGTTTGCACGCCGGCGCGGGCCAGCTCTAAAGCGGCAGAGAGGCCGGCAAACCCTGCGCCGATGACGATTGCTTGGTGAGTGGGTGAACTCATAAAGGAGCCTCAACGCGAGAGATTGAGAAGCGGCAGCGTCTGGGTGCGGCTGCTGCCGGCCCAGAGGGGCAGCAGAGTCATTTTCACGCCGGCACCGCCCGTCTCAATGGGAATGATGGCGGTGGGCTCCGCAGCGACGGGGTGCTGGCGGGTGAGCGAGATGATGCCGGGGATATCGGCCTGCGTGGCTTCAAACAGAAAGCGCTGAATATCGGCCAGACCCCAACCGCGTGCGGTGATGGTCGTCAACAATTCCGGCGGGATCAACACCAACTGCTCGCCAGGCTCGCGCGGACGGCCGCTGCTGGCGACGGCGGCAGAGGCGATCATGGCGGCAGCGACCGGTGTCAGGATGGCGTCTGGCGTGTCCCGATTGTCGAGGGGGAGCACCTCCATCGTGCCGGAGACGCCGAACACCGTCACCGCGCTGGTCTCGGGTAAGAGGCCGCGACGCTGAGCCAATGGCTTCAGCAGGCCAGCCTCGCCCTCAGCGAAGCAGAAGCCGTATTTGCCGGGTTGGCCCATGGTGGCCATGTCGCCGACGCCCTCGACTGCGCCAGCGATCATCCGCAGGACCAGCGATAACGCCCGCCCAATGCAGGCGTTGGCGCGATTGCCTGGACCGAGGCAATTGGTGCCGGAGTTCATGTTCAACTGGCTGGCTATGGGGCCGTGCACCATGACAGCAACCGCTGGCGTTCCGGTCGTGGTCAGCAAGCCCAGCAAATTAAAATCGTCTGCCTGGCAGGCTACAGCGGCGGTTAGCACCACCGGCAGTTCTGCCGGCACGCAGCCGGCCAGCACACAGCAATAGGCGACGGCTGCTGGCGTTACCTCGCCAAACATCGGCGGTAGGAAGCCGTGGGAGCCTTCGGGCTCAACCACCCCGGCGAGCATAGCTTTAAGCCGCCGGTCGGTTGGCGGCACCAATGGCAGTCCATCGCCGAGACCGCGCTCGGTCAGGGCCTGTTGCACCGCATCCCAATCGGCTGCTTCGGCAAAAACCGGCAGCGGTCCGTCCCGCTCGATCAGGCTCACCGCGCAGGCAACCGGACCGAACAGGCCTCAGTCATACCGAATGTCGGGATATAGGCGGAATGCTTGCCAGGGCCGCCGGCAACGGCGATCTGAATATCGGCGGGCGAGCGGGTCAGGTAGTAGAGATCGTTGACCGGGAATTGCTCACGCTCGTCATAATTGTGGCGGTTGTCCTCCGAGACGCGTGAGACATGGACGGTGGCCAGATTGTAGAGCTTTTCCTGTACCGCCTCCACATCCCAACCATCCCGCTTCAGGGTGGCGGCGTGCTCTGGCCCGAAGGCGATCAGGTAGGGGGCCTTGCCATAAATGACGTTGGCACCGGTCTGCGAAATCGTGCCGGCCACCGTCTGCAAGATGCCAAGGCCAGTGGTGCTGCCATGGTCGTTGATATTGTGCGGTGGCTCCGCCGGCAATGCGGTGATGACGTTGTCGCTGGCGTCAAAGCCGCGGCGAACATGATAGGGCGCCCAGGGGCTATCCTCCTCATTCTCGCCAAAGCAGAAAGTGTATTTGGCAGGCGAGCCCTGGGTGGAGCGGTCCATAGTACCGGGCTTTGCACCGCCGACATTCAGCAGCGTTAGTTGCAGTGCCCTGCCTATCGTGGCGTTAGCACGCTTGCCCTGGCCAAAGCAGTTGCTGCCGCAATTGATGCCAAGCTCCTGCCGGATTGGACCGTTGACCATCAGCATTGGTGCGCAGGGGTGGGTGGTCGCCAGGGTGCCATGCAGGTTGTAGTCCGGGTTAAGCACTGCCCGCACTGCAGCCACCACGACTGGGAAATACTCGGCCCGGCAACCGGCCATCACGGCGTTGGCGGCGATGGCGGGCAAGGTTGGCAACACCTGGCGTGGTGACATAGCTGGAAAGGGTTCATTGTCGCCGCGGCAGGTCTCAACGAAGCGGGCGACCTTGTCCTCAGTTGGCGGGATGAGCGGGAAGCCGTCGCTCCAGCCTTGTTCGGCAGCGTATTCGTTGAAGGCGTCGGCATCCATGTCGCCGAGATCGATAAATTCCTGTTCGGCTGGGTCGCTCATTGGCGCTTATCCCTCGACTATCTCTCAAATTGTGGGCGCACAAAGCCACCCGGCTCAATTGGCCGGATGGCTTGGCGCGTTTGGGCGGTCTGCCTCAGGCGGCGACGGCCAGTTTCAGCTCGCCAAAGGCGGTTGCGATCCGTTCCCGCAACTCCGCCTCATTCAGGCCACCGACCGGGTGTTTCACGATCAGCAGCTTGGGGTCAGCTTTGCGGGCCTTGGCCTGCGCGCGGACCAGCGGCAGGAAGGTATCGGTCACTACGATAAAGGTCTCAACGCCTAGGGCTTCAAGGGTCGTACTGTCATGGAAACTCCACGACGAGCACGACCCTCAATCGGCTAAGGCGAGGATTGCGCCTCTGTAATTCTTGGCGACCTGGTCGATTAGCTCTGGCGGCGCCGGACGGGCGGCGCTGTTTTTGTAGAGGTAATCAATGTTGTCGGTCGGTCGGAAATCGCCCATCAGCCCCTTCAACCCTTCCAGCAACGCCTGAGCGTTGGCTTTCGAGTTGGAGATGATGGCAATCGGGTCCTTCGACCAGTCTACCGGCGCCCGGTCGTCAGATCGGTTCGCCGCCGCGAGCTGCGGTTGCAGTGCAAACGATGGGTTGATAATGCGCAAAGGGCAGTCTCCCTCAAATTCCGGATCGCCAAGGGTCTGGCATTCCGTCGCTGAGGTCGGAAGTTTAAGCCGGCTTTGCGACGATTGCCAAGAGCTCACCGGCCGAACGGCAGCATTCCCATGGCGTGGCGCTGGAACTGTCGCTTCAGTAACGGCAGGCGATTGACCGAGGCCAATCCCAGCCTCCGGGCCAATGCCACCGGCGGCAGGTCGGTGCGGAACAGGCGGTTCAGGCCGTCGGTCGCTGCTACCATGGCCCAAATATCCGGCCACCGCTTGCGGGCATAGGCTGACAGCACCATTGGTGAGCCGTGGTCTTGTCCGGCTAGAGATGCACCCGTCACAGCATCACGTAGGCCAACAATATCGCGCATACTGACGTTGAAGCCCTGCCCGGCAATCGGGTGCATGCCATGCGCGGCCTCGCCGACCAGGACAAGGCGCGGGCCGGTCAGGCGCTTTGCGACAACGACGGACAATGGGTAGGACCAGACCTCCCCCGGAACAGTGACCTGCCCGAGAAAATCACCGAAACGGCGTGCCAACTCCCGCTCGAACCGAGGTTTCGGGACCGTCAGCAAATGCTCAGCAAGGCTGCGATTTTCGGTCCAGACGATAGACGAACGGTACTGGCCCGCAGCATTATCCAGCATCGGCAGGATGGCGAAGGGGCCGCCGCTCAAGAACCGTTCGTGGGCGATGCCGTCGTGCGAGTGCTCGTGATAGGCGGTGCAGACAATGGCGGTTTCGTGATAGTCCGAGGCCCTGACACCAATGCCCGCCATGCGCCGCAACGCTGAACCGCGCCCGTCCGCCGCAGCGACCAGTGGGGCTTGAATAATCGTGCCGCTATCGAGGGTAAGCGTTGCGGTTGCGCCGCTCCCGTCGCCCGCACCATCGAACGCGGTGACCGATTGCTGCCAATAGGCCGTGAGCGTTGGCTCTGCCGCCAACGCTGCCAGCAATTCCCGGCGCAGTATGTGGTTCTCAACAATATGGCCCATCGGGTCATCGCCGACGGCAGCGTGGGCGAAATGGATGTGCAGCGGCGAGGCGCGGTCCGTCACGCGGATGTCCAGGATCGGGCCGCCGTATGGCTCCAGTCGGTGCCAGACGCCGATGTCTTCGAGCACGACACGGGCGGAGGCTGCCAGGGCAGTGGTTCGGCCATCGACTTCGACCGCGGCCAGTTGGTCTGGGGATTGCCGCTCTATCAGGGCGATGTGCATGCCAGACCTGGCTAGCGCTAGGGCCAGGGTCAATCCAGCCAGCCCCGCGCCAACCACGGCCACATCATGATGCGGAAACTTCGATATGCTCATTTTTTAGTCACTGACTCGTGGTAAGGTTTTTTTGATGAATTTTTAGGCATATACTTCGCGTTGAAAGCATATGGCCTCGTAGAATTTTTAGAAACATCACTTATTTTCAACATGGTACCACATATTTCTGCATTTGGCACGGTTCTTGAACGGAAGATCGCAGACAGACCGATTTTGCCCGTTCAAGGAGCCGTTCATGAAGTTAGTTATGGCCATCATCAAGCCATTCAAGTTGGAAGACGTCCGTGAAGCCCTCACGGCGCTCAACGTTGAAGGTTTGACCGTCACCGAAGTTAAAGGCTTTGGACGCCAAAAAGGCCAGACGGAAATATATCGCGGCGCGGAATACACCCTCTCATTCCTGCCTAAGGTGAAGATCGAGGTGGTCGTTCCGGATGACCGCATCGACGCCACAGTCGAGGCCATTCAGGCCGCAGCGCACACCGGCCGCATCGGCGACGGCAAAGTCTTTGTGACCGATGTCTCGAAAGCGGTGCGCATCCGTACCGGCGAAACCAACAACGATGCCCTTTAGAACCTTCCCGCCTATTCGGAGTTTTCCAGTGATGAGAAAATCCTTGCTAGGGGTAGCCGCGATCGCCGCAGGCATGAGCTTGGCCCCCACTATCGCATCCGCCGCGGTCAATGAAGAGACCGCCTTTGTCTTCAACACATTTTCCTTCCTGATCCACGGCGTGCTGGTCATGTTTATGGCCGCTGGCTTCGCCATGCTAGAAGCGGGCCTGGTGCGCACCAAAAACACCGCCGCCATTTGCCTGAAAAACATCGCGCTCTATTCCATCGCCGGCATCATGTACTACGCCGTAGGCTATAGCCTGATGTACACTGATGTGAGCGGCTATATCGGCTCGCTGTCGCTGTTCTACGATACCTCTGCAGAGGAATTGGCTTTGCTGGGTGCGGACGAGAAAACCGCGGAGCAGATTGCGGCTGTCACCGGCAAT
>CALKDI010000044.1 GCA_938084065.1 uncultured Alphaproteobacteria bacterium
ATGATCATGAGCGCGGTGGATCTGGCCAAGCGCAATCCGAACCCGACAGAGGCGGAAATCCGCAAGGGCTTGGAAGGCAATATTTGCCGTTGCACTGGCTACCACAACATCGTCAAGGCGGTCGCTCAAGGCGCCGCTGGAATGCGCAGCTAACCCCAAACCGGAGACTGACATCATGAATGATAGTGTAGCCGGCATCGGCGCCCGCGTTCTGCGGCGCGAAGATTTCCGATTCATCAAAGGCCGCGGCAAGTATGTCGATGACATGGTACTGCCGCGCCAGACCTACGCCGCCATCGTGCGCTCGCCGCACGCCCACGCCACCATCAATAGCATCGACAGCAGCGCTGCGTCGGCGATGCCGGGTGTGGTCAAAATTTTGACCGCGACGGACTTCGAAGCTTTTGGCGGTGTGCCTTGTGGCTGGCTGGTGAACAGCCAGAACGGCGACCCGATGGTCGAGCCCAAGCACCCGATCCTGGCCGAAGGCAAAGTGCGCCATGTAGGCGACCCGATTGCCGTCGTCATCGCCAACACACGCGGCCAAGCCCGCGATGCTGCCGATGCGGTCGAGGTTGACTATTCGGCGCTGCCCGCCGTCGTCAGTATGCGCCAGGCCATCGACAATCCGCCCGCCGCCGTCCACGACGATGCGGCGAACAACGTCTGCTACGATTGGGCGATTGGCGATAAGGCAGAGGTGGACGCGGCGTTTGCCAGTGCCGCCCACGTCACCCGCCTGGAGTTCACCAACAATCGCGTGTCGCCGAACGCGATGGAGCCACGTTGCGCCATCGGCGATTACGATACCTCCAACGGCGACTACACGCTCTACACCACCAGCCAAAACCCGCATGTTATCCGCCTGCTGATGGGCGCGTTCGTGCTGTCCATTCCAGAGCACAAATTGCGGGTGTATTCGCCGGATGTTGGCGGCGGCTTCGGCTCCAAAATCTACCATTATGCCGAGGAAGCCATCGTCACCGTCGCTGCCAAAGTGCTGGGCCGCCCAGTGAAATGGACCAGCGACCGGACCGAGGCATTCATCTCCGACGCTCATGGCCGCGATCACGTCACTACGGCCGAGCTGGCCATGGATGCGGATGGCAAGTTCCTGGGGCTGCGCTGCGATACGCTCGCCAACATGGGTGCCTATCTATCCACCTTCGCGCCGTGCGTGCCGACATACCTGCACGCGACCTTGCTGGCGGGTCAGTACAAGACGCCGCTGATCTATTGCAACGTCAAGGCCGTGTTCACCAACACCGTGCCGGTGGATGCCTACCGCGGCGCTGGCCGTCCAGAGGCGACCTACCTGCTGGAGCGGGTGATCGACAAAGCCGCCCGCGAGATGAAGCTCGACCCGGCGGAAATTCGCCGCCGCAACTTCATCCAGCCGGAAGACTTCCCGTATCAGACGCCAGTCGCCCTGGTCTATGACATCGGCGATTACGAGGCGACACTCGCCGCCGCGCTGAAAGCCAGTGATTGGGATGGGTTTGCCGCGCGCAAAGCCGAAGCCAAGTCCCGCGGCAAGCTGCGTGGCATCGGTCTTTCCTGCTATATTGAGGCTTGCGGCATCGCCCCGTCGGCGGTGGTCGGCTCGCTTGGTGCCCGTGCTGGCCTCTACGAGGCTGCCACGATCCGGGTGAACCCAACCGGCTCCATCTCGGTGCTGACCGGTTCTCACAGTCATGGCCAAGGTCACGAGACGACCTTTGCGCAAGTTGTGGCAGAGCAGTTGGGCCAGCCGATTGACAACATCGACATCGTCCACGGCGATACGGCGCGCATTCCGTTCGGCATGGGCACCTATGGCAGTCGCTCTATCGCGGTTGGCGGTACAGCCATCGTCAAGGCCGTCGATAAGATCATCGCCAAGGGTAAGAAGATCGCGGCTCACCTTATGGAAGCCAGCGCCGACGATGTCGTCTTCGAAAACGGCATGTTCAAGGTTGCCGGCACGGATAAGGAGATCGACTTCGGTTCGGTCGCTCTCACCGCTTACGTGCCGCACAACTACCCGCTGGATGAGATCGAGCCTGGCCTGGAGGAGACCGCGTTCTACGACCCGGCCAACTTCACCTTCCCCGCTGGCAGCTATGTCTGCGAGGTCGAGATCGATCCGGAAACCGGCGTGGTCGAAGTGTGCTCCATGCATGCCTCAGACGATTTCGGCGAGATCATCAATCCGATGATCGTCGAGGGCCAGGTGCATGGCGGCCTTGTGCAAGGCATCGGCCAGGCGCTGCTGGAGCAGGCGGTGTATGACGACAACGGTCAGCTGCTGACCGCGTCTTACAACGACTACACCATGCCCCGTGCCGACGACATGCCGAACTTCACGGTCGATCACCAGATCACCGCCTGCACCCACAATCCGCTGGGTGTGAAAGGTTGCGGTGAGGCTGGGGCCATCGGCTCACCACCTGCCGTGATCAATGCCATCGTCGATGCGCTGGGTGAATACGGTGTCGAGCATATCGAAATGCCGGCAACGCCACGCAAAGTCTGGCGCGCCATTCATTCGGCGAAGAACTAAGGGGAGGCTGGAACACCATGCAATCGTTCAACTACGTAAAGCCGGCCAGCCTGGCCGACGCCGCAGCGGCGCTTTCGGGCGCTGATGACGGCACCGTTCTCGCCGGCGGCCAGACCCTGCTGCCAACCATGAAGGCCCGCCTTGCCGCACCCAGCGACGTCGTCGATCTCGGCGGTATTGCGGAGCTAAAGGGCATCAGCGTTAGCGGTGGCACCGTCACCATCGGCGCGATGACCCGCCATGCTGATGTGGCAGGCTCAGCCGACGTCAAAGGCGCGATCCCGGCACTGGCGGCTCTGGCCGGCGGTATCGGTGATCAGGCCGTGCGCAACCGCGGCACCATGGGCGGCTCCGTCGCCAACAACGACCCGGCGGCGGATTATCCGGCGGCGGTTCTGGGCCTCGGCGCGACAGTGAAGACCACCAGCCGTGAGATTGCGGCGGATGATTTCTTCACCGGCATGTTCGAGACTGCGTTGGCAGAGGGCGAGATCGTAACCTCGATCTCGTTCCCGCAACCAGAGAAAGCAGCCTATGCCAAGTTCCCGAACCCGGCTAGTCGCTATGCCATGGTCGGTGTCTTCGTTGCCAAGACGGCCAGCGGCGTCCGTGTCGCGGTGACCGGAGCCGGCAATGGCGGCGTCTTCCGTGTCCCAGCCTACGAGGCCGCTCTATCCGCCAACTTCAGCCCGGATGCCATCGCCGACGGCGTTGTCTCCGCCGCTGATATGAACAGCGACCTGCACGCGGATGCCGAATACCGCGCGCATCTGGTTGGTGTCATGGCCCGTCGGGCGGTGGCTGCTGCTGCTGGTTAAGGCATAGCCCTAACCGGCATTTGCCGTCTTGCGATGTTAAGAACACCTTCGGGCCCATGTCCGGGGGTGTTCTACGTTCTAGCGCTCGCTCGGCAATGGCGGCGGCGGCGGCGCATAGCGCAGCAGCACCGCCTCGACCCCCAATTTTTCGGCAACCAAACGGATTTCCGCCACTTTGGAGCGTCGGTGGGCGTTCAATGGCCATTCGTCTGGCTTGATAATCAAGGCCACAGCGGGCCACTTGCCGGTGTTTAATCCGTAGTGCTGAGCCTGCCCCAGGCCCTCATGCCACTTGTGGAGCCAATCAACCTCGATGGCATAGGTTGATGTCAGCACATCGATGCGGCCATGGCTGATCCGCACCTCTTCCTTGCCGCCTAAGGCTTTGGCCAACGCGGCGGACCAGAAAGCCTCCAGTCGCGTCTTCGGCGGGTGCAGGACCAGCACAGGCAACACGGTATTTGCCGACAGGTCGATCAGCGGGCCAAACTCGGTTGTACCGATGTCCGGCCTTACAGGAAACGCGGTATCGCCCAGGTATCGATAGCCGACACCCGCAATAAAAAGCACGATCAAAGCGATTGCAGCGGTTCTCAAATGCGCCCCTGGTGTTCAAAAAAGGTACTGCCGGTGTTATCTGTACCTGGTGGCCGCAAGATCCGCAATTCGATCTGGGCGAAACACTGGCTGAGGCGAATGGAGCGGGGCAATTGCAGACAGGCATAGGACCGCATGGCGATTGCCGGCTAAGGCGCGGCCTTCACCGCAACAACCGCCTCGGCGAAGTCCTGCAGGCCAGCTTCGCCGACCGGCGTTAGGCGATAGACACCGCGCTCAACCCGTTCGAACCAGCCATAATGGTCAGCGCGCATCAGGGCGGCGGCGCGGGCGACTCCCGTGGCCTTGGCAACGGCGGCAGCTTTGCTCGTGCCATGCTCCTTCAAGTAAACGCCGCACCGCAGTGCATCCTGGCGGTAGGCGGTCATGCGTTTAACGCCAGTGGTGCCGCCGACATTGGGATCGCCCACTCGCCGTTCGAACTCGCGCAACAGCCGACCGGCAGCCTTAGCGCGTTTGCGTGGGGCGTAGGGGCCTGGGTCCAAATGCGCCTCAACCTGCGCCTCGTCCCCGGTCTTCACCGCCAGGAGGCCCAAGCCCAAGCGCCGGCACAGGCGGATGATATCCTTATACCGCAGCTTCCAGCCCCGCTCGGTCGAGACTGGTACCGCCAGATAGACATGATCGAACAGCGCCTGCCGCGCCACACCTTGCATCACCAGCGCCAGAGAGAAGGTCAGCTTCAGCTCGACCACCACCGGCGGCTCCACGCCACGGCGGGCCAGCAGGTCACAATCGCCGACCTCTGCCTTCACCTCATAGCCCTGGGCGTCGAGATAGGATTTCAGTGGTGGATAGAGATCGGTTTCACGCATGCCTGAAGCCTACCCAAGTCCATCGGTCCGCGGTAGGCTTTCCGCCAATACACAAAACACTAGGAAACGCCGGAGCCCCGCCATGCCCTCAGACACACCCAATGCAGACCTGCCCCTTGCTGGCTTGAAGGTGATTGATTGCGCATCGTTCATCGCCGCCCCAGTCGCCACCACCGTACTGGCCGATTTCGGCGCGGACGTGATTAAGATCGAACCGCCGACTGGCGAACCGTACCGCCGTGACGACGCGGCATCGCGGGTGCCGTACAGCGAGTATCCCTACAACTACGTCGTCGACAACCGCTCTAAGCGGGCGATCACCCTGGATTTAAAGGTCGAGGCCGGCCAGCGGGTGCTGCACAAAATGCTGGAGACCGCGGACGTCTTCGTCACCAACGCCCCTTTCCCGGCGCGCGAGCGGCTGCGTGTGCGCTATCAAGACATGAAAGACCTCTATCCGCGCCTGATCTACGCCAGCGTCACCGCCTATGGCGAAACCGGGCCGGAGGCGGATCGCACTGGCTTCGACTCCACAGCGCTCTGGGCCCGCACCGGCCTGATGGACCTGGTCAAACCCGCACCAGACTCAGCGCCAGCGCGCTCTTTGCCCGGCATGGGCGACCACCCGACAGCGATCAGCATGGTGGCGGCGATCATGACGGCGCTGTATCGGCGCGAGCGCACCGGCAAAGGCGGCGAGTGTGCCACCAACCTGATGGCGAACGGCCTCTGGTGGAACGCGATTTGGACCCAGGCCGCCCTGTCCGGCGCCAAAGTTGAGGCCCGCCCGCCACGGGAGGAGGCCGATAACCCGTTGCACAACCTCTATGTTTGCGCCGATGGCCGCTGGTTCCACATGGTGATGATCACCAAGCCCGACCGCTTCAAAGAAGTTGTCCGCGTCGTTGGCCTGGACCATATGGCCGACGATCCCCGCTTTGAGACGGTCGAAACCCGCAAGGCGCACGCGGGTGAATTGATCGATGCCTTCGACGCCGTGTTCAAGACCAAGTCCTGGCCCGAGTGGAAGGCAATCATGACTGCCAATCGCTTTACCTTCGGCGAGATAGGCACCATGGACGACATCGCGACCGACGTGCAAATGCGCGAAGCTGGCATCATCATCCCCCATCCGGAGCCGGAGAAAGCCGGCGCGGGCCTCACCCTTTCCAGCCCGTTCTGGCTGACCGACGTGGAAAAGCGCCCACCGACCATGTCGCCAAAACTGGGCGAGCATAACGGCGAAGTGCTTGCGGAATTGGGCTTCAGCACTGAAGATGCGAAGGCGTTGAAGGACGGTGGGGCATTTGGCTGACGCGGATGACATTTCGACCCTCGAAACGAAGGAGGAATTCTCGATGGCAGCGCAATCCACAACCGGATCATTCACCGGGACAATCCCCGAGAACTACGACACCCATCTGGGCCCGATCCTGTTCGAGTTCGCCGGGGCCGATATGGCGAAGCGTGTCACGGGTGCAATCAAGGGGCCGGTTCGACTGCTGGAGGTCGCATGCGGAACAGGCATCTCGACCCGCCATCTGGCGCATGCGCTTCCGCCGGGCAGCGAAATCCGGGCCACAGATCTCAACGACGCGATGCTCACCCACGCCGCCAGTGTTAATGGAGACTTGCCCGGCGTGACCTACAGCCAGGCCGATGCGCTTGATCTTCCGTTCAACGACGCGAGCTTTGATGTCGTGGTCTGCCAGTTTGGGATCATGTTCTTCCCCGACAAGGCCAAGGGAATGGCCGAGTTCGCCCGTGTGCTAAGGCCCGGCGGCTTGCTCGCCCTGAACGTCTGGGATGGGTTTGAGCACAATCCGGCGCCAGGCGTCATGGATCGGGTGATCAAAAGCCATTTCGAGACCGACCCGCCGCGGTTCCTTGAGGTGCCTTTCGGCTCTGTCACACCGGAGGCCGGACGTTCGCTGATTGAAAACGCCGGCTTTTCCGATATCGAAATTGCAACGGTGAGAGAGACAGTTTCGGTGCCCTACTACACTGGAATTGCCCGCGGTTTCGTAACCGGCAATCCAACCATCCTGGAACTCCAGAACCGCGCCACGGTCGATCCCGAAACGGTCATTCAAGCCGGCTTTGTCGCGCTAAAGGCCGAATTTGGGACACCCCCGACGGGGCTACCCTTCCAGGAGACCATATTTCTAGCCAGGCGATAACCAGGTCCGCCACGCCCGCAGCGCGTTCGGCTTGGCCCGCTGCGGCAAGAAATGGCAAGGTGACGGACGAGAACGCCAGTACCTTCGTGGAAGTCTACCACGCCGAAAAATCCAAGGAACTGAGCCTCGCCCTGCCCGTCGCCAAATACGGCTTCGAAAAACTGACCGAGCCCGAACCCGGGCCGGACGCATAACCTATAGCCACCGAAAGGCATCGACCATGACGAAACCGACCATTGGCTTTATAGGCCTCGGCGACATCGGCGAGCCGATGGCTGGACGGTTACTGAGCCAGGATTTCCACGTCGTCAGCTCTGCCAATCGCAGCCGCGAGGCTATTGAGAAGCTTGCCAGCGATGGTTTGATTGAGGTGGCAAATCCAGCCGAAGTCGGTGCCAGGGCGGATATCCTGATGACCATGGTGATGGACCAGGCCCAGACGGACCAGGTCCTGCGCGGCCCGACGGGCGCTCTGGCGACGCTGAAGCCAGGGTCTGTCATCATCGTCATGAGCACCGTTTCGCCCGACTATTGCCAGGCGCTAGCCGCCGAGGCCGCCGGGCGGGGCATAGACTTTCTGGATTGCCCCGTCACCGGCATGCGCCCTCGCGCATTCGAAGGGACTTTAGCGCTCATGCCTGGCGGCGACTCCGCCGTGCTGGAACGCTGCCGGGAGGCGCTGGAGGCCATGGGCTCAATCTTCCATTGCGGCGACATTGGCATGGGAATGGTGGCAAAACTTGCCGTCAACGGCGTGGGGATGGGGACAGCGGGGTTGTTGATCGAAGCGCGCGCGATGGCTCGGGCACATGGAATGGACCTGGACCTGTTGATGGAGATCATGACGCAATCGACGGCAAACAGCTTTGTCGTCCAGAACTGGGAAGCTCTACGTCCTATCCTGCCGCATGTTATGAGCGTCGGCGTTAAAGACGTCGGCCTCTGTGCCGCCGCCGCAGAAAGCAAAAACACCGGATCGACTATGTTTCGCGCTTGGCAAAGCGTCGATTGGGCCTCACTAAAGCCGGAGGACACTTAAGCGTGCTCCGCAGCCAAATTCATCCATATCCCTCAAGATAAAGAGACAGTCCCCCATGAACCTCGGCAAACTCGGCGTTTGGTATTCCTCCGACAAGCTCAAGCCCGCAGAGATGGCAGCCCTGATCCAACAGGTGGAAAGCCTCGGCTTTGGCTCCTACTGGTATCCGGAGAGCCGCTATTATGAGAGCATCGCCACCGGTGCTTATCTGCTGGCGAACTCCAAGACCATCAAGGTTGGTTCGTCCATTGCCAACATCTATGCCCGCGACGCGTTCACGGCGTCGGCAGCACGGCGCTCGCTAAATGACATGTATGAGGGCCGCTACATCTCGGGCCTGGGCGTCAGCCACATCCCCATGGTGGAGGGCCTGCGCAAGCACGATTACGGCAAGCCGGTCTCCACCATGCGCGCCTACTTGGATGGTATGGAAGCTGGCAAACAAGAGGGCGAAGGCGACTGGCCGGTGGCCATTGCCGCACTCGGGCCGCGCATGATGGAGTTAGCAGCGGAGAAGTGCGACGGCTCGCTGCCCTACAACGTCACGCCGGAGCACACCGCGCGCTCGAAACAGGTGATGGGCGCCGGCAAGGCGCTGGTGGTGGAACAGAAATTCTGCCTGGAGAGCGACCCGGCCACGGCCCGCGCCATCGCGCGCGCTGAGTTGAAGCGCTACATGGCGCTGCCGAACTATTGCAACAACTGGCTGCGCCTAGGCTTCACCCAGGACGACATCACGGGCGAGGGCTCTGACCGGTTCATGGATGCCATGGTGGTCTGGGGCAACGAAGCCGCCATCCACGCCCGCATGCGTGAGCACTTTGATGCCGGCGCCACCACTGTCGTCATGCAACCATTGCACGCCGATGGCGATACGGACGCGCGGACCCGCGGGTTAGAGGCCGTGTCGCGCTACCGCTAGCCCGCCTGATCACCGGGTGTTGCCATGAAATGCAGGCGCCCGGTGATCTAAAAAATATCCGGCCTCGCGATTTTCTAGCTCGACTACTTACCGCAGGTGCGGCAATCTCTCCAGCGTGCAGCCCACCAAGAAACAAATAACGTCAGGGCTGGCATGTCGAACAATCCGGAACGAAGCGCGTCAATTGACGGTGTCTTCAGAACCGACGCTGGAGGAAACCTTATGCGAAAATTGCTTTCCCGTACCGCCCTTGCGCTCGCCGCAACAAGCATGCTCGGCCTGGCCAGCGTGCCAGCTCAAGCCGAGGACATCACCTTTATGACTGGCCCAGCCGGCGGCAGCTGGTATCCGCTCGGCGGCGCCATCAAGAACATCCTGGAGGAAGAGGTTGACGGCCTGAACGTAACGATCCGTCCGGGTGCAGGCCTGATCAACCTGAAAGGCGTGTCCAGCGGCAAGGCCCATATGGGCTGGAGTCTGGTGATGTCCGCCGTCGATGGCGTCAATGGCCGCGAGCCGTTCAAGGAGAAGCTCGGCGACATCTGCAATCTGGGGTCATTTTATGACAACTACATGCAGGTGACGACGACGTCTGACGAGGTCCACACCGTCGCCGACTTGAAAGGCAGAGCGCTCGTCACCCTGCCCCGCGGCAACACCACGGAGCTGGGCGCGCGTATTCTGTTGAGCACGGAGGGCCTGACCTATGACAGCCTGTCCAAGGTCAACTTCGCCTCGATGACCGACGGCGTGAATATGATGAAGGATGGCCAGGTCGATGCGATGATGACCATCACATCCGTACCGAATGGCTCGCTGCTGGACCTGACGAACTCGCGCGATGTTAAATTCCTGCCTATCACGGATGCAGAATTCGCCAAGATGAAGGCTGCCAACTCCGGCTGGCAGCGCCTGACCATCAAGGCGAACAGCTATCCCGGCCAGGAAGAGGATGTGGTGATTGCGGGCTTCCCGGCGCACTTGATCCTCAATTGCTCAAAGATTTCGGAAGAGACCGCCTACAACATCACCAAGGCGCTGATCAAACGTGGTTCCGATCTGAGCACCATCGTCAAGTCACTGGCGACGCTCGACGCCAAGAAAATGGCAGTGGATATCGGCGTGCCGTTCCACCCTGGCGCGATCAAAGCCTACAAGGAAGCTGGCGCTATGTAGGCGACAGCTGAACGACGGCTCCGGGCATCTTTGGTGTCCGGAGTGATCGTTTCTGCTGATCTGATCTGCCCGCTGAGAGTTCGTGCTGCGGGCCAATGGTGCAGTTCTGGAGACTCCGCTAATGTTGGGCGACAGTAAATTCGGCATCTTGGTACCGAGTGCAATAGCGCTGGCCATGCTGTCTTTCCATTTTTGGGTGGTGGCAACAGGCGCTCCGGAGGTGTTTCACTTCCGTGGCACGCATCTGATTTTCGCACTGGTTCTGATCTTCCTCTGGTACCCGGTGATGGCCACCGGCTCCCTCGTCAGGCGGACAACCGGCGCCGCAATTGACTGCGGTTTCATACTTCTGTCCTGCGCGGTCGTGGGATATTTGTTCCTCGAACACGACCATATCCTGACCCGCTTCGCCTATGTGGACGATTTGAGCCCGTTGGAACGGTTCCTCGGCGTTAGCATTGTCGTTGTCGCGCTTGAATCGGCGCGGCGCACCGTTGGCTTGGCTCTGCCGATCACAGCGCTGGTGTTTCTGGTCTACGCCGTGTTCTTTGAGAACCTGGGCTCAGACGAGTTAATCGACCAGCTGTATCTGACGACGGAGGGCATTTTCGGCATCCCGCTAAACGTGTCCGCCACCTATATGGTGCTGTTCATCGTCTTTGGCGCCCTGGTGGAGAAATCCGGCACGGGCAAGCTGTTCATGGATTTCGCCATGGCCTTGGCCGGCGCCACGGCGGGCGGGCCCGCCAAAGTGGCCTGTATGACCAGCGCCATGTTCGGCACGATTTCCGGCTCTTCCACCGCCAATGTGATGACGACGGGCACGTTCACCATTCCGCTGATGAAGAAGATTGGCTACCGGCCAGCCTTCGCCGGTGCGGTGGAGGCAGTGGCTTCGACCGGTGGCCAGATCATGCCGCCAATCATGGGCGCTGCTGCCTTCGTCATGGCCGAGTTCATGGCCGTCAGCTATCTGACCGTTATCGGCATCGCCATCCTGCCGGCGCTGCTTTACTTCCTTGCCGTGTTCGTTGCGGTGCATTTTGAGGCGAAGCGCGTCGGCCTAAAAGGCATGCCGAAGCCGGACCTGCCGGAAATGGGCAAGGTCCTGCGCGAGCGTGGACACCAATTCCTGCCGCTCGTCGTCATTATGGCGATCCTGGTCAACGGCTATAGCGCGCCGTACGCGGCAACGCTGGGCTTGCTGTCGGTGATCCCTGTCGCATTGATGCGCAAGACGACCCGCAAAGACATCACCGTCCGGCTGGTGCTGGAAGGGTTGATTGAGGGCGTTCGCAACTCCCTGCAAGTGGCGGCGGCCTGTGCCTGTTCTGGCATTGTGATCGGCGTTATTTCATTGTCCGGCGTTGGCATTGAGTTCACCAGCTTCATCATTTCGCTGGCCGGCGATACCTTACTGCTGGCGCTGATCCTGACAGCCTGTGCCGGCATTATCCTGGGAATGGGCTTGCCGACCACGCCGGCCTATATTGTCCAGGTGGCGCTGTTGGTGCCTGCCATTATCAAGCTGGGCGTGCCGCTGGAAGCCGCTCACATGTTCGTATTCTACTTCGCCATCCTGTCGGCCATCACGCCGCCGGTCGCGATCACGCTGTATGCGGCGAACGGATTGTCTGGCGCGGGGCTTTGGGATGGCGGCATTGCGGCGATGAAGTTGGCAGCGACGGGCTACATCATCCCGTTCATGTTCGTCTACGGACCGGCATTGCTGTTGATTGGCGAGCCGATCACCGTTGCAGTCGCCTGCGTCACGTCCGTCGTCGGCGTGATCTGCCTCGCTGCCGGCCTACACGGCTATTTCCTGCGACGAGCCAATGTGATCGAACGGTTGTTGCTGGTAGCCGCCGCGCTGACATTGATCAAACCAGGCCTGCTGACCGACGCCGTCGGCGTGGCGTTGATCGGTGGCGTATTGATGCTGCAATTGGTGATCTTCAAGCGGGATGAGGCGGCGGTATAGGCCAGGGTGGCGGCAGACACGCCGCCACCCTCCTGACCGACATCGTTTATCCTCGGTTCGCCCGCAAAAAAGCGCGGGCATGGCTGAGAGCCAGTTGAAGCAAGTCATCTGGCTCTTTCCATGGAAAGAACGTGGCCTGCGCGTTGGGCGCCAGTGTCGCGGTCTCCATCGCCACGGCATAAGGGTGCGCGGGGATATCGTCAGGCATGACCAAAATTGGCGTCTGGCAATTGCGAACGAAATCGCGATCCACCGTGAACACGAAGTCAGCGTTATCGCTGTAGAGGCTTAGCAGATAGCGATCGAGATCCTCGGCAGAAACCTCCGGCCGTTTCTTGTGGAATTCCGGCGCCCAGCTTTCGCGGTAGGTGTCCAGAAACCAGTTGTCCGGGCCTGGACGGCCTGCACTCGGCTGCACCAACATCGCGGCCATCACCCTATCCGGCGCACGCTGCATCAGGTTCCAAGACAGAGGCCCGCCGATGCAAAATCCCATGGCGATGAACTTGTCTATGCCCAGATGATCCAGCAGCCCTAGCTGATCGTCGGCGAACGCATTCCAAGGCCGGTCAACCTCGACTGGCCCTGTGGATTGGCCGGCCAATGAGTTGCGAATGTCCAGGGTGATACAGCGGAATTCGTCACTGAAGACCTCCATCGGATTGAACGGCGACGTATTGCGCAACACATTCATAGACGAGTTCAAGCCGCCGCCCGGCATGATCAGGATCGGCGTGCCGCTGCCCCGCTCCTCATAGTGAATGCGGACGGAGCCGTTTTCATAGAATGGCATGGTTTGGGTCCTTTGATGGTTTTATCGTTAGGTCATGTGAGCTGCAGACTCGGGCTCCTAACCTACCGCTGCCTTATTCGCCGCCAGGAATTGCGAAACGTGACGCAGCGCGACCTGCACCCGGACCGGGTCACCTCTCCATGGAAAGATGCTGATCTGGGAGTTAGGGGCCAGGAGCGCCCACTCCATCGCGGTTTTGAACGGATGCGCGGGAATATCGTCCGGCAGCATCAACACTGGCGTCTCGCAGTTGCGGACATAGTCGCGATCGACGGTGAACAGGAAGTCGCCCCGACCGTAGTACATGCTGGTGAGAAACGCCTCGACTTGAGCCTGGTCCACGGAGGCGTTGCGGTCCTGCACTGCTTTGCCCCAGCCGCCAATGTTTGACTTCCAGAAGACGTCTGAATCATCCGGATTGTAACCGCTCGGATGCACCATGACCGCAGCTTTCACGCGGTCCGGCGCGCGGTGCATCAGGTTCCAGTTGAGCGGACCGCCGATGCAAAACCCCATTAGCAGGAAATCGCCGATCCCCAAATGATCCAGCAATGCCAGCTGGTCGTCAGTGAACTGGTCCCAGGCGCGCTCGGCATCCAGCGGGCCGGTGGTCTCGCCCGAGCCGTTACGGATGTCTAAAGAAATGCAACGGTATTCGCTGGAGAACTCTGTAATCGGATTGAAATCCGTCTCATCCATATTGCCCATCGACCCATTGAGGCCGCCGCCAGGAATGATCAGGAGAGGCGGCCCCGAACCTTCATCCCGGTAGTGAATGCGCACGCCGCCATTTTCGAAGAAAGGCATAGTTCCGTCCCTTTGTTTGCAGAGTTGCGGGTCTCACGCGGACTGAGCCCGCGAATTGCGGGCCAATCACACCAGATGCGCAAATATTGAAAAGCGGATCGTATTGTTCAGGGCGTGGGTGATATGGGCGTCAATAACCGTGCTTTGGCGCAGTGGCCCCAACACTTTGTCATAAGCCAGATTGGCGTCCGCAAACCAGCTTCGGCCATCATCGGCCTCGACCAAACGGGCCAAGGCCACATGCGCTCCTATCCTGTTGTCCATCACTATAGCCCTTCTTAACGAGCAGCAAACGCCTTCGCACCCTGCTCTAGCGTCAGGAATTCGGCGCCCTGTTCCAGCAGGTTCAGGACCAGGCGTTCCAGCATCAGCATGCGGTGGCCGCGGCCGATCACCAGTGGGTGGAAGGTGTAAGTCAGCAGACCCCAATCGGTGTTGCGAGTCATGTAGGTGAACTCGTCGGTCCAGTTCTCCAGCACGTTGTTGGCATTCTGCAGACCGGGGAACAGGCCCTGCGGCGTGCGCAGATATTCAAAGTGAGGGTAGTCATCCAGCACCCAGGAGATCGGCATCTCGATCAGGGAGGTTTCCTTGCCAAACTCCATGCCCTTCTCGTCGTGGATCACGTCGCCGGTGCGGGCACGATAGGGCATCCAGTCATGGCCCATCATGCTGCTGTCATAGAGGAAGCCGTGCTTCAACAGCAGATCGACAGTCTCATCCGAAAGATCCCACGCGGGGGAGCGGTAGCCACGGGCCTTCTGACCGGTCATCTTTTCGATCAGCTCATTGCCGCGCACCAGATGCTCTTCCTCCTCACCCTGGTTGAGGTTGGCCGGCGGGACGTGGGTCCAGCCGTGGTGGCCGACCTCGTGGCCGCCCTTGACGATGGCCTCGACCAAATCGGGATAGGTCTCCAATGTCAGACCAGGGATGAAAAAGCTGGCTTTGATGTTGTACCGATCCAGCACCTTCAGGATGCGCGGCACGGCGACAGCGCCAAACTCACCACGGCTGATGGCGGTGGGCGTCTTCATCCCGCGGGCGATCAGGGCGGACATGGCGTCGAAATCGAACGAGAGATTGGCGAGATGTTTGGGCATGATGAACTGGCATCCTTGGCGAGTGGGCGTGTGACGCGTATCATTGCGGCGATAACCAACACACACAAGTGAGGATGCGCCCCATGGCGGAGGAAATTCTGGTCGGTGATCTGGTCGCCGAGTTTTTACAAGCGGCCGGTGTCACCACTGCCTTTGGCGTGGTCTCGGTCCACAATATCCCGATGCTGGACGGGATCGGGCGGCGCAACGCCGTCCGCTTTGTATCATCGCGCGGAGAGATGGGCGCGGGTCACATGGCCGATGCCTATGCCCGTGCGAACGGCGGCCTGGGCGTGGC
>CALKDI010000045.1 GCA_938084065.1 uncultured Alphaproteobacteria bacterium
ACAGTTGTCTCTGTTTCTCGGACCTACTGAACTGCCTGCAACGTGAAAAGTTCGCTCATAGCCGAACATTCTTGTCCATCGTTTCACAATCAAAAGGGTGGTCTATTAAGGGGGCCATATTTATAGAAATTTTAATTTTTATGTAATTTCAGTTCGTTAAAAAACTTAATGGTGCCCAGGAGAGGACTCGAACCTCCACGACCTTGCGGTCACAGGTACCTGAAACCTGCGCGTCTACCAATTCCGCCACCTGGGCAACAGGTTGCTAGCGCCGTCGTTTGACTGGCTGCGCTGCTTGCGGGTAGAAGCGTGTTGTTAAAGTGGCACCGACGGCTTGTCAACGGCTGCTTGAGGCGGCAGGGATATAGATTGACGCACTTGAATCTGAAAGCTCTACGCCATGCAGTTCGACAAAAAAGCCTGCGCGCGCGACTATGTCTGGCAACGGCTGCAGGATGACTGCTTGGCGGCTTATCCTTTTCCGCCGCATGGTCGTATTCCAAACTTCAAGGGCGCTAAACTGGCCGCTGAAAAATTGTTTGACGCGCCGTTGCTGGCCAATGCGCGCCAAATCAAAGCAAACCCTGACAGCCCGCAGCGCTTTGTTCGAGCAGAGGCGTTGCGTCGAGGTATCAAGGTCTATGTACCGACGCCGCGCCTGGCCGGCGGCTTTATGCTGCTTGATCCCGCGACTATCCGCTGTGACCAAGCTTGGCACGCCGCAGCACGGGCGAACTGGCCGCGATTTGCCATGGACGTGCCACTGGCTCAACTGCCCCAATTCGATGCAATCGTGACAGGTTGTGTCGCGGTGACGATTTCGGGTAAACGAGCGGGAAAAGGAGCGGGCTATAGCGATCTGGAATTCGCAATTCTGCGTGAATTGGGCCACGCGCCGGCCCCTGTAGCCACAACTGTGCATGACATTCAGATAGTTGAGGATTTTCCGCTTGCTAAGCACGACCAACCGCTATCCCTGATCGCCACCCCTTCGCGTCTGATTAGCATCACTGAGACACTGGCTGCACCAAGCGGTGTTGATTGGGCAGAGCTACCGCCTGACGCTTTAGTGACTATGCCAATCCTACAGGACCTCCAACGGCAGCGCTGAACATGCCCCCTCCCCTCGCTCAGGACATAGACCCTCACGCCCGCGTCGTAGCTTCGCTACCCGTCGTGAGCGCTATGCTTTACACTGGCGCATGTGTCTGTGTCCGTAAATTTGGGTCTGCCAATGTGGGGTGTACTGCCCGTCAAGAATTTTGAGAATGCCAAGACGCGGCTTGCCCCGGCGTTGTCGCCAGAGGAACGGCGTGCGCTGTTTCGGTTAATGGTTGAAGATGTGTTGGCCGCCATGTGCGCCAGCGACCTGGCTGGCGTGCTGGTGCTGACCAATGAGCCGGAAGCCATCACATTGGCGGGGACCTATGGCGCACGGGCGGAGGGTGAACCGGAGAACCTGGGCCAGTCGGAAGCTGTGCTGCGAGCCATGCAGATACTGGAGGCTGAGGGAGTAAGCGCGGCTATGCAACTGCCAGGTGATATTCCGGGCGTTTCCGCGTCTGAGATCAATGCCTTAATCGCCGCTCATACCGCCAAACCGTCACCCGCCATGACGATTGTCCAGGCCCATGACTTTCGTGGATCAAACGCACTGGCAGTATCGCCGCCAACGTTGATCCCCTTCCATTTTGGCCATGATAGCTTTCAACCGCACCTGACAGAGGCACGTGCGGCCGGTGTCGAGCCCGAGATCGTTACAGACTTGCCAGGAATTGCGCTGGATATCGACACAGCAGACGATTTGGCAAAGCTGCTGGCGCACGCCGACCTTCAGACCAAAGCCACTATCTGGGCGCGAGAGGGCGGCTTAGTCGAGCGGCTTAGTCGATAGCTCTGATCACGTTGCGCGTGTTGCGCAGCGCCTTCTGGGTCTCCGCCTCTCAGATCGACCAGGGCAATCCGGCTAAACCACGCCCGCCTTTACCAAAGCTGCGATTTCATCTTCAGACTTGCCCAGAAGCTCGCCGTAGATCTCTGCTGTGTGTGAGCCTATCTCAGGTCCCGCATGGGTGATGCGGCCAGGCGTGCCCTCGAGGCGGGGAGAAACGCCGGGCATAACCACTTCACCCAACTCCTCGTCTGGCACGTGGGCGATGTTCTGGCGGGCCTCGTAGTGCGCGTCTTGCGCAATATCCTCGGCGCGGTAGATGCCGCCGAAGGGGACGTTCAGCCCGACTAACAGCGGCTCAATCTCGTCGAAGTTCAGGGTCGCAACCCAGTCCTCGCACATCTGCTCCATCTCATCGGCACGCTTGTTGCGCTCCGCACTGGTCTTGTAGCGCGGGTCTTCGGCCAATTCCGGTTGGCCCATGGCTTGGGCGAGTCGTGGCCAGACGCCGTCGCCACCGGCCGCGATCTGAACATACCGGTCGTCCTTAGTCAGGAAGGTGCCGGCCGGTGTAAAGGTCGGATTGCGGTTGCTGATCCGCTCGCGGTTGGCGCCGGTGCGCCCAAAGTCCACCATCATATCGGCCGTGATGCGGAACGGCGCCTCATAAAGTGCCTGGTCGATCAACTGGCCTTTGCCTTCGCCGCCGTTTGCATCGCGGTGATAGAGCGCGAACATGGTTGCCAGGGCTGCGAAGGTGCCGGTGTTGTAGTCTGCTGTTGCAAATGCCGGGCGCACTGGAATGCGGTCTGGGAAGCCCGTGGGGTACATATAGCCGGAGAAACCCAGCGCGATCCGATCATAGCCGGAGCGTTTCGAATACGGACCGATCTGGCCGTAGCCGGAGACGCGCGTCATGATCAGCTTCGGGTTGAGCGCATGCACCACATCCCAGCCAAGGCCCCATTTCTCCAGCGTGCCAGGGGTAAAGTTTTCAACCAGAACGTCGGCTGTCGCGATCAGCTCTTTGAGGATCGCCTGCCCCTCGGGCACGCGCAGGTTCAGGGTGACGGATTTCTTGTTTCGTCCCTCCACCAGCCAGTTGCCGGAACGATTTGCCTTGCCATCGACCGGCGAACCGCGAAGTGCATCGCCGCGGCCGGGCTGCTCTACCTTGATCACCTCAGCACCGAAATCGCCCAGCATGGTGGCGCAGAACGGACCCGCGATCAGGGTGCCGATATCGATCACGCGAATACCGGAGAGGGGCAGATTTTCGGTCATAGGTACATCCTGTGGGGTGGGCGCGGGTCGTATGCCTTAGCCTCAACATTTAGCGTCTTAGCGACGAGTTAGAGGGGCGACGGCGAGCAGACGCCGCCCCATCCAGCTTACTCCGCAGCTACGACTTTGCTGCTGCCGTCTTGGTCGCGGCGTTCTTTAGCGACGCGCTTCACCTCATCGAACTCGGCCCGGCGGCGGGCGATTTCGTCGGCGGGGATTTGGTCGACGTTCTGGAAGTCTAGCTTCCAAAGGCCGTTATCGTCCCAATGCTGGGGGTTTTGCAGCGTCGTCCGCGTGTGAGTGGCGTTTTCCAGCAGGTCCAGAGCCAATGCCAGTGTCTGACGTTGGGATTCCGGATCGTGTGGCTTGCCAGCGGCATTGCCCAGCGGGAAATCGCTGAACAGGAACCGAGGCACGCCGGCCAGCTCCACTATGTCTTTGGCGCAGCCCATGATCACGGTGGGGATGCCGTTCGCTTCGAGATAGCGTGCAGTCAGACTCACGGTCTGATGACACACCGGTCAAGCAGCGACGATAACAGCAGCCTCAACACCATCCCGGCGCAGCTCTGCCAGCACGTCGGCGCAATCCTGCTCGACCGTGGTGATCTGGCTGCGGTTGGTGGGGGTGCCGATGAAACGTTCGGACAGCTTGCCGATTCGGCCCTCAGCCTCCGCGGCTTTCAGTGCCTTCAGCGGGAAGTAGCTGTTGATGTCGGCTGCCGTGGTGTGCTTGCGGTCGATGCCGATGTGGGAGACGCGCACGTCCGGCTCGCCCTCAATCGAATCAGTGTAGACTCGGTAGAACTTGGCCGCCGCGTTGTAGGGCGCGCCGGGGCCCTGGTCGCCTTTGCCGGGCTGATAGGGTGCCGCGGTGACGACTAGGCCGACCTTGGTCTCGCTCAGCGGCTTGGAAAGCTTGGTGAAGGGAACGTCCCGGTATTGCGCCCACCGGTAGGGATTGCCGTAGCCAAGTGCGAGATAATAATCCCGCAATCGCTTCATGTACGGCACGGGCGCATCATGCTCAGGCGCGAAGCCCATAGCATCGTCGATGGCCGACTGATCGCTCATTAAATTGCCTTTCGTAGTACCTTCGGCGTGGAGGGCCGAGGGAGATAGAGGTGATAGGGCCCTATTCGCGCAAATTATGCGGCTTTTGGTGGCCTGAAATCAACCGCGTTGGCGCAAAACTCTGTTGCGAGGCTTTAAAATACGCCCAGGCTCAGGCCAGCGGCCATGGCGGCACCAAGGTCTCGGCACGGCGCGAGTTGGTCGTCTGGTATAATTTTTGGGGCGAGGATGGCTTCTGGTGTTTGCGCATGGGTGCAAACAATCAGCGGCGGCTGGACCTCCCGAAGTCGCCAACCGGTGGCGATGCGCACCGTCTGTCGGGCTGCGTTCTCACCATCAGAGCCAGCGCAGACCATTTGCGCGTAGGGCCGGCCCTCGATTCGGCCCAGGACTGGGTAATAACACCGGTCATAGAAATCCTTCATTACGCCAGCGATAGCCGCGAGATTCTCTGGCGTACAAAAAATGTAGCCGTCTGCGTTGACCAAATCGTCCGGGCCGGCCTCTGTGGCGGTCTTAAGGATGGTGGGCGCTTCTTGCTGTGCGGCGGCCGCAGCTGCTTCGGCCATCTGCCGGGTGCCGCCAGTGAGAGAATGGTAGACAATCAGGAGTTGGGTCATCGGTTACACATCTTGAGTACGTCTCATCGGGGAATCAATCTGGCTTTCCGTTGCATTTTGCACGCAATCCGGCATCCTTTGCCAATATCCTATGGGTGGACCGCATCCCGTCCCTGCCCTACCCAAAAATACATGAGGCCTGTTCTGACATGGATGCCCACCTGCCACCAGAGCTTGAGGATTTCCGCCAGGAAGTTCGTACTTTCCTGCGCGAACGGCTGCCGTCTGACATTCGCGACCGCTGGCAGGAAACGCCCAACGTCTTGTTTGCAAATCGCGACGACACCGTACGCTGGCAGAA
>CALKDI010000046.1 GCA_938084065.1 uncultured Alphaproteobacteria bacterium
CCTACTTCGATCCTAAGGCTGCGCGGTGTTATCTCCACCCTGCGCTTTGGCGAGGGCAATCAGGTGGATGAGGCTGTGGAGTTGGTGGCGTTCGAGGCTGGATAAGGACCCGGCCGATCATCAGACGGAGGCAGAAATGACCAAAGAAATCATTTACTTCGAAGACCTGCCGGTTGGCGAACCAATTTGGGGAGATGAGGTCGTTGTCAATCCTGATGAGATGATGGAATACAACCGCCGCAACGACCCCTGGCCTATTCATGTAGACCCAGGGTTCGCCGCCAAGTCTCCGTTCGGAGGCATCATAGCGAGTGGCGGTTATACCATCACGCTGCTCTATCGCTCGTTGAACGGGGTCTACAACAATGACCAAAAAGCCTGGGCTTTCCTAGGTGGCCTGAATTGGGATCTGAAATTTGCGGCCCCAGTCAGGCCGGGCGATACACTGCGCAGCCGGTTGACGGTCAATAGCAAACGCCTCTCCAGCAAAGGCGGACGCGGCGTTCTCAACACTGTTTCCGAATTTTTCAATCAGGACGACGTTTTGGTACTTTCGCTAGACGTTGTCTCGTTTATCGAAACCAAACCGCAAGAGACGGGCCAGTAAGAGCTGAGCCTTGCCACTACATGTCCTCGGCCCGCTGGCCTGATATTCGTTCGGACCTCGATGGCGGGTCCCGGGGGAATTTACTGATGTCCCCCATTCCTTGACGCCAATGCCAGACCATCGACCACAGCCGTGAAGGCTTCCGATTGCAGAAATTCCGCCTGCGGGCATAGCGCCTCTATCTCATCCGACACGAAGTGCATGAGGCTGGAGCCGCCGACCAGGACTACGCGTCCAATCTCGTTCGGCTCAACGCCGGCAAGCTGCAATGTGTGCGCGGCCGCCTCCTGCAACATGGGCCGATAGTTCGCCAGCGTTGCATCAAGTCGCTGAGGATCAAGCGGCTCTGACAAGCCTCGTTCGATGAAGTTCATGGCGATTTGCGCCACGCCCTCACCCGTATTGGCGGCGATCTTGCCGCGCTCGACGGCGAAGGCGAGGTCGTGGCCCAGTTCGAATTCTAGGACCCTGACCAAGCGCTTCATTCGCGGCTGGTCAACCGCGACCCGGGCCATCTCGGCGACCATCAGTCGAGTATCCGGCGCATAGAGGAACGGGATCTTCGCCCAGGTCGAGAGGTCGGCATACGGCGCTCGCGGCACCGGCAGTAGGCCAGCGCCCATCTCCCGTCGCAACTGCCCGCCGAGGCCGAGTGCGGGCATTGCGTGCGCCATCGAAATCGCATGGTCAAAAACGGTGCCGCCGAGGCGAATGCCGTGGCTACCAAGGATCTCTGGCCGATCGCCCTGGTTGCGAAACACCGAAAAATCGGACGTACCACCGCCGATATCGACGATGAGGCCCAGGCCGTCAGTCGCGCCCATGCCGCTGCAAGCTATGGCCGCGGCCTCCGGTTCGGCGAGGAATGTCACGTCTTCGAAACCCGCTGCCCGATAGCAGGCGCGCAGGTCATACTCAGCGCGGGCATCCTTTTTGGGATCGGCGGAGTGAAAGTGCACAGGCCGACCAGAAAGCGCCCGGCGGAAACGTTGGCCGGTCTCAGCCTCGGCGCGCTGGCGCAATTCTGCCAGGAACTCGGCGATGATATCCGCGATGGTGCGGCTGCGGCCGCCTATTGGGCGTGCCTCGTGCATGAGTGGCAGGCCCAGCACGCTTTTCAGCGCGCGCATATACCGGCCAGGCTCGCCTGAGATCATCATCTCGGTCGCTGCGGCGCCGATCTGCATCTGGCCCTTGTTCGCTGGAAAGAACACGGCGGTTGGCAGCGTCTCCGCCCCGCTTTCAATCGGGATGCGGCGCACTCCGTCCTGGACTGGTATCGCGGCGGCAGAGTTGGAAGTGCCAAAATCAATGGCGAGCGTATCTGTCAGCATGGCATCACCCACTCAAACGGCCGCATCGGGTAGCGGAGTTCTAGGGCCATGGCAACCGTTGGATATCTCAGGAGAACATTGAGAAGCGCCGCAGTCCGCCTATACTGACCGCCTCACCTGACCCTTTTCGGACGAACACACCCATGCAACAGCGCACCCTCGGCCCACTCGGCCCGACCTCAATCCTGACGCTTGGTGGTGGCGGGCTGGGGCAGCTTTGGGGTGAGACGACGCGGGATGAGTGCGTGGCGACGGTGCGCGAGGCGGTGGATGGCGGCATTGACCTGCTCGACATGGCGCCTCGCTATGGCGATGGCGAGGGGGAGGAGGTTGTTGGCGCGGCGTTCGGCAGGCAAATGCCCTCCCACGTGCGGGTCACCACCAAATGCTTTGTCGGCAATATGGCAACGCCAGGAATCGAGGCGCACATCCGTAGCCTGCTGGAGGCGAGCCTGAAACGCCTGCGGGTAGATGCGGTGGACGTGTTCTTCCTGCACTCCAATATTTCGCCAGACGGCGACCCGATGAACAACTCGCCAGACGCGCCGACCCGGCTAACGCCTCACGCCGCTTTCGCAGAGTTTGTCCGACCGACGTTTGAGGCTTTGGTCAAAGAGGGCAAGGCCAAAAACTGGGGCATCACCGGCATCGGCCACCCGGACACCATCCTGCAGGTGCTGGGCGAAACGCCGAAGCCAGCCATCGTGCAATGCATCGCCAACCCGCTGGACTCCGCCGGCAGCCTGACCTTCACGCCCGGCCCCCGCAAACCGCGGGAGATCATGGCGAAGGCCAAGGCGAACGGTGTCGGTGTGATGGGTATTCGTGCAGTGCAGGCCGGCGCGCTGACCGACAAGATTGACCGCGCCTTGCCCGCCGATCATGCGGAAGTGGTGGACTATTGCAAGGCCGCGGCCTACCGGGCTCTAGCCAAAGAGCTGGGGATGAGTGCGGCAGACCTCGGCCATCGCTATGCGTTGTCGATGCCAAACGTCGATACGGTCGTCCTCGGCATCAAGAACCGGGAAGAGTTGCGCCAATGCCTCGCCGCGGCTGAGGCCGGGCCTCTATCGGCGGACGTGATGGCGCGGGTGGATGCCAGCTTTACGTAATCCTGAGCATCCACCGGGCGACGAGTACCTAGCTCATTCGTCAATAATCACCTCGGCCGTAGCGCGTCCTTCGCCGCCCAACCACGTAGCCA
Source organism: uncultured Alphaproteobacteria bacterium (assembly GCA_938084065.1). GTDB lineage: Bacteria > Pseudomonadota > Alphaproteobacteria > Bin95 > Bin95 > JACKII01. Next base: position 3,146 of record CALKDI010000046.1, read on the forward strand.
AGCCGCCGATGATCAAGCCAATGATTGCGCCCTCTATGACGAACAAGAAGGGCGTCAATGGCTTGCCTAGGAAGGCGATGATGAGGTCTTGCATAGCGTCATAGGCAAAGAAGGTCAGCACGAAATTCATCCAACCGCCAATTATTGGTGCACGAACCCACCAGGGCAATGGCAGCATTAAAACGGGGTGATAGTTGAACACCCCGAACATCCCAACCACGGCACCAAGCGTGGTGTACCAGAACAAGATGCCCCAACGCAGCAGTGGGTCCGCCTCCGGCCAGACCGTCGGCAGCATGAAAAAACTGAGCAGGCCAAACAGCAGGCCTATGGCCTTGCCAACCGCGACGCGGGTGATGATCGATGGTTTGTCGTAGAGCGATTTCGGCATGGCAAATCCTCCAATGCCGGCATTAAAAGCCACCGACGCCATATCGTCATTGATTTGCGTCAACCACCGGATGCGGCGACGCTTCCCCGCCCGCAGTCCGTCGGATATAGTTCAGCCCTAGGCACCAACGCCGCACAATGAGGAAACCCCTATGCTCTACGAATTGCGCACCTATTACACCCACCCTGGCCGCATGCCGAACTTGCTTGCGCGGTTCCGCGACCACACCACGGCACTGTTCGAGAAGAACGGGATCGGCAATGTCGGCTATTGGGTGGCAGAGAATGATCCGAATTGCCTGATTTACATCGTCCGTCATCCCGATGGCGCGGCGATGAAAGCCAACTGGGACAAGTTCCGCAACGATCCGACTTGGGTGAAAGCCAAAGGCGATAGCGAGGCCGAGGCCCCCATCGTCGAGCGCCTGACCAGCGTCACCATGACCCCCACCGACTTCACCATGCCGGGCACGAACTAAGCCATGCGCGCAGCCTGGTATGAGCGGCTTGGTTCCGCAGCTGAGGTGATCGGCGTCGGCGAACAACCAACGCCCTCTGCCGGGCCGGGCGAGGTTCGGGTCAAGTTGCAGGCGTCCGGGGTGAACCCTGCGGACGTCAAACGGCGCTCGGGCTTAGCCCGGTATACGAGCATGGATGGCCCTCTGGTCATCCCCAACAGCGATGGTGCCGGCATTGTCGATCAGGTCGGCGCTGGCGTCGGTGATCACTGGCTGGGACAGCGAGTCTGGCTCTACAACGGCCAGCGCGGCGGCCGAGCCCTCGGTACTGCGGCGGAGTATATCGCGCTGGATGCGGGGCTGGTCACACCCCTGGCCGACGATGTGAGCTTCTCCGCCGGCGCGTGCCTGGGCATCCCCGGTATGACCGCGCACTACGGCGTGTTCTCTGATGGACCGGTGCGTGGCAAGACCGTTCTGGTGACGGGCGGCGCCGGTGCGGTCGGCCATTATGCCATTCAACTGGCAACGTGGGCTGGTGCAAAGGTCATTGCGACAGTCAGCGGGCCGGAAAAAGCCGCCGAAGCTGAGGCAGCCGGCGCAGAGGCGACGGTGAACTACCGCAACCAGGATGTCGGCAAGGCCGTATTGGACCTCACCGACGGCGCTGGAGTAGACCGGATCGTCGATGTCGATTTCGGCGGAAATTTGGCGGCAACATTGGCCTGTCTGAAGCTGAATGGCGTGGTTACCGCCTACGCCTCTGACGGCGATCTCAATCCAGCGATACCGTTCGGCGCGTTGATGGGCCGGAACGCGACGCTGCGGCCTTTCGTTCTAAACGTGCTGCCATTATCAGCGCGGCAGGCGGCACAACGCGATATCACGAGATGGCTGGAAGAAGCAGACGCGATCCACCGGGTGGCGGACAGCTACCCTCTCAATCAGATCGTGGCAGCGCATGAGGCTGTCGAGGCCCTGAACAAGCTAGGCACGGTCATCGTCGAGCCGCATCGGTGAGGCGACACCCTCAATTGCCCGCTCGGCCATGTGTAAGCGCCGGCTGGCCAAGCTTCCAAAGGTGATCAGCAACGCCTTACGGCGGGCAGCAGACAGCTTGTGCACCGGTGCCTCGCGGATCAATGCGCCGCCATAGGGATCGACCACGAATAAGCCACTGTCCGGCGGCAGCAGGTCTTGGGGGAATTCCACCGGCACGGCGAAGAAGAAGCGGTCACAGAAATCGCGGTATTCGTGCCATTTGCTGTCGGATTGGAAGTCGGCGACGGAGGACTTGACCTCAACCACCGTGATTTCGCCCTTAGCATCGATAGCCATGGCGTCGACCCTACGCCCTGTGGCCAGGGTCACCTCGCTGATCGCCGCCCAGCCTTGGGCATGCATCGCCCGCAACAGGCCTCGGGTGTAGATCTGACCGGGTCTAGGCTCTGCCATTACTCGTTGCCATGTTCGCTATTCGTTTCTTTTTAGACCTTGGCGATCTGCGTGGCTTCTGTCAATCTGACAACCAACGTACTTTATGAGATTAAACTCCATGTTGGACCAAACCATCACCGGCCCCATCGCCTGGCGCGGCGAGGATTTGGCAGACACCGCCGGCCGGTTCGCCGTCTCAAAAGCAGCAGAAGCAGAGATGATCACATTGGCCGCAGAGTTAGCCGCCAATCCGTTGGCCTTGGAGGCACTGCGGCCAGGTGATTTTGACCTGCCAGCCTGCCGCATTCTCATGACGGCAGCGAAACAGGAGATCGAGCACGGCGTGGGCTTTGCCATCATCGATCGCTTGCCGCTGGAGGCTCTGGGAGAGCAAGTACGCAAGGTCTATTGGGTCTTGGCCAGCATGATCCGCCGCCCTGTCGCGCAGAAATGGGACGGCACCATGATCTATGATGTGACCGACACGGGGTTGCCGCCCGGCAATGGCGTCCGACCCGACAAAACCAATGCCGAGCAGAATTTCCACAACGATAATTCTTACAATATCTGTCCGCCGGATGTGGTCGGGCTGCTGTGTATGCGAACCGCAATGGAGGGCGGCGTCAGCCATATTGTCTGCTTCGCCAGCATCCACAATCAGTTGCGCCAACAGGCGCCCGGCCTATTAGCCCGGCTCTATGAGCCATTCTGCTTTGACCGCCAGCGCGAGCATTCTTCCGAAGACATGAAATACCTGTGGCACTCGTGCTTTGAGGCGCCGGAAGGGCGATTGCTGGCGCGGATGTCGCGGTTCCAGGTGAAGAACGGCTACCCACTGGCCGGCATAGAGATTGACCCGAAGGGTGCGGATGCGCTGGAGGCTCTAGAGGATGCAATGCGAGCACCGGGCCCAGCGTTGAATTTCTTTTTCAAGCCCGGGCAGATCCAGTTCGTCAACAACCGCTTGCTAGGCCACCGCCGCACAGGCTTCCAGGATTGGCCAGAGGCAGGCCGCAAACGCCTGTTGGTACGCCTGTGGTTGCGCGATTGGGGCCGGACTTCCTACAATGGGTGAGGTAAAATGATAGTGTTGCGGCGGGCAGTTTTGGGCGATATCGTTTGACAATAAAGTGAGTTTATGCGGAGGCATTAGCTGAGAATGAGGAAAAAATTAAGAATTAAGGGTTTTTCAACCAAGTTCG
>CALKDI010000047.1 GCA_938084065.1 uncultured Alphaproteobacteria bacterium
ATTGGGCTCTTCCTCTGTCGCTGTGCTGTGCGCATCGGTCGATAGTATGACATGGGTGGCGGCTGTGTGAACCCATTGCCGTCATGGCGATTTGATCTCCGTCAAGGCGCGAGCAGAGCAACGGTAGAAACTAGAGCTGTACCGCAAATGAAGGACAGTCTCACCCATGAGTCATACACCGCATGAACTCGCCGAAATGTTCCCGGATGATGCCGAGACAATCCATCGACTGAAGATTGAAAATGCGCATTTTGCCAAGCTTGCTGACCAGCATCACGAGATAAATCGCGCAATCCATCGTATAGAGACCGAGATCGAACCAGCCTCCGACGCCCATGCCGAGGCGTTGAAAAAGCAACGCCTCGGGCTTCAGGTTGAGATTTCGGAAATGCTTGCAGCGGCAAGGGGGTAGCAGACAAGGGTTTTGGAGCGGCGGCTGAAATTTCAGGCTATTGGTTTTCCATAAATACGGATAAATAGTGGAACAAGTTCTGCTATTTACCTTTGTGTGAGGAAAACCTCCTGACCTCCCGTCCTCGCCATATCCTTCCCGTTATCGCACTATCGCAGTTTGCCGGTGTTTCGCTCTGGTTCTCTGGCAATGCGATCCTGCCGGATCTGCAGGTACGTTGGGATTTGCCGCCAGAGGCGCTGGGAGATCTGACCTCTGCCGTGCAGTTTGGCTTTATCGCCGGCACGCTGGTCTTTGCCTTCACCGCCATAGCCGACCGCATCTCACCGCGCAAAATCTTTGCTGCCTGCGCTTTTCTGGGTGCAGCTGCGAATGGAGCGGCGGTGTTGTTGGATCAAGCCATGCCGGCGCTTTTGGTGCTGCGGTTCGCCACCGGTTTTTTCCTAGCTGGAATCTACCCCGTCGGCATGAAGATCGCGTCTGGTTGGTTCGACAAGGACCTGGGTCGAGCTCTTGGCTATCTGGTGGGTGCACTGGTGGGCGGCACGGCGCTGCCGCATCTGATCCGTGGGCTCGGCCAAGATTTGCCATGGCAGGAGGTGACGCTGGCAGTCTCTGTGTTCGCGGCGGCTGGCGGCGTGCTGATGTTCTTGACCGTGCCGGATGGGCCATTCCTGCGCGCCGGCGCTGCGTTCAATCCGAAGGCGCTGCTGGTGGTGTTCCGCAACCGGGATTTCCGAGGCTCCGCCTTTGGCTATTTCGGCCATATGTGGGAGCTGTACGCGTTCTGGGCGTTCGTGCCTGTTGTGCTGGCGAGCTATGCAGCGATACACGGCGTGGCACTGGATATCTCACTCTGGACCGCCGGGATCATCGGCACGGGCATAGTGAGTTGCGTCGTTGGGGGCCTGCTGTCGCCGCGGTTTGGCAGTGCGCCGGTGGCGGCGGTGCAGTTGGCGATCTCCGGCCTATGTTGCCTAATCTCGCCGCTGTTATTCTTCACGCCGCCAGAGGTATTCCTGCCCTTCATGTTGCTATGGGGGCTGGCGGTGGCGGGAGACTCGCCTCAGTTCTCCGCCCTGAACGCGCGGTTCGCGCCACCGGCACTTGTTGGCTCGGCCTTGACCATAGCCAACTGCGTCGGCTTCACGATTTCCATCGTCAGCATTCAGCTGCTGAACCAAACCATTGATGATTTGGGCGCGGACTGGGCGCTGTTCCTGTTGGTGCCCGGGCCAGTGATTGGACTACTGGCCCTGCGACACCTGTTGCGACGGGACGCGGTTCGATCGACTATTTCCGCTCAATGAGCTGATACATCACGCCATGGCCTTCCTTCGGATGCAGGAAGACCTGTGTTCCGGCATCAATGACCCTGGCACCGCGTGCTTTCATATCGGCCTTGGCAGCCGCCAAGTCTGGCACGGCCAGGGCCACCAGGTGCACGCCTTCGCCACGTTTCGCAATGGCTTTGCGGATATCGCTGTTATCGCCCAGCGGCTCTGCTAGCTCGATGAATGTGCCAGAGGTGCCCAAGCCAAGGATGGCGCGGCGCAGGCCGATTTCCGGCTGATCTTTCGGAGGCTCCGTCACCGTAAAGCCCAGACGATTGGTGTAATGGTCGATAGCTTCGTCCAGGTTTTCGACGCGGATGACGACGTGATCAATCCATTTGTGCATGATGGCGCTTCCTTCTGTTGGTTTCCGTTGCCATCATGCTATGCCAAGCCATCACAGCAACGCCAGCGCCGATTTTCCGGGCGTCATTGGAAAGTGTTCGACAATGAAGCGCGTGGCTGATGCCTCGGATCAACTCAAGGGCATTCTTTGCCTCATAGCCTCGGGTGCCGCCTTTGGCTCTTCGGATGCGATTTCGAAGATCCTGACGGACACCTATCCCACAGGCGAGATCCTGTTTTTCAACGCGATCTGCATCGTTTCTGCGACATTGGTGGGCATGCGCGTGCGGCATGGGCGGATACGGGTACAGGTGAATGATTGGCCGCGGCAGCTGATCCGCGGCTCAATCTTTGTCATTAACTCGTTCATCTTCATAACGGTTCTGGCGTATTTGCCGTTAGCCGACCTGATTGCGGTGCTGTTCCTCTCCCCAGTCCTGGTGACGCTGATGGCGCCCTATATGCTGGGGGAGAAAGTTGGGTGGCGTCGCTACACCGCCGTCGCCGTTGGCTTTTGCGGCACGCTGCTGATCGTCAACCCGACCGGTGAATACGAAGACCTTTGGCCGATGTTGCTGGCGCTGATCGTGCCGATCCTTGGCAGCTTTCGTGATATCATTACCCGCCAGCTATCGCGCACCGACACGCCGGATACGATGATGGTCGTGACGACAACCTGCCTTCTGATCGCCAGCGCCTTAACCTTGCCGTTTAACTGGGTCACACCGGACCTCAAAGGTCTTGCCATGCTGGCGGTGGCCGGATTGTTGCTGGGCCTGGGCATGTACCTACAAGTCTACGCCTTCGTGCTGGGGGAGGCCGCGGTGGTCGCGCCGTTCCGCTATTTCATCCTGCTATGGGCGGTTTTCTATGGATACGTGCTGTTCGGGGACGTGCCGGGCCTCAACACGCTGGCCGGTGCTGTGATTATCATTGCCTCAGGCCTTTACATCTTCTTCCGGGAGGTTCGTCATAAGGGCAGCCTGCCCGCCAAACCGTAGTCCCGCCTTTATGACCAGCGGCCCCACCGCCTCCGCCCAGATGAAGGGTATCCTGTTCATCGTTGCTTCGAATGGTATTTTTGGCCTGACGGACGCGCTGTCCAAAGTGCTGACCGGCGACTATCCGCCGGGTGAGATCCTGTTTTTCCGCTCTGTGTTTGTATTCGTCTCCATTATCGTCATGGTGATGATCCAGGGCGGATGGCGAAAGGTGCGCATCGTCAATTGGCGGCTGCAATGGGCTAGGGGTGTGTTGCTGGCCGTGACCTCCTACATCTTCGTCACCGCTCTAAAGCACCTGCCGTTGGCAGACCTGACGGCGATGATGTTCATCTCGCCGCTCGTCCTGACAGCGCTAGCGCCATATTTTTTGGGGGAGAAAGTCGGTTGGCGACGGTGGACGGCGGTCGGTATCGGCTTTGCCGGCTCCATGCTGATCATACGGCCCAGCGGAGACGTTGCGCTCTGGCCTCTGCTGCTGGCCTGCACGATCCCGCTGACCATGAGCGTTCGCGATATCATCACCCGTCGGCTATCCGCCACTGACACGGCTGTTGGCATGATGATCGTCTCAACCCTGTGCGTTATGGGTGGCGGGTTGGCGAGCCTGCCGTTTGGCTGGGTCATGCCGACGTGGGAGGGCTTCGGCCTGTTCGCGCTGACTGGAGGCCTTCAGGGCATTGCGCAATTCCTCTTGGTCTACGCCTTCATTTACGGTGAGGCGGTGGTCGTAGCTCCGTTCCGCTACTTCCTACTGCTATGGGCGACGCTCTACGGCTGGCTGTTCTTTGATGACATCCCGCGCATGGAGACCGCCATCGGCGCTAGCATCGTTTGTGCAGCCGGCCTCTATATCTTTTACCGCGAGGTGCGGCATGGCCGGGGCTGAGAGCGTAAGCGGCGGGCAGAACCAGTTGCGTGGCATTTTGTTTATGCTGTCATCCGGCGCAATCTTTTCGTTTACCGACGTGCTGACCAAAGTGCTGGCTGGGGGTTATCCGCCCGGCCAGATCCTCTGTTTGCGGACGATATTCGTCCTGATATCGATTGCAGTCATGGTGCGGTTGCGTGGCGGCTTGGCCTCAGTCAAGATCGTCAATTGGCGCGGGCAATTGCTGCGCGGACTGTTGATGGCCGGCACGTCGCTGACGTTCCTTCTGGCGCTCAAAGACGCGCCGCTGGCTGATCTGTTCGCCTTGCTGTTCCTCTCCCCTTTGATCCTGACCATGCTCGCACCCTACTTCTTGGGAGAGCGGGTAGGCTGGCGGCGGCGGGCGGCGGCGATTGTTGGGTTTTGCGGCACACTTCTGATCTTGCGGCCAACCGGTGAGGTGCCGTTTTCGGCCCTGCTGCTGGGTTTGGCCGTGCCGTTTATCCTCAGCGCCAGCGATATCGTAACCCGCCGCATCACGCGAACGGAGACGGCCAACAGCGTGATGTTGTTCACCAATTTCGTCATGGCTGGCGTTGGTATCTGCCTGCTGCCGCTGGGCTGGACCACCCCGGATTGGTACGGAATTGCGGTGTTTGCGGGCGTCGGCGCGTTGCAGGGCGTGGCGCAGTATTTCTTGTTCTACGCCTTCAAGTATGGTGAGGCCGTGGTCATTACGCCTTTCCGCTATGTCATGCTGATCTGGGTAACCTTGTTCGCCTACCTCATGTTCGGTGAGATACCGCGTGTTGAGACCATTGCCGGCGCGTCCATTGTCGTCGGCGCGGGCTTATACATCTTCCATCGGGAGGCTCGGCATGGCCGGAGTTAGCGGCCTCGCAGGATCGACTAAGGGCATTTTGTGCATCCTGGGATCTGGCGCAATTTTCTCGTTCACCGACGCCGTCTCCAAAGTGATGATGGATGACTACCCGGTGGGGGAGGTGATCTTCTTCCGCTCGATGTTCGTCCTGATATTTGCCATTGGCGCGATCCAGTTCCGCGGCGGTTGGCGAGAGCTGAAAGTGGTCGACTGGCGCCGGCAAGCCGCCCGGGGTGTCAACATCGCGATCACCGGCATGTGCTTCATGTTCGCGCTAAAGCGTGTGCCGTTGGCCGACATGACGGCCATGGTATTCCTCGGCCCCCTGATCCTAACCGCGCTCGCGCCTTATTTTTTGGGCGAGAAAGTGGGGTGGCGACGCTGGACTGCTGTGGTGATCGGCTTTGGCGGTGTCGTGTTCATCGTCGACCCCAGCGGGGGAGGGCCGCTTTGGCCGCTGTTGCTTGCTGCCTGCGTGCCGTTCCTAACCAGCACCCGCGATATCCTGACCCGCAAGCTGGGCAAGACCGACTCGGCTAACGCGACCGTATTGATCTCAACGATTTGCACCGTGGTTGCTGGTGCAGCGCTGCTGAGCCTTGGCTGGGTGACGCCAGATCTCTACGGCATGGCTTTGTTTGCGCTGACAGGCACCCTGCAAGGCGTCGCGCAATTCATGACCGTCTACGCCTTCGTTTACGGCGAAGCGGTGGTGGTAACGCCGTTCCGCTATTTCATGATCATCTGGGCAACAATGTACGGCTATCTCTTCTTCGCCCACATCCCCCGTACCGAGACATTCATCGGCGCGGCCATTGTGAGTGCGTCTGGGCTGTATATTTTTTACCGGGAGACACGGCTGAAGGGCGGACGGTGAGCCGGGTTCACATCGTTCTCACCGAAGCGTGCTGAGCTGCGAGGACATGTGAGCAGCAACTGTGATTTTGTGTGCGATATAGGAGTCTACCGAGTGACTGCACTGAGGAGAAACTCTGA
>CALKDI010000048.1 GCA_938084065.1 uncultured Alphaproteobacteria bacterium
GCCAAGGATTCTCATCTTGTTTGTCGCGCTGCTCTCACCCTGATTGACGCGCTACAACGGGCGCTCAGGTGAGTGATATTGTGCCAATTTCCCTGGCACCGCAGGTGCTAGACGACCTAAGGCGCTGCGCAGAGGTGCGCGAGCCTATTGTTCTAGACGGGGAAACCAATTGGCCAGACCGTGGCAATGTCTATCGCTACCAACGGGTGTTGCTGCCCTTCGGCGATGGTGACGGGCGAGTGACACACTTGTTAGGTGTTGCTGCGTTCTTCAACTCGTCAGGCGCGACCGTCTTTTGAGCTGGCCCCGGTACTGAGCTAGCCTCTGTACTGAGCTAGCCAGTTACGTAACCGCCTGCGATATCCTCTGCATGTGCCGCTGTATCGCGCGCCGCCGGGTCGCCAAAGCCGCCGCCGCCGGCGGTTTCCAACACAACGATGTCGCCGGGCCTGACCTCATGATTGGCCAGCTTTGAGGGCAGGGGATGTTCCTCGCCGTCACGCACGATATAGAACCGCCCAGGCCGCCCGGAAGCACCGCCGCTCAAGCCATAGGGTGGCACCTTAAATCGCTCGAAATTGCCGGAGAGCCGCCCGCTGGTGGGCGCATCCAGCCGATAGGCGCGGCGCAGACCAGTGCCACCACGGTGTTTGCCGGCCCCACCAGAGTTGGGGATCAGGCTGTATTCGGTGAAGGTCAGCGGGAAATAGGCCTCGTTCAGCTCTACCGGTGTACTGGAGGAATTGTGGAAGCCAGCGCTAAATGCGTCCGCGCCGTCTTGGCTCGGATGTGCGCCCCAGCCGCCGATCTCGATTTCGAAATAGACCCGTGGCGCGCCGGTTTCCGGGTCGGGCGTCGAGAGCGTCTGCACATAGCTGACACCGTAGTACGCCGCCGGCACTCGGTCCGGTGCGGCTTGAGCAAGCGCGCCCAAAACGGTCGTCACCACGCGGTGGCCGGTCGCCATGCGGTTCGCCACTGGCGCCGGCGCACGGGCTGAGACGACGGTGCCTTCCTCCGCCTTGATGGTGATGGCGCGGTAGGCTCCCGAATTCGCCATTACCTTGCCATCTGCCAACATCGCCAGCGCGCAATAGATGCCAGAGGCCGTCATGTTCAGGGTGCAGTTCACTGGCCCCACGGCCTGCGGGCTGGAGCCTGAGAAGTCCACATCCGCCGTGTCGCCCGCGATAGTGACGGCGCATTGCAGCTTGAGCGGATCATCGGTGATGCCGTCGTCATCGACATAGTCGGTGAAGTGGTAAGTGCCGTCTGGCAGATCGCGCAGCATGGCGCGCATGGTCCGATCTGACTGGTCTTGGAGTTCGTCCATTGCCGCTTGTAAGCCATCGGCGCCATACCGCTGCGACAGTTTGCGCAATGCCTGCGCGCCGATCTCCATGGCGGCCAATTGGCTGGAGAAATCGCCGCCAATCTGCTCCGGCTCACGGCTGTTCTGGCGGATGATGGCGACCACGGCTTTGTTGAGCTTGCCAGCCTCCACAACCTTGCACGGCGGTATGCGCAGGCCCTCGTGATAGACCTCTGTCGCCTGGGCGTAGTAGGAGCCTGCAGCCCCGCCGCCGACATCGATATGGTGCACAATGGTGGCGGCAATGCCGACGCGCACGCCGTCCACGAATACCGGCTTGAAGGCGACAAAATCGGGCAGATGCTGGCCGCCGCAATACGGATCATTGGTCATGATCACGTCGCCGTCGTTCCAGTCCTCCAGCGGGATGAAATCACGGGTGATGCGGTCGAGGCAGACACTCATGCTGTTGAGATGCACTGGGATGCGCGCCGCCTGCGCCACCGCCCGGCCTTTGCCGTCAAAGACCTGGGTGGAATAGTCCAGCATCTCCCGCACCACGGTGGAGCGTGACGTGCGCCATACTGTAACGCTCATCTCCTCCGCCGCCGCGATCAGGGCGTTGCGGATGATCTCAAGCTGGACAGGGTCGACGGTTGGTGCGGTCATGGAACGAGAATTCCTGGCATCGGAAGCGTGGGCGATAGATCGCTGACCTGGGCGGGTATGTCAAAGGCCGAAAGAAAACGCTTGAGCCAGTTTTGTCGGTCAAGCGCTGCCGGTGGTCTCCAACTTCTCCAGGTGCCCCATCCATTGAGCCTCTGCATATTCTAACGCCTCAATGACCTCAGCGTATTTTTTCTGGATGGATTCGGCCTGGTTTGAGGTGGCCTTGTCGTAAAATTCCGGGTCGGCGAGGGTCGTGACGATCTTGTCACGGATCGTGCTGAGCTTTGTGACCCGGTCCTCATAACTGCGGACGGTCTTGCGCAGCGCCAGGGTTTCGTCCCGGCTCAACCGCCTTGGCACTGGCGCTTTTGGCTTTTCGATCTCTTTTGGTTTCTGTGCTTTTGGCCCCGCGCCTTTCAGATGCATCTGGCGATAAGCTTCCAGATCATCCTCATACGGGCGGACAGCGCCGTCGTGCACCAGCCATAGTCGGTCGGCGACCATGGAGAGCAGATGCATGTCATGGCTGACCAGGATCACCGCGCCGGAATAGGCGGTCAGCGCCTCCACCAAAGCCTCGCGGCTTTCGATATCAAGGTGATTGGTTGGCTCATCGAGGATCAGCAGGTGCGGTGCAGGCAAGGTTGCCAGCAGCAAAGACAGCCGCGCCTTCTGCCCGCCGGAGAGCTTACCGACTTTGGTTTCCGCTTGATCTGGCCCCAGACCGAAACCGGCGAGGCGCGCGCGCAGGCGGCTGACATGCTCGGTCGGCAGTTCTTGGATCAGATGCTGGATCGGCGTGTCGTTGACGTCCAACTCCTCCACCTGGTGTTGGGCAAAGAAGCCGACGCGCAGCTTGCGGGCCGAAGTAATGTCGCCACCCATGGGCTTTAAGCGTTCGGACAGCAGCTTGGCCAGTGTGGTCTTGCCCTGGCCGTTCTGGCCCAGCAAGGCGATGCGGTCGTCCTGGTCGATGCGCAGGTTCAGGCCTTTGAGCACGATCTTGCCGTCATAGCCGACCGACACGGCGTCGGTGGAGATGATGGGCGATGCCAACTCCTCCGGCTCTGGGAAGGTGAATTTGGTTCGGGCCTCATCCTCGGGCGCGCGGATGGTCTCCATCTTTTCCAGCATCTTGACGCGCGACTGCGCCTGTTTGGCCTTGCTGGCTTTGGCCTTGAAGCGGTCGACGAAGCTTTGCAGGTGGGCGCGGCGCAGATCTTGCTTTTTCGCCTGTGCAGCCTGTACGGCGCGCTGGGCAGCCCGTTGTCGGGCAAACTGGTCGTAGGGGCCGGAATAGTAGGTCAGGCCCTTGTTTTCCAGATGCAGGATAGCGCCAACGGCACGGTTCAATAGTTGGCGGTCATGGCTGATGATGATGACGGTGTGTTCGTACCGCATCAGATAATTTTCGAGCCAGAGCGCGCCTTCCAGATCCAGGTAGTTGGTCGGCTCGTCCAGCAGCAGATAATCGGGCGCGGAGAACAGCACGGCCGCCAGCGCCACACGCATGCGCCACCCACCGGAGAAGGCGGAGCACGGCATGTGCTGCTCTGCCTCGCTGAAGCCCATACCGCTGAGAATGGTTGCGGCTCTGGATTCGGCGGACCAGGCGTCGATGTCGACCAGCCGGGTCTGAATTTCCGAAATGCGATTGGGGTCGGTCGCTGTATCTGATTCGGCCAGCAATTCTGCCCGCTCGGTATCCGCGGCCAGCACTGTATCGAGCAGCGAGACTTCGTTGGAGGGCACCTCCTGTGCCACACCACCGATGCGGGCGCGGGCGGGCAGGGAGATTTGGCCGCCATCCACTTGCAGTTCGCCGCGGATCAGCTTGAACAGCGTGGTCTTGCAGGCGCCATTGCGGCCGATCAGGCCGACCTTGTGGCCAGTCGGAATGAAGGCGGACGCGCTCTCGAACAGAGGGCGGCCTTCGATTGCGAAATTGAGGTCTGTAATGCGTAACATGCCGCGGGGTTTGCCGCATGCGAGGCGCAGGGTCAATTGCCTACAAGTCGCGAGTTGTTGGATATGGCTTTTGCGCAGTAGTGTGCTGGTGAGAAATTCCATCAATGGAGGATCAGGCCCATGCAAATTTGCCCGTCAGACGCCACCCTCGGCGCCGAAGTCACCGGTATTGACCTGCGCAACCCGCTATCCGATGCTGATTTCGCAGAGATTGAGAACGCCTGGCACGACCGCGGTGTCCTGATCTTTCCGGGCCAGAACCTGACGGATGAGCAGCACCTGGCCTTCACCCGCCGGTTTGGCCGCCTGGAGCTGAGCATTCGCCGCAATGGCAGCAATCTGGGCCGGCTCTCGAATGTCGATAAGGATGGCAACGTTGTGCCGCGATCCTCGTTGCAGGCACGGTTCCTGCTGGGCAACACCTACTGGCACTCGGACAGCTCCTACAAAAGCGTCGGAGCTAAGGCATCTCTGCTGGCGGCGCATAAGGTGCCGAGCGAAGGCGGTGAGACCGAATGGGCCGATATGCGCGCCGCCTATGATGCGCTGGACCAGAGCATGAAGGATTGGCTGGAGGGCAAAATCGCCGTCCACTCATACGAGTATTCGCACAAGCCCTTCGGCGGCATGGAAATCCTCGGTCCGGAAGAGTTAAAGCATCTGGTGCCTGTGGAGCATGCGGTGGTGAAAACTCACCCGGCGACGGGCCGCCGGAACCTGTTCGTCGGTCGCCATGCCAGTCACATTCTGGGTGAGGACCTGGCGACAAGCCGGGCGTTGCTGGAGCGGCTGACGGAGGAGGGAGCGCAGAGCCCTCGCACCTACAAGCACCAATGGCGCGCGGGCGATCTGGTGATTTGGGACAACCGCTGCGTCCTGCACCGAGGCCACCGCTGGCCTGACGATCAGGCTCGCGTTATGGTCCGCACCACAGTTGCCGGCGATGATCCGGACAACGAATGGGTGATGCAGGAAGACGCGGCGGCCTGACCCGCGGCGAGCCGAGGATCGAAATTTGCAACGCGAACAACGGAAACTTGCGGCAATCGTGGCTGCGGATGTGATCAAATACTCGCGCCTGATGGGGGTGGATGAGGAAGGAACACTGCGTGCGCTGCGGTCCCACCGCCAGGAGTTGGTTGATCCCGCCCTTGCCGAGCACGGCGGGCGGATCGCCAACACTGCCGGCGACAGCTTGCTGATGGAATTCCCAAGCGCCGTCGATGCCGTGCGTTGCATGATTGCCATTCAGGATAGAATGATTGAGCGGAACGCCTCGGTGCCGGAGGATCGGCAGGTGCGCTTTCGCATCGGCGTCAATGTCGGTGACGTGATCACTTACGGCGACGATCTGCTTGGCGACGGCGTCAATGTTGCGGCACGGCTGGAGGGCGAATGCCAGCCCGGCGGCATCTGTATCGCCGATGACACCTATCGCCAGGTCAAAGGCCGGGTGGAGTTCGAGGCAAAGTTCTTGGGCGAGTTGCGCCTGAAAAACATCGCCGACCCG
>CALKDI010000049.1 GCA_938084065.1 uncultured Alphaproteobacteria bacterium
CCTGACGATTGTGCGCAAGCTCGCCCTCAATATGCTGCAGAAAGCCCGCCCCGGCCTATCCATCCGACGCAAACGCAAACGATCAGGCTGGTCCAATGAATTCGCCAGAACCATCATCGGCCAAATGCGATAGCCCTGCAGCCTAGGCAGAGCCCCCTATCATCTCGTATAAGGCGGCGTTGACTGTTTTTGGCGAAGGAGCCTGATTGATGGCCGCCACCACAATTCGAGAACTGCTGCGCGTTGGTTCACCCGATGCCCCTGCCATTGGCGCCCCAGAGCGTGAGCCGCTAACCTATGCCGGGCTGAATGCCCTGGCCGATGACACCGGCCGCGCCCTTAATGATTTCGGCATTGGCCGCAACGACCGCGTCGCTATTGTTCTACCGAACGGTCCAGAAATGGCCGCCGCTTTTGTTGCTATTGGCGCAAATGCAACGACCGCCCCCTTGAACCCCGGCTACCGCGAGGATGAGTTCACCTTTTATCTGGACGATTTGAGCGCCAAGGCGCTTGTCGTTCTGGAGGGGGACAACACGCCGGCCGTAGCCTCAGCCGAAAAGCTGAATGTGCCTGTGCTGCGTCTCTCGGTGCCGTCTGGTGCTCCTGCCGGCAGTTTCGAGCTCTATTCAGACGGCAGCGCATCAGGCCGGGCCAGCGCCAGCGGACCTGCGGCAGAGGAAGACGTCGCCCTGGTTCTACACACGTCTGGAACGACCTCCCGACCCAAGATCGTGCCGTTGACCCACGGCAATGTCTGCGCGTCGGCCAGCCACATCGTCTCAACCTTGGCGTTGAGCCCGGCGGACCGATGCCTGAATATCATGCCGCTGTTCCACATCCACGGCCTGATCGCAGCGACGCTGTCATCCCTGGCAGCCGGCGCCAGCGTGTGGTGCACGCCCGGCTTTAACGCCCTACGCTTCTTTACCTGGACCGACGAAATCCAGCCCTCCTGGTACACCGCCGTCCCGACCATGCACCAGGCAATCCTGGCCCGCGCGCCGCGCAACAAGGAAGCGGTAGAGCGCCTAAAGCTGCGCCTGATCCGCTCATCCTCGTCCTCATTGCCGCCGCAGGTCATGCTGGCGCTTGAGGAGGCTTTCAGCGCGCCGGTGATCGAGAGCTATGGCATGACAGAGGCTGCCCACCAGATGGCCTCCAATCTGCTGCCACCGGGTAAGCGCAAGCCAGCCTCCGTCGGTGTCGGTGCCGGCCCGGAAGTTGCCATCATGAACGAGATCGGCAAGCTGCTGCCTTACGGGGAAACCGGTGAGATCGTCATCCGCGGCCCGAACGTCACCAAAGGTTATGAGAATAATCCGGAGGCGAATGAGGGCGCTTATACCGCCGGTTGGTTCCGCACCGGTGACCAGGGCGTGATGGATGACGAAGGTTATCTGTCCATCACCGGTCGCCTGAAGGAAATCATCAACCGCGGCGGTGAAAAAATCTCTCCGCCAGAGGTCGATAACGTGCTGATGGACCATCCTGCCATCGCCCAGGTCGTCACCTTCGGCATGCCGCACAAAACGCTGGGCGAAGAAGTTGCCGCTGCTGCTGTGCTCCGCGAGGGCATGGAAGCGACCGAGACGGAGATTCGCGCGTTTGCCGCCGAACGCCTAGCCGACTTCAAGGTGCCACGCAAAGTGCTAATCCTGGAGGAAATCCCGAAGGGAGCCACCGGCAAGCTGCAGCGCATCGGCCTGGCGGAGAAACTGGGCCTCGGCTCCTAGATGCGGAAGGATACGGGCCGATGAAAATCGCGATCTATGGCGCGGGTGCCATCGGCGCCCACCTCGGCGCCATGCTGACGCGGACGGAGCATGAAATCTCGCTCATCGCCCGTGGTCCTCACCTGAAGGCGATGCAGGACAACGGCCTGACATTCCGCTCGGCGGAGGAAACCTTCACCGTCCACCCCAATGCTACTGATGACCCCGCCAGCCTAGGCCTGCAAGACTACGTCATCGTGACTCTGAAGGCGCATCAGTCCGCTGGCGTGGTTGACCTGATGCAGCCGCTATTGGGCCCAGAAACCGCCGTTGTAACGTGCATGAATGGCGTGCCTTGGTGGTATTTCCACGGTCTGGGCGGCGAACATGACGGCCGAACGCTGGAAACCGTCGACCCCGGTGCCAAGCAATGGCGCGACCTGGGGCCAGAGCGCGCGATCGGCTGCATCGTCTACCCGGCGGCAGAAATCGTTGAGCCCGGCGTCTGTCAGCACATAGAAGGCAATGCCTACCCCCTGGGCGAGCCCGATGGCTCCAAGAGCGCCCGCATCCTGGCGCTCTCCAAGGCGATGATCTCCAGCGGCCTCCGCTCGCCGGTCCGCACCGCAATCCGTGATGAAATCTGGGTCAAACTCTGGGGCAATCTCTGCTTCAACCCGATCAGCGCCCTGACCCACGCCACCTTGGAGGATATCGGCACGGACCCCGCTGTCCGGGAGCTGGTAATCAAACTGATGCAGGAAGGCCAGGCTGTCGGCGAGGCATTGGGCGCGCGCTTCAAAGTACCGTTGGAAAAACGCCTGGCAGGCGCAACGAATGTCGGCGCTCACAAAACCAGCATGCTGCAAGACCTGGAACGCGGCCGTCCGATGGAGATTGACGCCCTGGTAACCGCCGTTGCTGAATTGGGGGACATTGTTGGCGTTGAAACGCCAATGCTGGACGCCGTCCTGGCCCTGGTGCAACTGCGTGGCAAATCTGCGGGGCTGTACCCCACCAGTTAAGCCCGCAAACCGCGGGCTTAGGGGTCGATGGCTATCCGACCTGTTACGGTTACTGAACCTCCATCTTTCACCTGCAGCACGAAAATCTCACCGGATGCAGGGTATTGCCCGGTCAGCGCACTGATATTGACCTGGTGGGTTACCAGCATGACGCGCTCGCCAGCCGGCAGGTCAGCCAGAAACGCTTTGGTCGCCAGCGTCTGCGGCTCACGATTTGCATGGCGTTGAAAAAAAGAATTGAGCGCTGGAACTTCCTCGACTGGGCCAAAGCCCAGCAGCTCGGCCGTCTCAAGACAACGACACCACTGGCTGGAAACCACCCGGTCAATCTTGACTCGATTCTGCCGCAGAGCCTCGCCAATCATTTGCGCCTGATCGCGGCCTTTGTCATTGAGATTGCGCTGAGTCGAGCAGTCGCCAACGCTAAATCCCGCCGGATCACCACCGCCCGGTGCCAGCGCATGTCGCATTATTAACACCGCTCCAGGCTGCCGCGCGGCCTCCCACGCGTCTGAAGCAGCAGATGTGCGATCCATTGTCAGTGCCAACCAAAGGCCCGAAACCAGGAGGGACACAAGCCAGATATGAAAGCGTTGCATTTCGTACTCCACGTAAAATTTTCCGCATGACTCTAGTCTACGCCGCGAAAATCCGCTTGGATCGCAGAGAGTGAAACCACGCCTTCAAAATTTACGGAGCCAATCCCATGCCCAACGCATGGCGCGAACGCGCGCAAATCACCTTTGACTGCGAAAAGCAGCCGGCCATCGGCTCTCGCGGGATGGTGACCGCCAACAATCCGCTGGGCGCGATGGCTGGTGCGGAGATGCTGGCAGCAGGTGGCAATGCAGTGGATGCAGCCGTCGCAACCCTGTTCACGCTGACCGTGGTCGAACCGATGATGGTCGGCTTTTCCGGCGGCGGTATCTTTCATATCCGAACGCCGGACGGCGACCACGTCATCCTAGACAACCAGTCAAAAGCCCCCCTCGCCGCACGCACTGACATGTTTGAGCCCGTCGCCGATACGCCTGACCGGCGGCTGGAGACTGCAGGCCGCAAGAACACCGCCGGGCCGCTGGCCATGGCAACTCCCGGTAGCCTCGCCGGTTGGGCGGAGGCACTGGCTCGCTTTGGCGCATTTTCACTGGCCGACGTCCTCGAACCTGCCATCCGGCATGCGTCTCGCGGCTTTGTCGCCACATCCTATCTGGCAGAATGCACCGACGAAGCAGCGGCGGACCTGGCAACGTGTCCGCATCTGTCAGCACTCTACTTGCCCGGCGGCGCACCCCTGAAAGCGGGCCACCGCGTGGTACAGGGCGACTATGCAGAAACATTGCGGACACTCGCGAAGGAGGGTGTCGGCGCCTTCTACAGCGGCGCTATCGGTCAGGCATTGACCGATCACATGACCAAAGTTGGTGGAATAGTCTCGCAAGCCGACCTTGCTGACTGTGCCCCGATCCAACGGGAAGCCATTCGCGGCCAATACCGCGGCTATGACATCATAGGGCCACCACCCCCGGCCTCCAGCGGACTGCATATCAATCAGATGCTGCAGATACTCGAAGGTTTTGAGGTATCCGGCATGGGTTTCGGATCATTGGAGGCAACGCATCTGTTGTTGGAGGCGCTGAAAATCGCGTTCGCCGACCGCGTCGCGTCGACCGCCGACCCTGCTTTCGTCAACGTGCCCGTCTCCGAAATCCTCGACCCGGCCTACATCGCCAAACGCCGGGCGCAGATCCGCATGGATCAGACCCAGCAATGGACTGCCGGTGTCGCCACGCACGAGAGCAATCACACCACCCACATGAACGCCGCCGACGCCGATGGCTGGGTGGTCAGCACAACCCAGACCATCAACAGCCTGTTCGGCGCGCGCTTCATCATCCCCGGCACCGGCATCGTCGCCAACAACTACATGGCCCTGTTCGATCCGCACCCAGGCCGAGCCAATTCCATCGAGCCCGGCAAGCGGGTCACCAGCAGCATGAGCCCGATGATGGCATGCCTGGATGGTCAGGTGCGCTATGCCCTCGGCCTGGTCGGCGGCCTGCGCATTTTCCCGTCGGCCATGCAGGCGCTAGTGAATCTGCTGGAGCACAAAATGAGCCTGCAAGAGGCCGTCGAAGCCCCTCGCGTCTGGACCCAGGGCGAGTCGGTGGAGGTAGAGGCTGGCTATGGCGACGCGATGCGTGAGGGCCTGCACGGTCTAGGTCACGCGGTGGTGCCCTCACCCTGCGTCGGAGCTGGCATGAACGGCATCGCCATCACACCGGACGGCCAAATCACCGGCGCCGCCTGCTGGAGGGCAGACGGCGCGGCTGTTGGTATCGGTGGTGGCAACGCCCGTGACGGCGTGCGCTATTGGCCAGAGCGGCCGCGGTTCTGACCCGAACCACGGTCCTTCAAGCTCTACCCCTTCAGCGGGAACAGCCCCATACGCTGCGCTCGGTTGGCAGCACTTACGACCGCGCGCAGTGAGGCCTCCACGATGTTCTCGTGGCGGCCAACACCGAACAGAGTCTCCTCGGTCGGGCTGCGCATTTCGACATAGGCATAGGCTGTGGTGTCCTTGCCGGCACCGACTGCATGCTCACGATAGTCAACCACGTCCAGATTGAAGCCGAAGGCCAGCTGCATGCCGTCGACAAAGGCACTGATCGGGCCATTGCCATGGCCTTCAATCTCCCGCTCCTCGCCGAAAACGCGCAGGGTGGCCTTCAAGTGCCGGTCGCCGTCTGCGCCCGGAATGGTTTGATAGCGCAGGAAGGTCAGTGGGCCGTTCTGGTCCAGATATTCAGCGCTGAACACATCCCAGATCTGCTGCGGCTGCACCTCATGGCCCTCGCGGTCGGTCAGTTGCTGGATGACCTTGGAGAACTCAATCTGCGCCCGTCGCGGCAATGCCACGCCATAATCCTGCTCCAGAATATAGGCGATGCCACCTTTGCCGGATTGCGAGTTGATGCGGATAATCGCCTCGTACGAGCGGCCAACATCGGCAGGGTCCATCGGCAGATACGGCACGTCCCACAACTGGTCGTCCTTCTCCCGCGTTTCCTTCATTCCTTTGTTAATCGCGTCCTGATGGCTGCCGCTGAATGCCGTAAACACCAGTTCGCCTGCATAGGGGTGACGCGGATGCACCGGCAGTTGGTTGCAGTATTCCACGGTACGAATCAGCTCGTTGATGTCGTCAATGACCAGCTCGGGATCGACACCTTGGGTGAACATGTTCAGGGACAGGGTGACGATGTCCACATTGCCGGTACGCTCACCATTACCAAACAGCGTGCCCTCAACCCGGTCGGCGCCAGCCATCAGGCCCAGTTCCGTAGCAGCGACAGCGGTGCCGCGGTCATTGTGCGGATGCAGCGACAGAATGATGGAGTCGCGGTTCTTGATCGTCTTGCTGAACCATTCGATCTGGTCGGCATAGGTGTTCGGCGTCGACATCTCCACCGTCGCCGGCAGGTTCAGGATCAACGGATTGCCCGGCGTCGGCTGGAACACGTCCATCACCGCCTCGCAGATTTCCACTGCATAGGTCAGTTCCGTGCCGGTGAAGCTTTCCGGCGAATACTCATACCGCACATTGCAGGTGCCAGCCGCACCGGCCGCATGCAGCTCTTTGATCAACTTGGCACCAGAGGTTGCGATCTCGGTAATACCCGCCTCATCCAGACCGAATACGACGCGGCGCTGCGCGGTTGAGGTGGAGTTGTACAGGTGGACGATGGCGTTCGGCGCGTCTTTGATCGCTTCGAACGTGCGGGCAATCAGTTCCGGGCGCGACTGGGTCAGCACCTGGATGGTGACGTCTTCCGGGATCAGCTTGTTGTCGATGATGTGGCGAACGAACTCAAAATCCGTATCAGAGGCGGACGGGAAGCCGACTTCGACCTCCTTAAAGCCCATCTTCATCAGCACATCCCAGAACCGGATTTTGCGATCTGGCCCCATCGGCTCCACCAGCGCCTGGTTGCCATCGCGCAGATCGACACTGCACCACACCGGCGGCTTGGTGATGATCTTGGATGGCCAGGTCCGGCCGCTGAAATCGGCGGGCACATAGGGAAAGGCGTAGGGCTTGTACTTGTCGGATGCGGTGGCGTGCATGGCACTCAGTCTCCGGAGCGGGCGCAGCTGGCATTTGTGCCGAACGGCGCAATAGGGTCAAATCTTGGAATAAGCGGCACACATCACAGCCGCCGGGGCCGCGCGTCAACTAAGACGAAATCCGGCGACCGCTGCTAAGTCGCAAAGCGCGCAATTCAATTTTGGAAGACATGGAGGTTAGACCTAGACGGTTAGACCAAAAATACGCTCAACGAATTTGTCCCGATACTCAGCGGAGCATCGGGTCGATAAGGAGCAGGAGGTCTTGCCTGTTGATCATGGCCTGTAAGTTAGAGCGCTCCAGACCCTAAGTCAAGTTTTGCCGACGACTGTTTTTCCATCCGGCACTCCCACACCATCTCGCCACTTGACACCCGCCGTCCCGTGTGGATCGTCTCCGCTAAATCGGAATTTCACCGACCCCATCCTTGTTCGGAGCGCCCATCCCGTGCCCAAAATCGCAGCCAACCTCAGCCAACTCGGCACCGAAACCGCTTTTGAAGTGCTGGCGCGTGCCGGCAAGCTAGCCGCAGAAGGCAAGGATATCATCAACTTAGGCATCGGCCAGCCGGACTTCAAAACGCCCCCCCACATTGTTGAGGCCGCTATCAAAGCGATGCGCGACGGCCATCACGGCTACACACCGGCCAACGGCATCCCGGCCCTGCGCGAGGCAGTAGCAGCTGACATTGCCAAATACCGCAACGTCGAGATCGATCCCGACTGCGTCATGATCATGCCAGGCGGCAAGCCCACCATGTTCTTTGCCATCATGATGTTTGGTGAGCCAGGTGCTGAGATCATTTATCCAAACCCAGGCTTCCCAATCTACGAGTCCATGATCCGCTATTCCGGCGCAACGCCTGTGCCCATGCGCCTGTTGGAGGAGAACGGTTTCGCTTTCAATGCGGAGCAGGTGCTGGAGCAGATCACGCCGAACACACGCCTGTTGATCCTGAACTCACCGGCTAATCCCACAGGCGGCGTCGTGCCAAAGGCTGAGTTTGATAAGCTCGTCGCCGGGCTGGAAAAGCACCCGGACGTCGTCATCCTCGCTGACGAGATCTATGCCCGGATCCTCTACGATGGCCGCGAGCATGTGACCTTGCTGAGCTATCCGGAGATCCGCGACCGGGTCATTCTGCTGGACGGCTGGTCCAAAACCTACGCCATGACCGGCTGGCGGCTCGGCTACAGCGTTTGGCCGAAGGAGCTGTTCTACTATGCTGAGCGATTGGCCGTGAACAACCACTCCTGCGTCAACGCCCCGACCCAATTTGCCGGCATCGCCGCTCTGCAAGGGCCGCAGGATGCAGTGGATGAGATGTGCAAAGCATTCGACAACCGCCGCCGCGTCATCGTCCGAGCCCTGAACCAGATCCCAGGCTTCCGCTGCGTTGAGCCGGGTGGCGCCTTCTACGCCTTCCCCAATATCGAGGGCACGGGCATGACTGCCAGAGAGCTCCAGAACAAAATGCTGACCGAGGCCGGTGTCGCCACCGTCGCCGGCACCAGTTTTGGCGCGATGGGCGAGGGCTTCATTCGCTTCAGCTATGCCGCCAGCGTCGAGGATATTGAGCGCGCCTGTAACAAAGTCCGGGCGATGCTGTCCTAAGGACCGCCCATAACAACGGCACAGGTCTGCGCAATTAGTCAGCAAATGCATAAAAAGTAGGCTATTAGCTGCGCCCTGCGCCCCTTAAGACTGCCCAATATGTTAGCTATGGCCATTTGGCACGGCATTTGCTTAATGGGTATATGTGAGGCATGCCCTTAATTCCGTATCAGGCTCTGTGACCCATGAAAAAGATCGAAGCCATCATCAAACCGTTCAAGCTGGACGACGTTAAAGACGCCCTGCACGAAATCGGTATCAATGGCCTGACCGTTCTGGAAGCCAAGGGCTTCGGCCGGCAGAAGGGGCATACGGAATTGTACCGTGGCGCCGAATACGTCGTCGATTTTCTGCCCAAGGTGAAAATCGAGATCGTTATCGACGACGCAATGGCGCCGCGGGCGATTGAGGCCATTCAACAGGCCGCGCACACAGGCCGCATCGGCGATGGCAAGATTTTTATCTCTACCATCGATGAAGCCATACGCATTCGCACCGGTGAAACCGGCAGCGAAGCTGTCTAACGAATTCCCATTATTATTCACTCGTACCTAGGAGAGCTTGCCAAATGACGCTCAACTGTAAAACGCCGGCAGACGTGCTGAAGGCGATCGCTGACAATGACATCAAGCATGTCGACCTGCGCTTCACCGATCCGCGCGGCAAGCTACAGCACCTGACCCAGTGGCACACCACCATCGAGGAAGATGTCTTCGAAGACGGCTTCATGTTCGATGGCTCCTCCATTGCTGGTTGGAAGGCGATTAACGAGTCCGACATGTGCCTGCAATTGGATGTCACCACCGCCGCGCTGGAGCCGTTTGCGGCAGAGCCGACGATGACCATCATCTGCGATGTGCACGACCCGATCAGCGGCCAGCGCTATGAGCGTTGCCCCCGCTCCATCGCCAAAAAGGCGGAAGAGTATCTGGCCTCCACCGGTGTCGGCGATACCGCGTTCTTTGGCCCAGAGGCCGAATTCTTCGTGTTCGATGACGTGCGCTTTGCCACGGAAATGAACAACATGTCCTATCAGTTGGACTCGAACGAAGGCCCCTACAACAGCTTCTCCGAATACCCCGACGGCAACCCTGGTCACCGCCCGCCGGTCAAAGGCGGCTACTTCCCGGTTCCTCCCGTCGATAGCGCTCAGGACATGCGCTCCGAGATGGTCAGCGTCATGGCCGAGCTTGGCCTGGATGTCGAAAAGCATCACCACGAGGTTGCCTCGTCCCAGCATGAGCTTGGCGTGAAGTTCGCCACGCTCGTAAACGCTGCTGACGGCCTGCAGGTCTACAAATACGTGGTGCATATGGTGGCCCACGGCTACGGCAAGACCGCCACCTTCATGCCAAAGCCCATCATGGGTGACAACGGCTCGGGCATGCACGTCCACCAGTCGATCTGGAACAACGGCCAGCCAACTTTCGCCGGCAATCTGTATGCCGATCTGTCGGAGACGGCGCTGCACTACATTGGCGGCATCATCAAGCACGCCAAGGCGCTGAACGCCTTCACCAATGCCACGACCAACAGCTACAAGCGCCTGATCCCGGGCTATGAAGCGCCGGTGCTGCTGGCCTATTCCGCCCGCAACCGCTCCGCTTCTTGCCGCATTCCCTACGTCGCCAGCCCGAAAGGCAAGCGCGTCGAGGTTCGCTTCCCAGATCCAGCCAGCAACCCCTATCTGGCGTTTGCTGCCATGCTGATGGCTGGCCTTGACGGCATCAAGAACAAGATCCATCCGGGCGAAGCCATGGATAAGAACTTGTACGACCTGCCGCCAGAAGAGCTGGCCGACATCCCGACCGTCTCCGGCAGCCTGCGTGAAGCCCTGGCCGCACTCGACGCGGACCGCGCCTTCCTGACCGCCGGTGATGTGTTCACCGACGACCAAATCAGCGCATACATCGACTTGAAGATGGAAGAAGTGCACCGCTTCGAGCACACACCGCACCCGGTTGAGTTCGCGATGTACTACAGCAACTAAACACTGCCTGTAGCGCGGGTTTCGACCTGACGACCAGCCCCGTCACTCCCCCTTGGAGTGGCGGGGTTTTTCGTTAGGCGCGCCAACTGTCAGCGCCCCTTCCAAACTGGGGCCCGCTTCTCGACGAAGGCGCGCGGGCCTTCCTGGAAATCCTCGGTTTGCATGACGCGGGCTAACGCTGCATCGCTCGCTTGCCAGAGGTCGGCTTCGCTTTCAGCCATAGCACGCTCTGCAATAAGCCGGCTTTCCTGTACCGCCAGC
The DNA here is from genome assembly GCA_938084065.1 of uncultured Alphaproteobacteria bacterium. Classification (GTDB taxonomy): domain Bacteria; phylum Pseudomonadota; class Alphaproteobacteria; order Bin95; family Bin95; genus JACKII01. The sequence continues at coordinate 10,735 of CALKDI010000049.1, forward strand.
GGCGCGTTTTCGCAGACGCGCTCAGCCAGGGCCATCGCCTCTTCCATCAGCCGCTCTGACAACACCACCCGGTTAACCATGCCAAGTTGATGCGCCCGTGTCGCGTCAATAGTGTCGCCGGTCAGGATCAATTCCATGCCGATCTGGCGGCCCAGCGCACGCGGCAGACGGAATAGCCCACCGCCGGCGGCCACGAGGGAGCGTTTGACCTCAAACAGGCCGAACACCGCGCCTTCTGCCGCAACGATCAGGTCGCAGGCCAGCACGATCTCGCAACCGCCAGCCACTGCAGCGCCATTCACCGCCGCAATCAGCGGTTTGGAGCGCTCGCGCTTGATGATGCCACCACCACCGCCACGTTTGGTAAAGATGCGAGCGACATTGCCATCCGCCACCACCTTCAGGTCCGCCCCGGCGCAAAATACCGAGCCGGCACCGGTCAGCACTGTAATCCAGATATCCGGGTCCGCCTCGATCCGGTCGATTGCCGCCTCCATTTCCAGGGCAAACGCCTCGTTAATAGCGTTCCGCGCCTCTGGCCGGTTCATGGTGAGCACGGCGACGTGGCCGCGCTGTTCAAATTCGATAACCATCGCGTCCTATTCCTCCTACTGTTAGCGCCCGCCAGCAACAGCTAACGTATGCCCGCTGACATAGCTAGCCTCGTCGGAGGCAAGGAACACAGCCGCGGCGGCAATTTCTTCCGGCGTGCCAAGGCGCCCAAGTGGTGTCATCTTGCTGGGGCTGAATTCCACCATCTCGTCCATCTTTCGCAAGCCAGGGCCGACCCGCTCGGTATCGACTGGGCCGGGAGCCACTGCGTTGACGGTGATGTTGAACTCCGCCAATTCCAGCGCGACGTCCCGGATGAAGCCATGCACCCCCGCCTTAGCGGTCGAATAGGCAGCACCGCCCTGATAATACGCGGTCCACGGCGTGCCCTCACGGCTGCCCGATGACAGGCAGATGATCCGCCCGGACAGCTGTTCCTTCATGTAACGCGCCGCCGCGCGGGTGCACAAGAACGTGCCACGCAGGTTCAGGCGCATGACGAAATCCCAATCCTCGACGCTCATCTCCCAGATCTTCTGGTTGCGGCTGCCGCCCAGATTGTTCACCAGAATGTCGAGCCCACCGAAGCTATCGATGGCGCTTTGCACCAAGGCCTCCGCTCCCGCCTCCTCGGTCAAGTCGGCGGTCGTCGTGACCACCTCGCCGCCGCCAGCCCGGATCGCTGCTGCGGTCCGCTCCAACGCGTCTGCCTCCAAATCACCGATGGCGAGCCGCGCGCCTTCTGCGGCGAACCGCTCGGCAATCGCCTTGCCGATGCCGTTTCCAGCCCCTGTTACCACTGCGACCTTGCCTGCAAGCCTGCTCATACGCCAACTCCCGCTGCGAAATTTCGACTATGGCAGCATAACCTCAATCGGCTGCGGCGCGAAACCACCGGTGAAAGTCGGCGCCATGCAGGTTATATAGAGGGACGAAGGTGAATGATTTAAGGAGCCCGCCTCATGGCCAATTCCATTGGTGCCGTCGACTATTCCACCTCCATCCCCAACAATGTCGATCTGGCCGGCGACCGCCGCGTGTTGCGCGCGTTGGAGCGTTGGCATCCGAACTATCTGGATTGGTGGAAGGATATGGGGCCGGAAGGGTTCCAGGAGGCTCTCGTCTATCTGCGCACCGCCGTCAGCGTTGACCGCGAGGGCTGGGCAACCTTCGACTACGTGAAAATGCCGGACTACCGCTGGGGCATTCTGCTGGCGCCGCAGGAGGAAGGTCGCACCATCCCCTTCGGCCAGCACAAGGGCGAGCCGGTCTGGCAGGAGGTTCCCGGCGAATACCGCGCGCTGCTGCGCCGCCTGATCGTCATCCAGGGTGATACCGAGCCCGCCAGCGTCGAGCAACAGCGCCATCTGGGGGCGACCGCGCCGTCGCTCTATGACCTGCGCAACCTGTTTCAGGTCAATGTGGAGGAAGGCCGGCACCTCTGGGCGATGGTCTACCTGCTGCAGAAATACTTCGGCGCCGATGGCCGAGAGGAGGCCGAAGACCTGCTGCGCCGCCGCTCTGGCCACGAGGATAGCCCGCGCATGCTGGGCGCATTCAACGAGCGCACGCCGGACTGGCTGAGTTTCTTCATGTTCACCTTCTTCACCGACCGCGACGGCAAGATGCAGTTGGAGAGCCTGGCGCAATCCGGCTTTGACCCGCTGTCCCGCACCTGCCGCTTTATGCTGATGGAGGAAGCCCATCACATGTTCGTCGGCGAACGTGGCGTTGGGCGCATCATCCAACGCACGGCGGAGGCGATGAACGAGGCCGGCATCACCGATCCGTACGATGTGGAGCGCATCCGGGCGCTCGGCGTGATCGACCTACCGACGCTGCAACGCAAAGCCAATCTGCACTACGCCCTGACGCTCGACCTGTTCGGCAATGAGCTGTCAACGAATGCCGCGAACGCGTTTAATTCTGGCATCAAAGGCCGCTTCCGCGAGACCTACATTGATGACGACCACCTGCTGCTGGACGCGACCTACCCGGTGCTGCGCTACCAGGATGGCGCGTTTGTTGAGGTGCAGGAGCCAGCGCTGCAGGCCCTGAACATGCGCCTACGCGACGACTACATCGCCGACACCGCCCAGGGCATCGCCCGCTGGAACAAGATTCTGAATGACCGCGGCATCGCGTTCGAAATCACCCTGCCGCACCAGGCTTTTCATCGCCAGATCGGCACCTTCGCCGGCCTGTTGGTCTCCCCAACGGGCGAGGTGCTGAGCGAGGCTGAATGGGCCAAGGCCGAGGGCGACTTCCTGCCCTCCCCTGCCGACGCCACATTCATCCAGTCACTGATGGTGCCGGTGACCGGAAGCGGCGAATACGCCAGCTGGATCGCCCCACCCCGCGTCGGCATCGACAACAAAGGCGGCGATTTCGAGTACGTCCAACTCGCAGCATGATCCAGTTGGCGCTCCCACCGGAGCGCCGACCTAGGGCCGGCAGCTATAAAGTGCCCATGTACATCGTAGACTTTATTCCTATAATGGCTTATAGTCAGCGATCACCCACGATCAAAACACGCACGTTTGTTAATGTTTGCGAAGGTTTGTTAACCTCCACGAACTCCCACTATAACCTATTGAAATAAAACAATCCTATATAGCAAACCTTCACATTCCTCCACCGCTACTCCGGCACAATAATCGGCTCCAGCGCCTGCTTGCCCAGGATGATGTCCGACGCCTTCTCGGCAATCATCATCGTCCCGGCGGCGAGGTTGGCGGACATCATCCGCGGCATCACGCTCGCATCCACCACCCGCAGGCTCTGCATGCCGTGCACCCGCAGCTGATCATCCACCACTGCCGTCGCATCGCTGGTCGGCGACATACGGCAGGTGCCCATAGGGTGGTAGGTGGTGGCGCCGATGCGGCGGGCGGCGTCCAGCAACTCGTCGTCGGTCTGGATCGCCTCGCCAGGCATTTCCTCGCCATCGAAATAGGGCGCCATGGCCTGGGTGTGGATCAGACTGCGGGCCAGGCGCATGGCGGCAACCACAGCCCGCTGGTCGGTCTCGTGCGCCAGATAATTCGGCTGGATCGCTGGCTTCTGGAACGGATCGGCGGATTTCGCCCGCACATAGCCAGAACTCTCCGGCCGATGTTGCCAGGCGGCGATGGTGAAACCGGGCCAATCCGCCAATTGGCCGTGCTTGCCCTCGTCATAGCTTGCCGGCGTGAAGATGAATTGCAGGTCGTTGCTCTTGGTCGCCGGGTCAGAGTGCCAGAAGCCATAGACCAGCGAGGGGTTCAGGTTGACGATGCTCTTGCCGCCCGCCAGATACTTCGCGATCTCCCACGTCTTGCGCAGACCGCGGGCGCGTTCGTTCAGGGTCTCGGCATTCTTGACGCGGACGACGAAGCGCGGCGCGTAGTGATCGCGCAGGTTCTCGCCGACACCAGCCAGTTGGTGTTTGACCTCGATGCCCAACTCCTCCAACAGCCCCGCCGGCCCAATCCCGGAGAGTTGCAGCAGTTGCGGCGAGTTGATGACGCCACCGGACAGGATCACCTCCTTATTCGCCCGCACCTCCGCCGCAGCACCGCCCTTACCGCCTTTGGAATAGGCAATGCCGACGGCTTTCTTGCCCTCCAGCAGGATTTTCGTGGCAAAGGCGTTGGTGATGACCGTCAGGTTTGAGCGCGACTTCGCCGGGTGCAGATAGGCCCTGGCCGTGCTGACCCGCCGCCGCGAGCGCACTGTGCGCTGCACATAGCTGATGCCCTCTTGCTTGGCACCGTTATAGTCCGGATTGTGAGGGATGCCGACCTCAGCCGCGCCCTTGATGAACGCATCGCAGAGCGGGTGCTGGTAGGGGATGGTCTCCACCGTCATGCCGCCGTCGCGGCCACGGTAGGTATCATCACCCTCACCGCCGACCCGGCTCTCGCAGCGCTTGAAATAGGGCAGCACGTCGGCATAGCCCCAGCCCCGGTTGCCCATTTGCGCCCACTGGTCATAGTCCATGCGCTGGCCGCGGTTGTAGATCATGCCGTTGATCGAACTGGAGCCCCCCAGCGTCTTGCCCCGCGGCACCGGCATCTTGCGCCCGTTGATGTGTGGGCCGCTCTCGGCCTGGTACATCCAGTTGATGTTCGGGTTGGACAGGTTCTTGATAAAGCCCGCCGGGATATGGATGTAAATGTTCCGATCCGGCGGCCCCGCCTCCAGGATACAGACCGAATACTTGCCGTCGGCGGAGAGCCGGTTGGCCAGAATACAACCGGCGGACCCGGCGCCGACGATGACGTAGTCAAATGTGTCTGCCATGGCATGAATTCGGCGCTTTGAGGTAGAGCGCCGCTCCCTGAGATGCGTGTTCCGTGCTTTGGGGAAAGAGGCTAGCCGGGCTGGCGGGTTTGTCCAGACTTGTTGCGTGGGGTGGGCGGAGTTCTATACCCTATAAGGTAGAAGGTAGAACTGGAGCGACCCCACCATGCAACTCAACATTAAAGACCCCAAGGCCCACCGCATGGCCCAGGAGCTCGCCCGTCTGACGGGGGAGAGTATGACCCAGGCTGTGGTGCATGCGTTGGAGACAAAGCTGGCGCAGGTGCGTGCGAAAGCGCGTCCCGAAAAAGCGGATGTGCGGGCAAAAATTCTGGCGCTGGTCGAAGAAGTCAAAACCCTGCCAGTCGACGACGACCGACACCCTGACGACATGCTCTATGATGAGGACGGATTGCCGCCGAAGCCTACCATCGCTACCCGGTTCTGAATTTCGGCGATTGCTTCTCCTACGCGCTGGCCAAGGACCTCGACATCCCTTTGCTCTTTAAGGACAATGATTTCGGGCAGACGGATATCCGCCGGGCGTGATGCAAATCCCTCAGCCAGACGCGCCTGTTTCCTAAAGTGACCCCTCCCTAAAATTATGGAGATACGCGATGGCACAACCGACTATCGGCTTTATCGGCCTGGGCGAAATGGGCGAACCCATGGCTCGTCACCTCCTGCAGCATGGTTTTCCGGTTGTGAGTTGCGCCAACCGGCGACGCAAGGCGATAGAGGCGCTTGCCAAAGAAGGCCTGGTCGAGGCGGAAAACCCCGCGGGCGTCGGGGCGAAAGCCGACATCTTCATGACCATCGTTGTCGACCAAGCGCAGACGGAGCAGGTGTTGCGCGGCCCTACCGGCGCGCTCTCGACACTCCGTCCGGGCAGCGTGATCATCATCATGAGCACTATCGACCCCGATTATTGCAAATCGCTGGCTCAGGAATTGGCGCCGCGGGATATTGAAGTGATCGACTGCCCGGTGAGTGGCGGGCCGCACGGCGCAGTCGCCGCAACACTGGCGCTGATGACAGGCGGTGCGGCGGACGTCATAGAGCGTTGCCGTGCACCACTTGAGGCAATGGGCACCATATTTCCTTGTGGGGAGGTCGGCATGGGCATGGTCGCCAAACTGGCCAACAATGGGCTGTTGGTCGGGACCATAGCGCTGGTCATGGAAGTTCGCGCTATGGCCAGCGCTCACGGTATGGATACAGCGCACCTTATGGAAATCATCAAAAACTCAACCGGCAACAGCAACGTCGTTCAGAAATGGGATTTCATCCAAGCCAACTTTCACCACCTATTGTCGCTTTCTGCCAAAGATGCCGGGCTTTTCCTCGAGGCAGCCAGAAACAAAGGCACTCCGTCAGAGTTGCTCACCGCTTGGCAGAACTATGACTGGAGCTCGATCAAGGCAGAGGATGTCTGACCTCGTCCGCAACGACCGCACCAGACTCGACCGTTCCGCGATTTTCCCGTAGCTTCCGACCCAAATGCGCGTTTGCGCGTCCAACGCATGCGAGTCCTATCATGTCTGCCATTCCCAGCTTTGCCGACGTCCACCTCGACCCTGACAACGCGCCGCCGCCCGCCGCCGATCTGGCTGCGTGGGAGAAGGCGGCCACCGCCGAGCTCGGCCACACGCCGGAGCCTTGGGAAACACCGGAGGGGATTGCGGTCAAGCCGGTCTACACGGCCAAGGACCTGGAAGGCCTCGACTTTCTCAACACCATGCCAGGCGTCGCGCCCTATCTGCGCGGCCCCTACCCGACCATGTATGTCAACAAGCCGTGGACGTTGCGCCAGTACGCCGGCTTCTCCACGGCAGAGGACTCCAACGCGTTCTACCGGCGCAATCTGGCGGCGGGGCAGAAGGGGCTTTCCATCGCCTTCGATCTGGCGACGCATCGGGGCTACGACTCCGACGATCCGCGGGTGGCGGCGGATGTGGGCATGGCCGGCGTGGCTATCGACTCGATCTATGACATGCGCACCCTGTTCGACGGCATCCCGCTCGACGAGATGAGTGTGTCCATGACCATGAACGGCGCGGTTTTGCCCGTCCTCGCCCTCTACATCGCTGCCGCCGAGGAACAGGGCGTCAAGCCGGAGCAGCTGACCGGGACCATTCAGAACGACATCCTGAAGGAGTTCATGGTCCGCAACACCTACATCTACCCACCGCAACCGAGCATGCGGATCATCTCCGACATTTTCAAGTACACCAGCCAGAAGATGCCGCGCTTCAACTCGATCAGCATCAGCGGCTATCACATGCAGGAGGCCGGCGCGACGGCTGACCTTGAGCTGGCCTACACGCTGGCGGATGGTCTGGAATACGCCCGCGCCGGCAAGAAAGTCGGGCTGGAGATCGACGCATTTGCGCCGCGCCTCAGCTTCTTCTGGGCCATTGGCATGAACTTCTTCATGGAAGTCGCCAAGATGCGCGCCGCCCGCCTGCTCTGGGCCAAGATGATGCAGGCGGAGGGCGCGAAGAACCCGAAATCGCTGGCGCTCCGCACCCATTGCCAGACCAGCGGCTGGAGCCTCGCGGCGCAGGACGTATTCAACAACGTCGTGCGCACCTGCGTCGAGGCGATGGCGGCAACGCAGGGCCACACCCAGTCACTGCACACCAACGCGCTGGACGAGGCGCTGGCGCTGCCAACCGACTTCTCCGCCCGCATCGCCCGCAACACGCAGCTGGTGCTGCAGCAGGAGAGCGGCACGACCAAGGTGATCGACCCCTGGGGCGGCTCCTATTATGTCGAGCGGCTGACGCACGAGGTGGCAGCCAAGGCGTGGGAGCATATCCAGGAAATCGAGGGCATGGGCGGCATGGCCAAGGCCATCGAGGCCGGCGTGCCAAAAATGCGGATCGAGGAAGCCGCCGCCCGCACCCAGGCGCGTATCGACTCGGGCCGGCAGACCGTGGTTGGCGTGAACAAATACCAGCCGACCGACGACCGGGCGATTGAGATCCTGAAGGTGGACAACAAGGCGGTCCGCGGCGCTCAGATTGAGAAGCTGCGGCGCTTGCGGGCCGAGCGCGATCAGGGCCGGGTCGATGCGGCTTTGGCGGCTTTGACCCAGGCGGCGGAGACTGGTGAGGGCAACGTGCTGGCGCTCTCCGTCGATGCGGCCCGCGCGATGGCCACCGTCGGTGAGATCACCCAGGCGATGGAGAAAGTGTGGGGGCGGCACGTGGCAACAATTAGAACGGTCTCCGGCGTCTACTCGGCTGAGGTTGGCAGCACCACAGAGAACGTCAACGAAGTCCGCCGCATGGTGGAGGCGTTCGCGGAGAATGAGGGCCGGCGGCCTCGAATTTTGATCGCGAAAATGGGCCAAGATGGCCATGACCGCGGCCAGAAAGTCATCGCCACGGCCTTTGCCGACCTGGGCTTCGACGTGGATATCGGGCCGCTGTTCCAAACACCGGCAGAGGCCGCCCGCCAGGCGGTGGAGAACGACGTACACATCGTCGGCGCAAGCTCGCTGGCAGCTGGGCATTTGACTTTGGTGCCGGAGTTGCGTGGGGCTCTAGCCGCCGAAGGCCGCGAGGACATTATGATCGTCGTCGGCGGTGTGGTGCCTCCCCAGGACTATGACGAGCTGTATGAAGCAGGCGCCGCAGCCATCTTCCCGCCGGGCACCGTGATTGCCGAGGCGGCGCAAGACTTGCTGCGAAAGCTGAATGAGCAGTTGGGGTATTGAGGCGGATGCCGCTGTGCGCTCGGTCGTGGACACCAAAGCTCTAACCGGCATTGACACCTAAAGCGCAATCCGTGCGGTCATTGCCGCTTGATCGCGCTCAGGATGTAAGAGCCTGACTCAAAAGTTCAGTTGCAATAGCAATACCTTGCCAGGCGTCTGGTCATGAGGCGAATGTTGGCGA